>NZ_CDROCK010000001.1:0-342341 GCF_977020205.1 Pseudomonas sp. AIG | reverse complement strand
CTCGCTAAGGTGTATCCAGTGCTGTGACTTAGCCCCATAGCCTGCCTGGCGACCCAGGATGAGAAGGACTCGTTATCAACCACTGGGTGGTGATGCCGCAATTCGGTTTCCGGTGGTTTTGAGTGCCATAGCGCCAACGCTTGCGTGGTGCTGCAACCTCTCCCCACATCCCTCCTATTGCGGCCTACGCTGTCATCTGCCGCACAACGTTCAACCACAACTGCGGCCTGGGGCACTTCCGCTTCAAATGTCTCGGACGGTATGGTTTGCCCACCTGCTCCATGGCTAATCTCAAGATTGGCGGACTCTTCTTCAGCACACGAAAACATAGCTATAGACTGCTCGACATCTACGACATTCAGTGGGATCTCCTCCATGACCTTGTGAATCAGCGCTGTGACCGCAAGTCCTATGTACCCGCCCGACCAATCATAAATAGAATCTAAACCGAGGCCTTCAACACGACGAGGGGGGCACGGCGGCAAGACATGAAGCGCGACATCGATAATGAACCGACCAAAATCCGAATAAGATTGCATCGGTTCGAGCTGTATCGTCCTACAGCCCAAAGACGCGTCCTTAAACGCAATCTTCAGCCATTCAACCGAGTTGGCAGCGCCGAATATCACGATTCGCGCTAGCTGATTAATTCGCAGGAGTTGGAGAATCACCGCCGCGTTACCTGCCTGTGCACTCTCGTCAAAACCATAAATATCCGCGTCATGGACGATGAAGCATTCGTAGCTCCGTGCCTCCAGCACTGCAAGCTGCAGTGCATTCAGACCCACTGTTGCTGACCCCGTCTTGGCATCAACCAGCGGCGGAATTCGCAAAGCTACATCCAGATTCGCTTTGAAATTACCTGGTTCAAAACTTGAAATCTCATCTATGGCTAACACATTCTGATCAACTGCACGCAACCGCAGGGCTAACTGGTTGGCCAAGGCAGTGGCGCCACATCCAGGGGAACCCACTACGAGCATTACTTCCCGCAATGCCTCCGCTACACCTTTGCCAACTCCCTCGCATTCTGAGGATTCTGCGGACGTACAAAACCGATAGCACTCGTTCAGAGCTTCTTCATTGCCAGAAGCTCCAGACCAATACGCATCGGTTTCATCGTGGATCAACGCTCACCTCCTGTCCCGCTGCAGCAGGTACGGTAATCGCGATTTTATTTCGTTGTGGGACTGAGGTGTAGTGCGGTCTTGGCATTTCAGTGAAGCGGTCTCCGCTGTCAAGAAAGCTAGACTGCACAGCTCGTTCGGTAATGCTGCAAAAACCGATGACGGGCAACATAACCTTTACCTCAACGCGCGCACTTAATCTGCAGGCGCGCTGTTCAAAATCATCGTAGGTCGGATCTCCAACCTATCCAGTGCCTCGTTGACACCCTGCATGGCATTCCACGCTTTTAAGATGCTATCTGCATTGACATATTCCTGGCCGCTCTCGACCTCCATCCGGCAAGCCTCCCTCAAAATCTCCACAACCGCTCGGCGCGAGCGATATTCCACCCGGGTACGATTTACGACGGTTACCGTAATCGCGAAGTCATAAAGGTTCTTCAAAAAAGCCATGTTGACGACCGATTTCTGCAACAGCGGCATGTAACACAGGTACCCGTTCACGAAGGATTCTCCTTCGAAATCGTTATTCCAAGCGGTTAGTTCTGATTTTCGAAGGCTGAACCGACTCAAAAGTGTCGCATCCTCTCCATAAACGTCCCTAAGACCTTCAGCAGTTCCGCTCATAATCATATTCATCTGCCAAGCGGGCCCGGCAAGCCCCTTAATCGCGCCGTGCTCGCGATTGACCCGCTTGTCCGTGAGTGTCTGGCGAAGCAGCGGGGCTTCATCAATAAATACAGCTCGAACGTTATTCTCCCTTATCAGACTCTGAGCTAGCGCAACGTCGCGATATGACAGGTTAAGCGGTCGCTTGTAGAATTGCTTACCCACTTCCGCGAGGAAAAGCTTCATGATGCTTAGGTTCGCAATGTTCTCCACGAGATCGATGTAAATTATCTTGCCAGGCCATTTTGAATTCGGCTTGAAGCTTTGAGTCTGCCAGCGCTGACCTAATGACGATTTGCCGACGCCTGGATGCGCGATCAAGGACATACCGGCATTAGAGGTGCACCTAGGTAAAGCCACTAAACGCTGAGCGTTGAGCTCCGCTGCCATCGCCGACGGATGCATAAGGAAAAGCTCTCTCATGCACGCAAGCGCCCGATCTTCGCGTGTTAGGTCTAAGAGCTCTTTGGTCTTTTCGGTAAGATGGTTCATAAGTCGTCATCTCCCATCATGGGGGGCGCAGGGCCACGCTGTACCGATGCTGAACCTCCATCTGATGTCACCGCGGCGTTGCTGGCTCTGGGCTCTTCAGTGGTGGCAGAAGGCAAAGACTGAGAAGAGTTTGTGATCAAGCCCGGAGACAATGCATTCAACGCTCGTTCTTGGAGTGCACTAGATTCTTCGAGCCTTCTGAGCTCCCCATCTGTAATAAGAGTTCTCATCAACTTCCGCTGCGCATTGACATAGACCAACCCAAGAATCGTCAATTCATTCCTACGCTGGCCATACTTCCGTCTTACATCCCACTCCCACATCGTCTTAGGGATATTGCCACACCCTTTATTGATCAATGCTATTTCTACCCACTTGGCCTCGTACTCAACCCAGGCGCGATGGATATTGTTATGGTCTATTTTAATCCTTACCTGCCTTCCGACCTGATTTTTATAAGGGCCAGCCGTGTAAAGTAATTCAGTTGTCAGTATTCCCTCACGCCGCACCGAAACGTGACGCTCATGAAGGATATCTATCCAAAAGTGCTCAGGATCCGCTAAAGTCCTCGGAACCTTTATGACGCCATCATGCACTCCGAAGCTTTTCAACCAGCGTTGATTGGAGGTAAGACGATCACCACCAGACCACTCATGCCAGATACAAATTTGAGTTATTATCAATATGAAAAGATCTGTGATGGAGTACCTAGCCATGGCTTGTGGGTCTTCGCCACGTGCAATTTTTCGATTTGACGCAATAGCCCCGTTGAGCCTTTGCATGAATAGGGGATTTATTTTACCGAATCCACGCTCAACTTTACCGCCACTTTGAGGCCGCATTCTTCTCTGAGGAGTGATTCCGTGCTTATCAAGACCAGCCAGAACAGTTTTCGCGTTTAGATCCCTACCTCCGTCAACTCGGTAGTTCTCTCCCGCCCCATACTGCATCCAGACGAATGTTCCGGCCAACCCGTACTCTTCCAACAGCACGTCTTTGGGCTGGACGGCCATTAGCATTGCATCAGCTAATGTGTTTCTCGAAGGTGCACGGTATGAAAGAGCGAATCCCAAAAACGAGTCGGTATGATCATCCACAATCAACGTTAAGTTTGGTCGCCCCAACCACTTTCCGGTTTCGGGGTCGATCGCATGGCAATCAAGTGGACTATTATCTGCGTGAATTAGCTGTAGGGCATGCGTAGTGACTGCTCCCTGCTCAAAGGTATTAAATTTATCGCGTGCAGCCTTTGAGCCTTTGTTGTTCGCTAACGCTTCGCGATCAGAAACACATTTTTTATAACGCCTTCTTATAGTCGCATCAGAAGGAGCAGCTTGGTTAAGATCGAAAAGCCGTGCTCGAGCTCCATTAACCATTGCTTGCACCGTGCCCCCGGGGCCTACAGGATCTTCTTGGCTCGCTATAACCATGACGTCTTCAACTTCTTGGCTGAATCGGGTTGCGCCCTTGCGCCTACCTGGCTTACCCGGAACCAGACTCTCCCAATTGGGCCATTTGCGGTACCTAGCCAACAAATCATTGAGCACCGTGAGCTTCACCTTCAGCTCAGTCATGGCCCATTCTTTGTCAGTCTTGGTAATTTTTTCAGCTTTCTCAGCTTCATATAGAGGCTTGATAATTCGTTCCCGCATTCTTGCGGTGAGAATCTGATCGTCATCGTATCGGGATACAGGTTTAGACACTTCAGCCAGGAGGTGCTGTTGTGTGTCATGAGCAATAACTTCCGCCCGAATGCGCTCGCTAATATCTGAGGAGATTTTTAGGAGACTATCCCGATGCGCCTTCCATGGCGGTTCTATTTTTCCTGAGGATTGAATAAGGTAGCTATCAGTTTTGACGTCAAAGTCCAGCACGGTGAAAATCCCATCGCGCTCTTTCAGAAACACGCTTTCCCCTACTACGTAGTCCATTAGTAATGACTACACGCAGTGTCGGAATTTATGTTTTGATTCATCCTGTTTGGCGACGCCTTCAAGCCTCGATCGCACCACCTTCAACGTAGGAGGTGCAAGACCTTTCAGCTCGCAAGCGTGGCACACGTGCCTCCAGCAATCGACCGTGGTATACGAGGGGAAATTCCAACGGTCAAACTCTTTCTGAATTATGTAAGTTTTCAGCGGCATGAGCCGGTAACTGGCAAAGGTCTCATCGATAATGCTGATGTACTCCTCAATTGCCGACTCATTCTGGCAAGCGCTAGGGGGAGATGTGATGCGGTCTTTATGATGAGCGAGCCGGAACTTCCTCACTTCCTCATCCATGTGATCCTCGAAAAGGCGCCATCCCCTATCCAAGATATGCACCCGCGAAGGGCTTAGGGAAAAGCAATGCCCATCCGACAGCCTGCAGAGCTTGACACTGTCACGCGGCGGCCGATGGATGCTAACAACCACCAGTAGTTCAGGGCCTAAGTCCGAGGTTGCGAAAGCTCCTACGTATGTCATACATCCTCACCCTGTAAAAAATTTAACTGGAAGAATGATGTAAAGCATAGACAACGATGGTAAAGACACGCCACCGCTTGTCCAAATTACCGGAGATATGTAACTTATTGATTTATATAGGAGTGATTTCATTAATCTCCGTTTTTTTTGGAAAAATAAACGGTGATATCTGATAGCTTTTATTTGGGACTTTATTTTTCAGGAGCTTACGAATCGGACGGGGGTATAAGGAAATGGACAACAGTTGTCACCGGTAACTAAATGCGCTTACCGCATACGCATCCCCTCTCAATGCCTTTAAAAATGACCAAGACTCTTGGCCTGAAAAGAAAAAGCCGATCATTGGCTGAGCCAGCCGACAGTTGAAACCGGTGATTGCTCGCGATTGCAACTGGCTCACAGTGCGCAAACATTCGAACCATTCCTGATCCAAACAGAACCACTCAAGCGATAATTGGCGTCTGAATGAATCGGTCAGCCGACTCCATGTAGGTCGCCAGGTCGATTATTTGTCGAAGGGAAACTATGGTGCAACCGCTGCGCTTGCGGACCCCATTTCGTATCACGAGCTATGTTCGATCCCAATCGCAGTCTCAAGTATTCTGGCCCGGCCAATACAAGGTCATCAGAGTCAACTGTGGATCTTGCTGGGGACGAGTCACTCGAGCAATGGCAATCGTATTTGAGGTAACTGTTATCGAGCGCTATCGATGATTTGACCTCCGTCCGGGGTAAGGCTGTAACCGGTCAGGAATTGTGCATCCCTGCTGGCGAGGAACAGTACGACCGGCGCAATATCCTCCTCAGGTGATCCATAACGGTTAAGTGCGTTGGTTGGCGCGGGCGTACTGGCATCAACCCCCCAAGTGTCAGCGACCGGCATGACGTTGTTAACAGTAATGTTGTCAGCGCCCCACTCCCTTGCTGCCGAGCGAGTAAGAGCACGGACTGCCTCCTTCGCCATGTTGTACGGTGCATAACCTTGCAAGCCAATCACACCTGCCAGCGATGCAAAGTTAATGACACGCCCTTCCCCACTGGCTTTGAGATGTGGGTAGCAGGCTTGCATCGTCCGTAGATAGGCAATCGGCCCCATCTCCAAATTGCGTTGCAACTGCTCGGTCGACAAGTCGAGAACGGAGGATGAGACCACTGAAGGGTCAAAGGCATTATTCACAAGAATATCGATGCGCCCATATTCAACCACGACCTTTTCCACGGCGACACTGATCTGACTCGGGTCGGACACATCGCAGACTACTCCGAGGGCGGTACCGCCATCAGCCTGGATCTCAGCGACAACACCAGCCACATTCTCAGCCGTCCTTGAAACAACGGCGACATTTGCACCTTCTTTTGCAAAGAGCTTTGCGGTAGCGCGACCGATACCACGACCGGCTCCGATGACAATGGCTACTTTTCCGTTTAGTCGGGACATTACGATCTCCAGTTATTTAGAGGTTAATGAGTGAGCTGCAGCTACTTGCACGTATGGTGACGGCACGTCACGAGCGGCATTTTGGGTGACAAAAGAAGTGATCAGCAGCGCGAGACAGATAGCCGCCGGTAAGGCTCCGCTAGGCTTGCGGACATTTAAATGCGCGAACGCTGAGAGCAGTAGGTGATAAAGCATGCCGGCGTAGGCGAGATCACTAAGCGAGACGTTAATGCGTAGAAGGATGGCAACCACGGCCAGGATCTTCACCGCAATGAGCAGCGGCATCAGGGTGGCGGGATATCCAAGGTCGGCAAGTGCTTGACGAACCCATTCCCTTTTGACCAGGTACATCGTCGCCGAAGCCAAATACAACATCGACAGAAGTGTTGTGCTGATCCAGTAAATGTAGATTTCAATCATGAGACTTTTCCTAAGCAGGCATTGATGCGTCGACTTAGGTCTACGATGTCGCCTAATATGAAAAGCTACAAGTAGGATGAAAAAGTGGTGCTTAGTATGGAAAACCAGACTATTGATGACGATCAGATCAACATGCATGAGGAAATGCGCCGTGCATTCGCGCTCCTCTCAGGCAAGTGGAAGCTGGAAATCATGTGGTTGTTGAACCAGCGAATCTATCGCTTCGGAGAACTGCGTAAAGCGATCAGCGGTATCACTCAGCACATGCTGACAGCACAGCTTCGTGAGCTTGAAAACGATGGCCTGGTATCGCGAACAGTCTTCGCAGAAGTCCCCCCACGCGTCGAATATGAGATGACGGCAAAAGCCCGTGCGCTAGGGCCAACGATGGAGGCACTCGCGCTATGGTGGAGTGAGTATGGTCAAAGCGTACCGGTGAAACCAAGCTCACGGGGTCGTAAACCTAAAAGCGGTTGAGCCTGAGTGTTTCGCCCGATTGACCTTCGAATTGCTCTGAAGCAGGTATGCGCAAGTCGCGACCAATACTGCGTTTCCTGCCCTGGTCAATCTACCTCGTCCCTCTACACGGTAAGCACTTCCAATATTTACATAAGGGGCCATGTGCGCCTTGCACCGGGTCTAGATCTGGAAACGGCAGTTCGTCAATCTTCACCAGTTGCGACTTGCTTGGTGCCGCGCGACAGATGTCCGCGTGCTGTGCCGCCGGGCAAGCAGAGACCACCAGAAATACGAGTACAGGTAGGTTCGGATTGTTGGGAATACAGCCATTGTGCTCAAGCATCAGAATTTGCATAGAAACAGCTCCTGCTTGTGAGCCGAACATTGCCAGGTCTCTGGAGCATGACAAAGCTCGCTAGCAGTTAAAGTCATCTGCCGTACTCATCATCGAGCAGGCAGAAACACTCAGGGCTTCAAGCACTTATTTGAAAAGAAAAAAGCTCCCGGATCGCTCCGGAAGCAAACTGCTGAATACGCAACTGAGGGTGACCAAACCGCATGAGTGCGAGTGCTCTTCTCGGCACGCAAATCATGCCTGCGGATTCAAGCAGGAGGAAACTTGTCGGCAGAGCAACAGGAGCTGATCAGGAGATTTTCATCACTCCTGAACATCCATGAAGTCCCTGGCCCAATTCAAATATGTTTCCGGCAATGTGTAGGTATAGGCCAGCTCGGTTGCGCTGAAGTTTGATGTGCTGCGAGTGAGCTGGCGTGACAGAAGCCGTCTGAAAACAGTTACCGGACGCCAGCAGCACGCGAAACGAACGGCGTAATGCTTGATGGGAAACTCTGGGCATGATCGCTCCTCACTATGGCCTTCATCGTGGGAACGATCAGTGCCAACTCAAAAGTGCGGCGAGACTATCACGCAGAAAACTGAGGGTGATGACGTTTCAGAATGGTTCGATGCGCAGATGTCATTACCCTTGCTTGAGGGTACGATTTCACGTGATTCGAACCTTGGTGCTTCGATCAACTGGCTGCTTTGCCATGAAGATCGCGGGAGGCGCTTTCGAGTGTTTTCCATAAGCTGCGCATCGTAGGATTCTCATTAGTTATGGAGCAGTAGGAACGTATCTCCAGTCGTGTACTCCATTCATCACCACCCGCTCTCACCAACTGACCTCGCTGAAGCTCGTCAATTACAGCACTCTGTGGCAACCATGCAACGCCGTATCCCTCTATCGCCATTCGCATCAAAAGCATCGCCATGTCCGCTTCATAGCAGCGTTCCAACACGCTCACAGATGGCCCATTTTTGATGACGATGTCTGCAACGCGTCCTAAGAAAGTGGTGGCCGTGTAGGCGAGGTGTGGAACAGCTTTGATTGACGTGCCAGGTAAGCGATACCGCGGTTGCCCTTTCTTGTCAGGTGCACACAATGGAATGAAGGCGTCATGTCCCAACGTCAGGCTGCCGAACTTTGCTGGATCTAAAAGTATGGGCGCCAAAGGGTGGTGATAGACGATCATCAGATCGCACCCCCCTTCCTCCAAGGCGATGACCGCGTCATGAATGTTCGCGGCGACGACTCGCGCATTAAACTGTTCATTATGCTGCTGAAACTGAGTTAGCCACTTCGGTAAAAATGTCATCGACAAGCTGTGGCCGGCGGTCACCTGAATGGAGCGCCCTGGCATCCGCTCTACCTCCCGCAGACTCGAACGCAACCTCATTAGTCCCGCCAATGCTTCGCGGCTTTCCTCACAAAATGTGCGACCAGCCGGAGTCAGTTGGACAGGATAGGTACCACGATCCACCAACTCTGCGCCCACCCACTCTTCAAGCGACTTTATGCGCCTCGACAACGCCGACTGGGTCACACAGCGAACCTCGGCAGCCCGAGAGAAATTCTTCCACTCCGCGACCGCTAAAAGATCATCCAGCCATTTGATTTGCATAACCACACCTCATGTCCCGAGTGAGCAGTCTACGGCCCCGGAGTCAGCGCAAAGCAGCGGTTTCGAAAACTATTCCAAAAACGCATGAGCCTATCGGGATTACTCATCATGCCCCTGCAAACCCGACCATAGAATCGAAATCGTAGAAGCGAGGCCGAAGAGCTTCGACCGAATGACACTTGTCTCCTGCCAAGTAAAAAAAGCAAAAAAACCACTTGAGGATAGCTCCGTGAAGAAAAATAAACTTCCGCGTCGGATCGCAATTGGCATCGCCTTAGGCGTGCTTGTCGGTTGGGCGTGCCATCACTTCGCAGGGAGCGAACAAAACGCCAAAGAGATAGCGTCTTACTTCTCGATGGTCACTGACATCTTTTTACGCATGATCAAGATGATCATCGCTCCTCTGGTGTTCGCCACCTTGGTCGGCGGAATTGCCAGCATGGGAAACTCTCGCTCCGTTGGCCGCATTGGCCTAAGAGCCATGGTCTGGTTCGTCACCGCTTCGGTGGTCTCGCTGGCAATCGGCATGGGCCTGGTGAACCTGTTTCAGCCTGGCGCAGGACTGAACATGGAGGTCGTCCAGCACGCGGCGAGTCCCGTTGTAAACACCGGGGATTTCAGCCTCAAGGTTTTCATCAGCCACGTGTTTCCACGCAGCATCGCTGAAGCAATGGCCAACAACGAAATCCTGCAAATCGTGGTCTTCTCGTTGTTCTTCGGTTTTGCCTTGGCGGGTGTGAAGCGAGCAGGTTACACAACGATAGTCGATGGCATCGAAGAGCTGGCCAAAGTGATGTTCAAGGTCACGGACTTCGTCATGGCCTTCGCGCCCATCGGTGTATTTGCAGCCATCGCATCAGCTATCACCACTCAAGGCCTCGGATTGATTGTTGATTACGGCAAGCTAATTGCCGAGTTCTACCTGGGCATTGTGATTCTGTGGTGTGTGTTGTTCGGTGCTGGCTACCTGTTCTTGGGCCGCTCGGTATTTACATTGGGTAAGCTGATTCGCGAACCTGTTCTGTTAGCGTTTTCTACTGCCAGTAGCGAGTCTGCATATCCCAAAACCATGGAGGCACTAGAGAAATTTGGTGCGCCAAAACGCGTTTCCAGCTTCGTTCTACCGCTGGGCTACTCATTCAACCTTGATGGTTCAATGATGTATCAAGCGTTCGCCATCATGTTCATTGCCCAAGCCTACAACGTCGACCTGAGCTTCACACAGCAACTGCTAATCCTTCTGACGCTGATGATCACCAGCAAGGGGATGGCAGGTGTAGCGCGAGCATCGGTGGTTGTGGTGGCGGCGACGTTACCCATGTTCAACCTTCCCGAAGCAGGCATTTTGCTGATCCTCGGCATTGATCAATTCCTCGACATGGCCAGAACTGCCACCAACGTGGTTGGCAATAGCATTGCAACTGCAGTGGTTGCCAAATCAGAGCCACATGAAGAGGCTGAAGACGAGCCCGAAAACGCATCTGCAATCCCTACCCAAACTGTAGCCAGCGCTTGAGAGCATAAAGATGAAAGGTAAATCGAAGCCGTCCAGCAAGTCATCGTTTGCTCGCAAATTAGGTATCGTCGGCGGACTTGGATCACTGGCCGGCGGCGACCTTTTCTACAAGTTGGTGAAGTCCCGAGCGGTTTTGGAAGATCAAGGCCGCTACCACTTCCTGTTTGAGCAACACCCCTTTAAAGACGTCCTGATGCCCCTTGATCAGGGTGCCAACATGAGCTCCAGAAAGTTCTACGTGTTCCAGGTCTGCCAGACATTCGAGGCCAGCGAAGTAAACGCAGTATTACTGCCTTGTTTCGCCAGCCACACGTTTCGTGAGGAGATCCAGGAGGAGATAGGAATACCTGTCTTGGACATGATGACGGCATTGCGCAAGCACATCGATCATGTCGCGGAGCCTGGTACCACGTTGGGCATCGTCGCTTCGGACTATGTCAGGCACTCCGGGATGTTCGAGCGCTATTTTGGCACCGACTTCAAGCTGGTCTATCCCCGTGACACCGAGCAGTCTGGGTTAATGGACGCCATGTATGGGGTCAACGGCATCAAAGATGGACACCTTGATGGGGTGCCAGTGGAGTGCGTGTATCAGGCATGCCTCTCACTTCAGGATCA
Source organism: Pseudomonas sp. AIG (assembly GCF_977020205.1). Taxonomy (NCBI): domain Bacteria; kingdom Pseudomonadati; phylum Pseudomonadota; class Gammaproteobacteria; order Pseudomonadales; family Pseudomonadaceae; genus Pseudomonas; species Pseudomonas sp. AIG. Next base: position 331,175 of record NZ_CDROCK010000001.1, on the reverse strand, counting down.
GGGTGCCACGATAATTCTGCCCGGCATGACTGAGCTCTCATTGGTCTGCGGTGATCTTCAAAGACGTGGCCTGACTGTCCTGGATATCAACGAGATTTATGCGACTTTTGCCACCTTGGAAAAACGCCAGTCAACCCGCCCGCCATTTAAGCTTGGGATAGTAGGCGGAGTTGGGCCGGCGGCAACGGTCGACTTCATGGGTAAGGTCGTGGCAAACACCCCCGCAGGCCGCGACCAGGAGCACATCAAAATGGTGGTAGAACAAAACCCCCAGATCCCTGATCGCACGGCCAACCTGCTGAATGACGAAACTGATCCAACGATGGCGATGTACGCTACATGCAAGCGGCTGGAAAGCGCTGGCGCCAATGCCATAGCCATTCCTTGTAATACCGCTCATGCATTTGTTGAGCGCATCCAGGCACATCTTCGTGTGCCTATCGTGAATATGTTGACTGAGACAGTAGAGGCAATCGTGCACAGATATGGCGCAGGCAAAACCGTTGGCCTGCTTGCTACTTCCGGCACGATAAAAAGTCAGGTGTATCACGAAGCAGCGCGACGGGCTGGACTTCAAATCATCATCCCTGGCGCGAACTACCAAACGCTGGTGATGGATTCGATCTACGGAGATCACGGAATCAAGGCGGGTTTTACGGAGGGCATTTGTAGGGATCAGTTACTCACCGCCGCAGAGCATCTATGTGAACTGGGTGCAGATGTACTCATCCTGGGGTGCACAGAGCTTCCATTGGTGCTCCAGCATAGCGAATCCTACATGATCAAAAATCATGAGGTTGCATTGGTCGACCCGACAACCATTTTGGCATTGAAGTGCATCGAGCTAGCCCAAGAAAATACAGCAAAGCCAAGTCAGCCAAATGGCCTTTAGAGCTGGAAAGCCTGCTCTCAATTCCAATTCCTCATCTAGCAAAAAGGCCCTTTTCGGGCCTTTACCGAAAGGTGACCTTCTACCGCCGAGAGCACCGAAGTGGCAGGCCGTGTCCACTGAACTTCAAGGTCTACGCGATACCCTGAGCGCCAAGACTGGCATCCACTTCGACGTTCAACCCAAGCACCTCATAGACCCGAGAAACCACCAGCATCGTCGCCTCCTCAACCGTTCCTTCATTACGGCACAACATCCAACCATGATCCTTGACCGCTTGCTCGAACATTTCCGTACACGCCACATGCTCTGCGTGCTTCTGGATCACAGTGCCGCCCAGTCCTCGTGATCGGTTGGCAGCTCTGGCCCATGAAATATCCGGATCGGTGACGACGCCGACATGCAGATCTGGCACCTGCACGCCTCGCTCCATATTCAATTGAAGAATCTCGGCAAACGGGATGGTTTGGCGAAACGCGGCATCCGAGGGATACCAGCGATCAATCAGGATGATGCTGTCCAGCGGCTGCTTCGTCAGAACGTTCTGGGAGATCCAGCGACGGCTATCCGCAAGGCGCTGACACACAGCCCATTCGAGATCCCGGCAAGGATTTCTCGCCAGAGTGTTAACCAAGGCCATGGTTTCCCCCCTGAACGGATCGCTTTTTCTCTCGCAAAGCCGGATGACTTTCTGGTTGCCCGCCCTCAGTACTTGCGTAACGGCTTCCAACAGTGTGGTTTTGCCGGTGCCTTTGGGCCCATCCAGAGAAACGAACAGCGGACGATTCATTGTTCACGCAACAATCAAGACATTGATGCCCACTCTAACCTCATTTCCGGTATTCCATCAGCGCATCCCTGCCCCTTGCTGATACTCCCGCGGCGTACAACCAAACTCCCGGCGAAACACCGTGTGCAAATACTGCGCAGACTTAAACCCACAACTGCGCGCAACGTCGGCGATCACCGAGTCAGTATTTTTCAATCCGCTGGTGGCCGCTGCCAGTTTGAAACGCAGGATCTCGTCATGCACGCTGCAGCCTCGCTCGGCGCGGAAATGCGCTTCGAGTGATGAACGCGACACACCGACATACGCCGCCACCTGCGCCGTTTTGATGCCCTGGCAAGCGTATTGACGGATGAACAGCAGCGCTTGCATGACGTAGGGATTGCCCAAAGGCTGGTGCAAGCTCGACACCTGCACGTTGACCGCATCGGGAGGAATCAGGATTTGTGTACCGGTGGACGGCATGCCATGGAGCATCTGATGGAGTAATTGCGCGGCGGTACGGCCCATGGTTTCTGTGCCCTGGATGACTGAGCTCAGCGGCACGCGGGTCAGGCTGCGGGTCAGCGGATCATTGTCAATGCCGATCAATGCCACCTGCTCCGGCACGGCAATCCCGGCGGTCAGGCAGGCTTGCAGCAGTTGCCGGGCGCGGGCGTCGCTGACGGCGATGATGCCGATGGGTTTGGGCAGGCTTTGCAGCCAGGCGATCAGTTGTTCGACGGCGCTGTCCCACAGCGGTGCGCTGGTGCCCATGCCGCGATAGATTTCGCCGTGCAAGCCGTCGCGTTTCATCAGTTTGCGAAAGGCTTTTTCCCGCTCCTGTGCCCAGCGATTGGCCTGCGCTTCCGGCAGGCTGAAGCAGGCAAAGCGCTGCAGTCCCGCCTCGATCAAATGTGTGTAAGCCAGCGTCATCAGCGCGTTGTTATCGGTGGCGACATACGGAATCGCTTTCGGATAGGCGCGTTTGTCCTCGTACGAGCCCCCTACCGCCACCACCGGCAACTGGATATCGGCCAGTGCCTCGCCAATCAGCGGATCATCGAAATCGGCAATGATCCCGTCGCCCTGCCAGCGCTCGATGCCTTTCAAGCGACAGAGAAAATCCTCTTCCAGGAACAGATCCCAGGAGGCGCGGGTGCTGCTTAGGTAGTTGCCGATGCCACTGATGATGCCACGGTCGTAGATCTTGCTGCCGTTGAACAACAGGGCGATGCGGTGAACAGGCGGTACGGTTTTCATTGTTCTTATGTTTGTCCCGGGCCCCTTTTCACAGAGGCGATTGACACAGACTAGGCGCCTGACCGGAGAAGCTCAATACGCAAAATCGCACCCCGTGTTGATGTTTTTCATAATCAGCAGGGTCGGGGCCGTTGCTAGTATCGAGACACCGCCAAGAACAACAAGGACAAGGTCCATGCAGTATTTCCCCGATGTCGAGCCGATTCGCTTCGAAGGCCCAAACAGCGATTCCCCCCTCTCCTTTCGTCACTACGACGCCGACAAACTCATCCTCGGCAAACCCATGCGCGAACACCTGCGCATGGCTGCCTGTTATTGGCACACGTTCGTCTGGCCGGGTTCCGATGTGTTCGGCGCGGGGACGTTCAAACGGCCATGGCAACACACCGGCGACCCGATGGAAATGGCCATCGGCAAGGCGGCAGCCGCCTTCGAATTTTTCTCCAAACTGGGTATCGACTATTACTGCTTCCATGACACCGATGTCGCCCCGGAAGGCAGCTCTCTGAAGGAGTACCGCAACCACTTCGCGCAGATGGTTGATCACCTCGAGCAACACCAGGAAGCCAGCGGCATCAAGTTGCTGTGGGGCACCGCCAACTGCTTCAGCAACCCGCGCTTCGCGGCAGGTGCCGCGAGCAACCCGGACCCGGAAGTGTTCGCCTGCGCCGCTGCTCAGGTGTTCAGCGCCATGAACGCGACCCATCGTCTGAAAGGCGCCAACTACGTGTTGTGGGGTGGTCGCGAAGGCTACGAAACCCTGCTCAACACGGACTTGAAACGCGAGCGCGAACAACTCGGCCGATTCATGCGCATGGTGGTCGAGCACAAGCACAAGATCGGTTTCACCGGCGACCTGTTGATCGAACCCAAGCCGCAGGAACCGACCAAGCACCAATACGATTACGACAGCGCCACCGTGTTCGGCTTTCTTCAGCAGTTCGGGCTGGAACACGAAATCAAGGTCAACATCGAGGCCAACCACGCGACCCTCGCCGGGCATAGCTTCCATCACGAGATCGCGACGGCCGTCTCGCTGGGCATTTTCGGCAGCATCGACGCCAACCGGGGTGATCCGCAGAACGGCTGGGACACCGATCAATTCCCCAACAGCGTCGAAGAAATGACCCTGGCCACCTATGAAATTCTCAAGGCCGGCGGCTTCAAGAATGGTGGCTTCAACTTCGACTCCAAGGTTCGCCGGCAAAGCCTCGATCAGATCGATCTGTTCCATGGCCACGTTGGCGCCATGGATGTTCTCGCCCTGTCTCTTGAACGCGCCGCGGCCATGGTGCAGAACGACAAACTGCAACGGCTCAAGGATCAACGCTACGCCGGCTGGCAGCAGCCGTTCGGGCAGGCGGTGCTGACGGGGGACTTCAACCTTGAATCGTTGGCCGAGCACGCGTTTACCAACGAGTTGAACCCGCAAGCCGTCAGCGGCCGCCAGGAAATGCTCGAGAACATCGTCAACCGGTTTATCTATCGCTGATCACACAGAGAGCCTGCGGGCGCCTTCACGCGGTGACATTTCTACGACAAATCTGTGCCTGCGGCGTCTGCGGATTCTCTACAGTTTTACCAGCCCGATACTCATCGTCAGGCCGTGTCTTTCCAACAACAATAAAAGGACGCCCCACTATGAAGAACGTAAAACGCACGCTATTGGCCACTGCCCTGGCGCTGCTGTCACTGCCGGTGATGGCTGACGCTGCCCACCCGAAAATCGGTTTCTCCATTGATGACCTGCGCCTGGAGCGCTGGTCGCGTGACCGTGACTACTTCGTTGCGGCAGCAGAAAAAATGGACGCCAAGGTCTTCGTGCAGTCGGCCGATGCCAACGAGCAGAAGCAGATTTCGCAAATCGAAAACCTGATTTCCCGGGGCGTCGATGTCATCGTCATCGTGCCGTTCAATGCCACGGTGCTGACCAACGCGGTGGCCGAAGCGAAGAAAGCCGGGATCAAAGTTGTGTCCTACGACCGGCTTATTCTTAACGCTGATGTCGACGCCTACATTTCCTTCGATAACGAAAAAGTCGGCGAGATGCAGGCCAGCGGCGTGCTGAATGCCGCGCCCAAAGGCAATTACTTCCTGCTCGGTGGTGCGCCCACCGACAACAACGCCAAGATCCTGCGTGAAGGCCAGATGAAAGTGCTGCAACCAGCCATCGACAAGGGCGATATCAAGATCGTCGGCCAACAGTGGGTGAAGGAATGGAACCCGACCGAGGCGCTGAGCATTGTTGAGAACGCCCTGACCCGCAACGACAACAAAATCGACGGCATCGTCGCCTCCAACGACGCCACGGCAGGGGGCGCGATCCAGGCACTGGCGGCGCAGCAACTGGCCGGCAAGGTGCCGATTTCCGGGCAGGACGCCGACCTTGCTGCAGTCAAACGCGTGATCGCCGGCACGCAAACCATGACCGTGTACAAGCCATTGAAACTGATTGCCTCCGAAGCGGCCAAGCTCTCGGTGCAACTGGCGCGCAACGAGAAACCGGCCTTCAGCTCGCAGTACGACAACGGCAGCAAAAAAGTCGACACCATCCTGCTCACGCCCACCCCGCTGACCAAGGACAACATCGACCTGCTCGAACAGGACGGCTTCTACACCAAGGCGCAAATTGCCGGGAAGTGATCTCCGGTAATGCGAAAAACCCTTGTGGGAGCGAGCTTGCTCGCGAAGACGGCAGCACATTCAGTATCGATGCCAGCTGAACCACCGCTTTCGCGAGCAAGCTCGCTCCCACAGGTTTCGTGGTGTGTGAGTCTTTGCTATACGAGCCCTGTCCATGTCCGACTATCTGCTGCAAATGAACGGCATCGTCAAAACCTTCGGCGGTGTCAAAGCCCTGAACGGCATCGACATCAAGGTCCGGCCCGGCGAGTGCGTTGGCCTGTGCGGCGAGAATGGCGCCGGCAAGTCGACGCTGATGAAGATCCTTTCGGCGGTCTACCCGCACGGCACCTGGGACGGTGAAATCCTCTGGGACGGACAACCGCTCAGGGCGCAATCGATCAGTGAAACGGAAGCCGCCGGCATCGTCATCATTCACCAGGAACTGACACTGGTGCCCGATCTGTCGGTGGCCGAAAACATTTTCATGGGCCATGAGCTGACGCTGCCCGGCGGGCGCATGAATTACCCGGCGATGATCCACCGCGCCGAAGCGCTGATGCGCGAATTGAAAGTCCCCGACATGAACGTATCGCTGCCGGTTTCGCAGTACGGCGGCGGCTATCAACAACTGGTGGAAATCGCCAAGGCCCTCAATAAAAAGGCCCGTCTGCTGATCCTCGACGAGCCTTCATCGGCCTTGAGCCGATCGGAAATCGAGGTGTTGCTGGACATCATCCGCGACCTCAAAGCCAAGGGCGTTGCCTGCGTCTACATCTCGCACAAACTCGATGAAGTGGCCGCCGTGTGCGACACCATTTCGGTGATCCGCGACGGCAAACACATCGCCACCACCGCCATGGCCGACATGGACATTGCGCAGATCATCACGCAGATGGTCGGGCGGGAAATGAGCAACCTCTACCCCTGCGAGCCACACGACATTGGCGAAGTGATGTTCGAGGCCCGGCACATCACCTGCTACGACGTCGACAACCCCAGGCGCAAACGGGTCGACGACATTTCCTTCGTGCTCAAACGCGGCGAGATCCTTGGCATCGCCGGGCTGGTCGGTGCCGGCCGCACTGAACTGGTAACCGCGCTGTTCGGCGCTTACCCCGGCCGGCACGAAGGCGAAGTGTGGCTTGACGGGCAACCCATCGACACGCGCACGCCGCTCAAATCCATCCGCGCCGGCCTGTGTCTGGTGCCGGAGGACCGCAAACGCCAAGGCATCATTCCGGATCTGGGCGTCGGTCAGAACATCACCCTCGCTGTGCTGGACAACTACTCGAAACTGACCCGCATCGATGCCGAAGCTGAACTGGGCTGCATCGATCGGGAAATCTCGCGCCTGCACCTCAAGACCGCCAGCCCTTTCCTGCCGATCACCAGCCTGTCGGGTGGTAATCAACAAAAAGCCGTGCTGGCGAAGATGCTGCTGGCCAAACCCCGGGTACTGATTCTCGATGAGCCGACCCGAGGCGTGGACGTCGGCGCCAAATATGAAATCTACAAGTTGATGGGCGCGCTGGCCGCCGCCGGCGTGTCGATCATCATGGTCTCGTCGGAACTGGCCGAAGTGCTCGGCGTGTCCGACCGTGTGCTGGTGATCGGCGAAGGCCAGTTACGTGGCGACTTCGTCAACCATGATTTGACGCAGGAACAGGTGCTCGCCGCCGCCCTCAGCCAGCCTGGCAGCCATAACAATAATGATCGGAAATCCGCGTAAATGAATCAGGTCAAACAACTGTTCACCCGCTACAAAATGCTCGCGCTGGTGTTTGCCGTGGTGCTGATCTGGCTGTTCTTCAGCTGGCAGACCGAGGGTGGATTCCTGACCCCGCGCAACCTCTCCAATCTGCTGCGGCAAATGTCCATTACCGGCATTCTTGCCTGCGGCATGGTGCTGGTGATCATCAGTGGCGAGATCGATTTGTCGGTTGGCTCATTGCTCGGCCTGCTCGGTGGCCTCGCGGCGATTCTCGATGTGGTCTACCACATTCCGCTGCTGGCCAACCTGAGTCTGGTCGCCTTGTGCGGCCTGATGATCGGCCTCGCCAACGGCTACATGGCGGCTTACCTGCGCATCCCCTCCTTCATCGTTGGTCTGGGCGGCATGCTGGCTTTTCGCGGGATTTTGCTGGGGATTACCGGCGGCACGACCATCGCGCCGGTATCGCCGGAGCTGGTTTACATCGGCCAGGGTTACCTGCCCCACGCAATCGGCACGGGCCTGGGCATTTTGCTGTTCGCGCTGACGGTATTTCTGACCTGGAAACAGCGGCGCAATCGCGCCCTTCACGGCCTCGCGGCGCATTCATTGCTGCGTGACGTCATCCGCGTGTTGGTGATCGGCGCCGTGCTCGCCAGTTTTGTACAGACGCTGAACAGCTACGACGGCATTCCAGTGCCGGTCCTGTTGCTGCTGATTCTGTTGGGCGTGTTCAGCTACGTCACCAGTCAGACTGTGTTCGGCCGGCGCGTGTATGCCGTGGGCAGCAACATGGAAGCGACACGCCTGTCCGGGATCAATGTGCAGGCGGTGAAGCTGTGGATCTTCGGGATCATGGGCGTGATGTGCGCCCTCGCCGGCGTGGTCAACACCGCGCGCCTGGCTGCCGGTTCACCTTCGGCCGGCAGCATGGGCGAACTCGACGCCATCGCCGCGTGCTTTATCGGCGGTACTTCCATGCGCGGCGGCTCCGGTACGGTGTACGGCGCCCTCCTCGGCGCGCTGGTCATTACCAGTCTGGATAACGGCATGTCGATGCTCGACGTCGACAGCTACTGGCAGATGATCGTCAAGGGCAGCATTTTGGTGTTGGCGGTTTGGGTGGATGTGAGTACGCGAACCGGCCGCCGTTGAGCCACAGGGATCACGCGGCAGGCGTGGTCACGGCCGCCGGGCTGAGAATTTCCATCAGGAAATCGATAAACACGTTGATCCGGCTGGACCCACGGTGATTGGGTAAATACAACGCGTTGATGCAAGTACTGGCACTGCCGGGATTGACCTCGTACTGCTCAAGCAATCGGGTCAACCGGCCGGCTGCCACGTCGTCGCGCACCAGCCAGTCGGCCAGCAGCGTCACTCCGCCGCCGCCGATGGCGGCTTCGCGCAGGATGTCGGCGTTGTTGCTTTGCAAACGCCCATGGACGTTGAGCTGAATGGGCGCGTCTTCATTCTGAAAGGTCCAGTGCTGGTGTGTGCCGCGGTAATCGAAACGCAGGCATTGATGCTCCAGCAAATCCCGTGGATGACAGAGCGCCGGGCTACGCGCCAGATACGCCGGACTGGCCACCACCCAGCGTTCGAACTGCCCCACGCGTTTGCTGACGATGTCTTCGCTGACCACCGATGATCCCAGCCGCACCGAAACATCGATCTGCTCGCTGAGCAGGTCGCTGACCTGATCGCTCAGCGATAGACTGATCTCCAGACCGGGATGCCGCTCCAGCAAGCGGCTCAGGTGCGGCGCGATCAGGCGTCGGCCGAACTCCACCGGCACGCTGATACGCAGACGGCCCTGCGCTTCGGCGCCACGATCGGCGACAACGGCATCGGCTTCGTCAATCGCGTCGAGAATCGCCACGGCTTTTTCGAAATAGGTCTGGCCGGCAATGGTCACGCTGGTGTTGCGCGTGGTGCGATTGAGCAGGCTCGCGCCCAGTTCGTGTTCCAGCCCCGCCACTTGCCGTGTCACTGACGACGTTGAAATCCCGAGTTTGCGCGCTGCCGAGGAATAGCCCCCGCAGCGCACGGTTTCCACAAACATCTTCAGTGCCAGCAACTTGTCCATAAGCGGGGTCCGGTCGAGAGGGAACGCGGATGATTGTGCATCACTGTTCCCCTGTCGTCTTGTACCGCCGTGCTTGAACATAGTCGCCGGTTGCTCAGACATCGCTCTTGCGGCTCAGAAACAACCCGAGCGCCAGCGCTGGCAGCAGCGCCACCGCGACGGCGGACAGGTTCCAGCCGAAGTGCTCGTACAGCGGACTGGCGACCAGCGACCCCAGCGCGCCGCCGACGAAAATGCTGGTCATGTACACGGCGTTAAGGCGCGCACGGCTGTGGGGATCGAGGGCGTACACCTCTCGCTGGCCGAGCACCATGTTCAATTGCACAGCGAAATCCAGCAGCACCGCGCACACCACCAGCCAGACATAACCGCTGCCCGGAAGTGCGGCGATCAGCAGCGAAACCGGCGCCAACAGCAACGCGACCAGTGTGCCGCGCCGACCATGCCCGGCATCGGCCAGACGCCCGGCGATCGGCGCGGCAATGGCACCCACTGCACCGACCAGCGCAAAGATCGCGACTTGTGCCTGAGTGAAGCCGTGGTGACGCATCAGTTCAATCGGTGCAAGGGTCCAGAACAGGCTGAAACTGGCAAACAGCAGCCCTTGATACAGCGAGCGCTGACGCAACAGCGGATAACGCCGGGCCAAGGCAAACACCGAACCGATCAGCGCGGCATAGGTGGCTTTATGCGTTGGCAACCGACGCGGCAGCGCCACGGCGGTAATCAGAGCGATGACCGCCATCAGGGCCGCTGCGCTGTAAAACACCCCGCGCCAGCCGAACACTTCAACCAACAGACTCGACAGTGGCCGCGACAACAGAATGCCCAGCAGCAGACCGCTCATGATATTGCCGACGACGCGGCCACGGCTCGCTTCGGGCGCCAGGTGTGCCGCTAGCGGCACGAGGATCTGCACGGCCACCGAGGTCAGACCGATCAGTAACGACAACACGAGGAACATCGACGGCGAATGAGTCAGGCCGGCGCACAACAACGTGACGCTGGCCGCGAGGGTGAAGCCGACCACCAGCCGGCGGTTTTCCATCAAATCGGCGAGCGGCACCAGCAGCAACAGGCCCAATGCATAACCAAACTGCGTCAGTGAAACGATCAGGCTGGCATTGGCGCTGGACAGACCGATTTGCGGTGCAATCAGTTCGACGATTGGCTGCGCGTAATAAAGATTGGCCACGACCGCGCCACAGCAAAATGCCAGGAACGCGACCATCAGGCCGGAAAGTGACGCTGGCTGTTCGGCGCTGGCCGCAACGGCTGGGTTGCCCGTGAGCATGATGACACCTCATTGAGTTCAGGAAAGTGCTGCCAAGGCTACGGCCCTGTAGCGATGCGCAGAATCCACGCGGCGAGCAACGCAGTGATGCGTCCGGTGCAACGGCGCAGGCGTTGCTTCTCGCGCAACGCGCTATTGCGCGCGCCGCTGATTCTCCGGCGCTGGTGGTTTCTCTACGCTTTGGCCTCTGGCGCTGTCGTCCCCAGCGGCGCCCTCCCCCGGCTGTTACAAGGAGCGTTGTCATGATCCGTATCCCATCCGTCCTGCCATTGCCTGCCGCGTTGTTCTCCGTCCCATGAACCGCCATTTGCTGAAGTCCAGAACGCTATGGATCAGCGTGGCAGTCGTCGCCGTGCTTGGCATGATCGGCGCCGTTTGGCTGATGTGGCGCCCGCCAATTGCGCCGATCGAGCGCCCGACGATGTTCGAGACTGCGCAGTTGCAACGCGGGGCGCGGGTGGTGGAGGCCGGCGATTGTGCGGTGTGCCATACCCGCCCCGGTGGTGAATACCTGGCCGGCGGGCTGCCGCTGGTAACACCGTTCGGCACGCTTTACAGCACCAACATCACTCCGGATGCGCAGACCGGTATCGGCCAGTGGTCACTGCCAGCCTTCGAGCGGGCGATGCGTCAGGGCATTGCTCGCGATGGTCACTTCCTCTATCCGGCGTTCCCCTACGTGCACTACCGGCGCATGAGCGCAGCAGACATCGCCGACGCCTATGCCTATTTGATGAGCGGCCCCGCCGTGCGCGCGCCGGCCGAGCACAACCAGATGAACTTTCCGATGAATATTCGCCCGTTGGTGGCGTTCTGGAACCTGCTGTTTCTACACGGTGAGCCCATGACGCCGCTGACGCAGCGCAGCGAGATGTGGAACCGCGGGCGTTATCTGGTCGACGGTCCGGGCCATTGCGCCGGCTGCCATTCGCCGCTGAACCTGATAGGCGCGGAAAAATCCTCGGAATACCTACTGGGCGGCAGCGTCGACGGCTGGCACGCGCCAGCGCTGGTCGGCATGGGACAACGCAGCAACCCGTGGAGTCGCGAGCAACTGATCGGCTATCTGCGCGCCGAGATCGTTGATGGCCACGGCACGCCCGCCGGCCCGATGCGTCCGGTCAGCTTGAGTCTGGCCCGCTTGCCCGCCAGTGAGGCCGAGGCGATTGCCGAGTATTTGCTCAGCCTGGAAAACCCGCACCCACTGACGCAGACGTCGCCAAAGACGCCTGCCAGTGAAGCGGCAGACCACTCGACCGGCGCCCTGCTCTTCAACAGCGCCTGCGCCGGTTGCCATGGCTCGGCGGCGCCGATGCGCACCATCGATGGTCGCCCAGGCCTGCAAAACACCTCGGCGCTGCAAGCGACCAATTCGCGCAACTTCCTCAAAACCGTGCTCGAAGGGCTACCTGCCACACCCGGATCGCCCGGCCCGCTGATGCCAGCATTCGCCGCCAGCCTGGACAACGCGCAACTCGCTGCACTGGCTACGTACCTGCGTCAGCAAGCGAGCCCTGATCAACCGTGGGCCGACCTCTCTTCCACTATCGAAGCATTACGTCAGGAGACGAAATGAGCCAGATCACTCTCAACGTCAACGGCGCCGCGCAACCGCTTGAGCTGGAGCCGGACATGCCGTTGCTGTATGCGCTGCGCAATCACTTGAACCTCAACGGCGCCAAATACGGCTGCGGTCTCGGCCAATGCGGTGCCTGCACGGTGATCGTCGATGATCAACCGGTGTTCGCCTGCCTGACGCCCTGCGCCGGTCTCGAAGGCAAAAAAATCCGCACCGTGGAAAGCCTCGGCAGCGCGGAAAAGCCCGGCCCTCTGCAAGCGGCGTTCATCGAGAAACAGGCCGCGCAATGCGGTTACTGCATTGCCGGCATGTTGATGCGCGCGCAGGCGTTGCTTGAACGTAATCGACACCCGGATGAGGCGACCATTCGCGAGCACATGGCCGGCAACCTGTGCCGCTGCGGTACGCACTTGCGCATCATCGAGGCGATCAAACACGTGGCCGGGCACAGCGGGAGCCTGACATGAGCGAGTCGAATGGTTTGCAGCCGAGCCGACGCGCCTTCCTGCGCGGTGGTGCATTGCTGATGGCATTCACCCTGATGCCGTTGGCGCGACGTGTATTGGCGGACACGGAAGTCGATACGCTCGGCACCGTGGTCCTCGCGCCCGATCTCCCCGGAAGCCTGCGCACCAACCCGTTTCTCGACGCCTGGATCCGCATCGGCGCCGACGGCATTACCGTCTACACCGGCAAGGTCGAATTGGGCACCGGGGTAAAAACCGCGCTGCTGCAAATCGCCGCCGAACGTTTGCAGGTGCCAGCTACCGCCATCAACCTGCTCACCGCCGACACCGCGCTGACGCCCAACGAAGGCTACACCGCCGGCAGCCACAGCATTTTCGACAGCGGTACCGCGTTGTATAACGCCGCCGCCCAGGTACGCGAAATGCTCGTCGAGGCCGCCGCGCGCAGTTGGCAGGTCGATTCGGCACTGCTCAGCACCCGTAACGGTGTGATCGAGGGCCCGACCGCTCAGCGGATGAGTTACGCCGACGCGGTCAAGCATGTCGATGTGCATCAATATGCCAAGGCTCAGTCACCGGCGATGGCCGCCGCTGACTTCAAACTGATCGGCCATTCGTTGCCGCGCCTCGACATTCCGGCGAAGGTCAGTGGTGGTGCGGCCTTCGTCCAGGACATGCGTCTGCCGGGCATGCTGCATGCGCGGGTGATCCGCCCGCCTCGTCCGGGCTGCACGCTGCAAGCATTCGATACGGCGTCCATTGAGGCGTTGGCTGGCGTGGTCAAGGTGATCCGCGACGGCAACTATCTCGCGGTGCTCGCCGGTGATGAGTGGCAAGCGATCAAAGCCATGCGCAGTGCCAGCGCAGTGACGCGATGGAGCGAGGGCGAAGCGATTCCCGAGGCGGCCGAGATTCATGGCCTGCTCAAACGTCTGCCCTCACGGCGCTATCCGATCAGCAACAGTGGCACGCCGAGCGGCGCGGCCGATACGCGTTTTCAGGCGCGGGTCACCAAGCAGTATTTGATGCATGGTTCGATCGGCCCGTCTTGCGCGGTGGCCTGGTTCAAGGACGGCGTTCTCACCGTGTGGACCCACACCCAAGGCGTTTACCCACTGCGCGCCGGCATTGCCGAAATGCTCGATCTGCCGCCTGAGCGGGTGCGCTGTATTCATACCGAAGGCTCAGGGTGTTACGGCCACAACGGCGCCGATGATGCCGCCGCCGATGCGGCATTGATTGCCCTGCGCGTCCCCGGGACGCCGGTGCGCGTGCAATGGATGCGCGAACAGGAAAATCTTTGGGAGCCGTATAGCTCGGCGATGGTCACTGAAGTCGACGCCGGCCTCTCCCGAGGCCGCCTGCAGGATTGGGCCTACGAACTCTGGACCACACCGCACAACGAACGCATCGTCAACGCCGGGCGTCTGCTGCCGGCACGCTTGCTCGCGCGGCCTTTCGCCTCGGCGCCCTCCGTGCCGATCGCCCAGCCCGAAGGCGATGGTGATCGCAATGCGGTGCCGCTGTACGACCTCAACTCGACGCGCATCAACATGACCTTCGTCACCGAAATGCCCTTTCGCACCTCGGCCATGCGTTCGCTGGGTGCGCACATCAATATCTTCGCCATCGAGGCGAGTATCGACGAGCTGGCGATCAGGGCCGGCATCGACGCGGTCGCCTTGCGTCTGGCCCATCTCAGCGACCCGCGTGCTCGCGCGGTGGTAGAACGTGTGCGTGATGAGATCGGTTGGCCGCAAAAAAGCAGCGAGCCCGGCGCGGGTATCGGTTTCGCCTTTGCTCGCTATAAAAACATCATGGGTTACTGCGCCATCGCGGTGAAGCTGCGCGTGCATCCGCAGACCGGCGAGATCCGCATCGATCACGTGGTGACGGCGGTGGATGTCGGCCAGATCGTCAGCCCCGATGGCCTGCGCAATCAGGTCGAGGGCGGCATCGTGCAGTCCGCGAGCTGGACCCTGTACGAAAAAGTCGCCTACGACGCGGGGGGTATTCGCAGCTACGACTGGAGCGGTTATCCGATTCTGCGTTTCACGCAGCTGCCGAAAAAAGTCGATGTGCATGTGCTCGACCAGCCGGGAGAGCCCTTTCTCGGTGCCGCTGAAATCGTCCAGGGGCCAATGGCCGCCGCCCTTGGCAACGCCGTCGCCAACGCCACTGGCCGGCGCTGGCTGAACCTGCCGCTGACGCGCTCAAACCAATCCGCCTGAGCCACGCCCGTGTTTATCGCTGATGAGCACGGGCGCCATTGCGCCGTGCGCAAAACAGCGTAGCGCCGGTCACTGATTATCAGCTCCGCTGAGCGCGGTTAAGTTAGCGGCACTGGTTTGCGGCACCGCTGCCGCGCTTGAATTCCTTATATTGAAATCCGGAGCTACCCATGACTCGTCGTCTGTTCCAACCCCTCGCACTCGGTCCTTACACCCTCGCCCACCGCGTGGCCATGGCACCGTTGACGCGCTCCCGCGCCGGCCAACCGGGCGATGTGCCGACGCCGATGAACGCCGAGTACTACCGCCAGCGGGCCAGTGCCGCGCTGATCATCACCGAAGCCACACAAATCTCCCGGCAGGCTCAGGGTTACGCCTGGACGCCGGGCATCTACAGCCCAGAGCAGGTCCGCGCGTGGCGTGACGTCAGCGCGGCGGTGCATGAGGCCGACGGGTTGATCTTCATGCAGCTGTGGCACGTCGGCCGGGTGTCCCATCCGAGCTTTCAACCCGATGCCGGCCTGCCGGTTGCGCCCAGCGCGCTGCCGGTGCCGGGCAAGACGTTTATCGTCGATGAAAACGGTAACGGCGTCTGGGGAGACGTGCCGGTGCCGCGTGCGCTGGAAACGGCGGAAATCGCCGGCATCGTCGAGGACTACCGCGTGGCCGCGCGCAACGCATTGCAGGCGGGCATGGACGGTGTAGAGATTCATGCTGGCAACGGTTATCTGCTCGACCAGTTTCTTAACAGCAACAGCAACCAGCGTGACGACGCCTATGGCGGCAGTGTGGCGAACCGCGCGCGGTTTCTGCTTGAAGTGGTCGCAGCCGTCGCCGAGGAAGTCGGCGCCGAGCGCGTCGGCGTGCGCCTGACGCCGATGGGGCGCTTCATGGGCATGGGCGACGACACTCCGGAGGCCACCTTCGGCCACCTCGTCGAAGCGCTCAACCAATGGAATCTGGCCTACCTGCACCTGGTCGAGCCGGCAATGGTCGGCACAGTCAAAGATGAGAACTTCGATCCGCGCTGGGACGCGATCATTGCCCAGTTGCGCAAAACGTGGAACGGCGTGCTGATTCTGGCTGGCGGCTATGACGCGCAATCTGCCGAACAGGCACTGATTGCCGATCGTGCCGACATCATTGCGTTTGGCCGCCCGTTCCTGGCCAACCCGGATCTGCCGCGTCGGCTGCATGATGGCCTGACACTCAACGTGCCAGACCCAGGCAGCTTTTTCGGCGGGGATCAGCGTGGGTATATCGATTATCCATTTCATGCTTGAGCAGAAGCAGACCACCCGCCTGTCATGAATGTGTAAATCCCTGGAAGCAGGGGCCGATACGCCCCTGCCCTATTAAGTCATACGATCTCTACGCTTAATCAAATACGTAAAAATCCACCTTAACGCCGAGAATATGCGTAGCTGTGCGCTTTCAGGTCTATTGCCCGACGTCGCCGAATGCGATAAAACGGGTTAGTTGTACGACAACTAATAAAAACCAAGTCGTTCGAACGGCTAACAATCCTGAGATCTGCCATGCCTCGCCCTACCGCTGCGCAAACCGTACCGCCGCCCTTCCCCCGCTATCTGGCTGTGATCATTCTGTTGTGCATGGGCTGTGCGTTTGCCGGCAATCATGTGGCGGCACGAGTCGCCTTTGATGATGGCGCGGGGGTGCTGCTGGCGATTTTGATGCGGTCCGGCGGGACTTTGTTGGTGCTCGCCATCCTGGTGCTGTGGCAAAGACAAAGCCCGCGCTTGCCGGCGGGTGCCTGGCGCTGGCAACTGTTGCTGGGGTTGCTGATCACTGCGCAGAGTCTGTGCCTTTACTCTGCTGTCGCACGGGTGCCGGTGGCGCTGGCCCTGCTGGTGGCGAACGTGTTCCCTATTCTGCTGGCATTGCTCACCTGGGCGCTGGGTGGCCCGCGACCGAGCGCACGCACCGCGACGTTGATGGGTTTGATTCTACTGGGCCTGGTGTTTGTGCTGGATGTCCCCGGGCGTCTCTCGACCACGACGGACGTCAGTGCGCAATGGCTGACCGGCGTCGCGCTCGCATTCTGCGCCGCCAGCGTGTTCGCCTGCGCGCTGTGGATCACCGACCACAAACTGTCTCAGGTACGCGGCTCGGTGCGCAGTCTGCTGACCATTTTCATCGTGTTCAGCAGCGTCAACCTGGCAGGACTGACGGGCGCCCTTCCTGGCGGATTGAACCTGCCCGCCACCTCGACCGGATGGCTGGCCCTCGCCACCCTGGTGGTGCTGTACGGCACAGGTTTTATCGTCCTGTTCATTTCGGTACCTCGCCTGGACATGCCGCGCAATGCGCCGGTCATGAACATCGAGCCATTGGCAACGTTGCTGATGGGCTGGATTGTGCTGGATCAGATGCTCAGCAACGGACAGATTCTCGGCGGGGTGATTGTGGTCACGGGCATCGTTTTGCTGACTTATAGTAAATCAGTGGTCAAGGCTGAGGTTAAAGTCAGTGCGTGAGGGGTTCTCGCCAGCGGTTGTTCACGGTCGAGTTGTGCTGCTACTGGCTCAGCTCATGGAATGGGTAACTCGCCCCGCCACTGAATCCAGTGTCGGGGCGATGCGACTTCTGCCGTCAAAGCACTATCAGGATGCATCAATCCAGATGGTTTTGATTTCAGTGTACTGGTCGTGCGCCCAGATCGATTTGTCGCGCCCGCCAAACCCCGACTCCTTGTAGCCGCCGAATGGCGTAGAGGCGTCGCCCTCACCGAAGCAGTTCACCGTGACAATCCCGGCGCGAATCCCGCGTGAGAGTTTCAGGGCATGGCGCAGGTTGCCGGTGTAAGCCGATGCTGCCAGGCCGTAGGCCGTGTCGTTGGCCAGCGCAATGGCTTCGTCAACGGTCTGGAACGTGGTGACGCTCAGTACCGGGCCGAAGATCTCTTCCTGGAACAGACGGCTATCGCGACTCACGCCGTCAACGATAGTGGGTTCGACGAAAATATCCTGGCGGGTTTTGCCGCCCACCAGCACGCGTAGGTTTTCGTCGCGGGCCACATCAAGGTAGGAGCGCACCTTGTCGAAATGCGCCTTGCTGATCATCGAACCCAGGCGGTTCTCAGGATCCAGTGGATCGCCCATTTTCCAGTCGCCCAGATGCACCTGGACACGCTGCAACAGTTCATCCTTGATCTCGGCGTGGACGATCAAGCGCGATGAGGCCGAACAGTTTTCCCCCATGTTCCAGAACGCACCGTTCACCACATGCTGAGCGACGAGGTCGATGTCTTCGACATCATTCATCACCACGGCCGGGTTCTTGCCGCCACATTCCAGCACGATGCGCTTGAGGTTCGATTCGCTGGAATATTTCAGGAACAGCCGCCCGGTATCGGTTGAACCGGTGAAGCTGACCATGGCCACATCCGGGTGACGCCCCAGCGGCTCACCGGCCTCCTTGCCTCCCCCGGGCACGACGTTGAACACGCCGGCGGGAATCCCTGCCTGATGCGCCAGTTCGGCGACGCGCAAGGTGCTCAAGGTGGTTTCCTTGGCCGGTTTGACCACGATCGAACAGCCTGCAGCCAGCGACGGGCCGATTTTCCAGGCGAGCATCAGCAGCGGGAAGTTCCACGGCAACACCAGGCCGACAACGCCGATCGGTTCGCGCACCACCATGGTCACCGCACCCGAGCCGACCGGTGCCGTAGCGTCGTAGATCTTGTCGATCAGCTCGGCATGCCAACGCAACGTATGAATCGTTTCCGGCACGTCGATGTTCTGGCATTCACGAATCGGCTTGCCACTGTCCAGGCTTTCCAGCACTGCCAGTTCATGGGCGTTGTCTTCCAGTAATTGGGCGAAGCGCAGCAATACCGATTTGCGTGCGGACGGCGCCAGTGAATGCCAGCGTGCGTCGTCGAAGGCTTCCTTCGCCGCCGCTACGGCCTCGTCGACATCATCGGCGTTGCACGCGGCAACCTCAGTCAGCACCTGGTCGGTAGCCGGGTTGGTCGTGGTGAATGTCTTGCCTGAACGCGACGAGCAAAACTGGCCGTTGATGAACGCTTGATTGCGAAACTCGAGCTTCGCAGCCAGTTCACGGTATTGCTCTTGACTCAGCAGGTCTGCCATTTCAAGCCTCCTCGACGATACGCGCGACGTTTTTCTGCAGGGTTTTGATCACGCCTTCCAGCGTCTGCTTCTCGGAAGGCTCCAGCGGTTGCAGTGGCGCACGGACCCCGCCGGCACGCAGGCCACTAAGTTCGCTGCCATGTTTGATCGACTGCACAAACTTGCCGCTCTCGAGGAAATCCATCAACGGCAGCATGGCCGACATGATCCTCCGGCCTTTATCGAAGTTCTTTTCCAGCACGCAGGCTTCGTAAAGCGCGATGTGTTCACGCGGGATGAAGTTCGAACCGGCGCAGACCCAGCTGCGCGCACCCCAGGCGAAGAACTCCAGCGCCTGATCATCCCAGCCACAGGACAGCTGGATCGACGGATGAGCGTGAGCCAGACGGTGCAGGCGGCTCATCTCGCCCGAACTTTCCTTGATCGCGGCGATGTTCTTGCAGCCGGCGATGGCTTCGAAAAACTCGTCGCCCATCGCCACGCCCATCCGCGACGGATAGTTGTACAGCATGATCGGCAGCCCGGCCGCCTTGTCCACGGCGAGCACATGGGCGGCAATTTCCTTCTGCGTCGGCAACGCATACGGTGGCGAACCGACCAGAATCGCGTCCGCTTTCAGGGATTTGGCCTTTTCGGCGAAGTACACCGAGTCTTCGGTACGAATGCCGCCGGTGCCGATGACCAGTGGCAAACGTCCGCGGATCACCTCTTTGGCGCGCTCGGCCACGGCCACCCGCTCCTCGGCGGTGTGCGCGTAATACTCGCCGGTGGAGCCGCCAATTACGATGCCGTGAACCTTGGACTCGATCAGGTATTCGAGCACGTCGGAGAACGCCGAATAGTCGATCTGGCCATCCGCGGACAACGGGGTAATGGCAGGGGTAAAGATTCCGTCAAAGTTCATAGCGTTTTCTCCAGTGGTTCAATGTTCAATCCGTACACCCGACGGCATGCCGGGCAAACTGTGGTTATTGGCGGCGCAAGCCTTCAGGACGGCAGCAGAGCGACGAGGTGTAAGCGACTAGTCAACGCAGACTCAGCTTTCTCTCCCGGCGCGGTACTGCCCCCACTTGAGGTTCATGTTCACCCCAAGCGAAAGAAACGGTTCTGGCGGGTTGCTGTTGGGCCCCGGCGCCTGCAACAAGAAATCAATCAGCGGGTCACGCTGCCCCGCCAGCCAGTCCGCGAGCAACTTGCCGGTGACGGTTCCGCGCGTGACGCCCAGACCGTTGCATCCGAGCGCGCCATAAACATTGGGCGCCAGTTCACCGAAGAAGCCGTTGTGGTTGCGCGACATGGCCAAGGCGCCGCCCCAGGTGTATTCGAACGTCACGTCCGGCAACATCGGAAAACGCTGATCGAATGAAGCCTTGTGCCGACGTACAAAGCGTTCGTTGTATTTGCTGTTGCTGCGACCATCCGGGTTGAAGGTAAAACTGTTGCGGATCAGCAGGCGGTTATCCGGGGTGCGGCGCACCGTGGTGCCGAACGGATCCGCGGGAATGGCGCCCCAGAACGGTTTGCCGCCCAGGCGCGCCTGTTCCTCTGCAGTCAGCGGCCGGCTGATGCTCGCGTAGGTGTAGATCGGCAACATGCGCCCTTGCAGGAAACCGAAACGCATGCCGAACGAGTTGTTCGCCAGAATCAGCTTGTCGGCAGTGATACTGCCGTGGGCGTGTTTTAGGAGCGTCTTGGCGCCGTATTCCACTTCCAGAATCGGGGTGCGCTCATACAGCGTGACGTTCGATGGCAGATGGTCGGCGAGGCCTTTCACCAGTCCGGACGGTTGCAATAACACCGCGCCCGGCGTGAACAGCGCCTTGCGGTAAAACCGCGTGCCCAAGTGTTCGGGCAACTCATCGGCATCAATCATTTGAAAAGGCTGATCGAGTTTTTCCAGGCCCCGGCGATAGGCATCGAGGACGGCGATACCACGGTTCTCCACCGCCGCCTGATACTTGCCGCAGGCCTTCATCTGGCAGTCGATGCGGTATTGATCGACCAGCTCGCGAAGTAGCGATTGGCCGGCCAGATTGAGTTTCAAACTGGTGCGTGCCAGCGCGATGTCACCGATGTAATCCTCAGCGCCAATGTCATGGGGAAGATCAATGGCAAAACCGGCATTGCGCCCCGACGGCCCCAGTCCGACTTCCTGCGCTTCGATAAGCACCACTTCGTCGTCGGGAAAATTCAATGCCAGTTGTCGCGCGCACGCCAGTCCTGTGAAGCCGGCACCGATAATCACCCACCGCGCTGAACGGTGCCCACGGTGCGCCGGCTCGGGACTGCGTGGCTTGCTCAAATGAAACCAGCCACAACTATCATCATCGGCGGGTAATGAACTGACTTTCATAGTGTTGAACCGTTAATCGTTGAAGTTGCAAAACGCACGCGGCACAAAGCAAACGCACGCAGTGGCGTTGATCCGGAAACTTGCAAAACTGGCACTGGCGCAAACAGTGACGATTGACTGTTTGTTTTAAAAACCGGCCGCCACGGCATAACGGCCGCTGCTGGCATAGTCACTCGAGTAGTAATAATCCCTGAAGGTCATGGGCGGTAAGCCGAACAGGTCCTTGAAGCGTTTATAGAAGTGCGGATAGCTGACAAACCCGGTGGCCAGAGCCACATCCGTCAACGAGCGATCACTTTGCACAATCAATTGCCGAGCCCGGGTCAAACGCAGTTCCAGGTAATAACGATTGGGTGCCGCATTCAGATAGCGGGCAAACCGTCTTTCCAGTTGCCGGCGTGACACGCCGACCTGGCTGGCGATTACGTCGATTTCCAGCGGTTCCTCAATGTTCTTTTCCATCAAGTCGAGCGCGATATTCAAAGGCTTGGGAATCGCTGAACAGCGAAGGCTGTCGGCAGTCTTCGGTTGAAGATGTCCAGACTGGTGAACCCGTTTTATTTCATCGACCAGTGCCGCATCGTTGCGCGCACCCAGTTCCTGCATGATCGCCAAGGTCATATCCAGCGCCGAATGAGCGTTGGCGCAAGTGGCTCGGCGCTGTGTGCAAATAAACTCGCGAGTCGATACTTTCAACTGCGGGAAATACTCATGGATCAGGCCGCCGCTGTCGCTGTGACAGGCAAACTCGCAAGCCTCCAGCAAACCGGCATCGGCGAGATAAAACGCGGCATTCCAGCAACCGGCAACGATCCCTTTGCTCGCGGACCTCTTCAGCACTCGGCGCAGCACTGGCTGCGTGGCAAGCCTCACACGCTGGCCTCCGACGACAATCACCGCATCATGATTGAAGCCTTCCGCGACCAGCCTTTGCGAAGCCAGCGACACGCCGATATCGCTTTCAACCAACCCGCCCTGCAGTGAGTAGGTCGACACCTTGTAAATCGTTTCGCCATTGATCAGGTTTCCAGTGGCCAGGGCATCCATCGCCGTTGAAAGGGTCGTCAACGAAAAATGATCGAGCAGGATGAACGCCACCCGCACGACATGTTCATGGCCCGACATCACGGTGGATGGGCGAAAGCCGATGTTCTGTTGTTTCAACGGACTCTGGAACGTTTCCATCTTGCCTCACCCGCTCATCTTCACTGAAACGACAACCTGGTGGTTTGGCGTCTGGCACGGTCCGCCGCCAAACCGTGGCCGAACCGATTACTTCGCTGCCGCCCGGGCGTCACTCAACCAACCGTCATAGGCTTGCTGGTTGGCCTTGATCCATTCCGCGGCATGACGCTTGATGTCGGCCAGCGACTTTTCACCGTTCTGCATGCGCAGGTTTTGCGCACTTTCAGCGGCCGTCGGGATGCTGACTTCAGAGAGGAATTTGCGCGCCACCGGGTTCTTCTCGGCGAACTCTTTGCTCATGACGGCATTGATCGTGTCAACCGGAAAACCGAGGTTCTTGCCGTCATGGAAGGTGTCCTTGCTTTCCTTGCCATCTGGCAGCGAGGTGAACGGCACCGGCAACCAGACCACGTCACGCCCTTCTACCAGAACACTGGCGATCCATTGCGGAACCCAAGTGAAAAACAGCACGGGTTTGCCTTGCTGGAAGCGCGCAATGGTGTCTGCCATCAACGCGAAGTACGAACCGCGGTTGTCGACCACGGTTGGGCCCAAGCCATAGGCTTTCATGTGGTGTTCGACCATGATCTCGCAGCCCCAGCCCGGGTTGCAGCCCGTCAGATCAGCCTTGCCGTCACCGTTGCTGTCGAAGAGTTTGGCGATTTCGGGTTTCTTCAGGTCCGACAGATCCTTGATCTGATAAGCCTCGGCCGTCTTCTTGTCGATCATGTAGCCCTGCAGCACGCCTTTCATGATTTGCCCGACTTTGACCATCACGTCATCGCCGCCGGCCTTTTCATAAAACGCTTGGTGCAAGTGTTCCCATTCATGCACGGTGAAGTCCGCATCGCCGTAAGACAGCGCGAGAAACATCGCCGGGTAGTCGACTTCTTTTGGCTGCTTTACGTCGTAGCCCAGTTCCTTGAGGCCTGCGATCACTACCTCGCCGCGAAAGCGCTCTTCGGCGATCGTCGGGAAGATCGGCGTAATCGAAACACCGGCACCGGGTTTGTTCGCATCGGCTGCGTAGGCCGCCGAACACAGCAAAGTCCCAAACACTGAAGCCACCAGGCTCGCAACCACGCTCTTTTTGAGATTTGTCAGTTTCATGTTTCACCACGCTTGGAGTTTTTAATGGGGTGAGCAGGCCAACTCAATTCGTCACTGGACGTGCAACGTTCTTCTTTTTCTTCAGTTTCATGACCAGCCCCACCGGGCCGCTTTCATACCAGCGCTGACCGGTGGCCAGGTCGCTGCTGCGCTCACCCATTGCCTGGGTCAGTCGATCAAGGAATACCGCGAGCAACACCAGGCCGGCACCGCCGACGCTGGCCAGACCCATGTCGAGGCGGCCGATGCCGCTCAACACCATCAAGCCCAGACCGCCCACCGAAATCATCGAGGCGACCACCACCATCGACAGCGACAGCATCAATGTCTGGTTGAGACCGGCCATCATCGTCGGCGCCGCCAACGGCAACTGCACCTTCATCAGCATTTGCGTAGCCGTGCAGCCAAACGCTCGAGCGGCTTCGACCTTGTCCGCAGGGACTTGGCGAATACCAAGGTTGGTCAGCCGCACCAGCGGCGCCACGGAAAAGATGATGGTGACGATTACACCGGGGACGTTGCCGATACCAAAGAGCATCACCACCGGCACCAGGTAGACGAACGCGGGCAGTGTCTGCATGGCATCCAGCACCGGGCGGATGATCATTTCCGTGCGATCACTGCGTGCACACAAGATGCCCAGCGGTATGCCGATCACTGCGCAAAACAATAGCGAGGTCAGCACCAGGGCCAGCGTGACCATCGCATCGCTCCACACACCGATCAATCCAAGCCCGGTGAGCGTTGCAACACTGAAGATGGCAATGCGTTTGCCGCCAATCTGCCAACTGATCAGTCCGGCGATGATGATGAACACCGTGGGCGGAACCGACAGCAGTCCCCACTGGACACCGTCGAGCACTTGATCGACCGGCCAGCGGATCGAGCGAAACACTTCCCTGAAGTTATGCACCAGGTATTTAAGGGCGGTTTCCACCCACGAGCCCAACGGAATATTCAAACTTTGGAAAGGATCTAGAAAGTTGAAGTCTGACATGGTGCTACCTCGCCCTCAGAAGCGGTAAATCAATTCTGATTATTCGCAGTTCAGCTATTACACAGACAGCTCAGAAGATGGCCTTGCGAAATCGAACCTTTATAAAGCCCAACTTCATCCACCACCGGCATGGGAGTTGCCGAGGCCGCAACCAGATGAAAGATGTCGCGAAGGGACGCATCCGCTTTAATCGGCGTTTGCCCACCCGGTATATAAACGACATTGCAATCCTGTTGCGCGATATCACCCGCTTTCAGAATGCGACTGGTGTCGAAGCCATTAAAGAAATCGCGAACATATTTATTCACCGGGTTGCACAGAAGTTCACGCGGCGTGCCGATTTGCACCACCCGCCCGCCTTCCATGATCGCAATGCGGTGACCGATGCGAACCGCTTCTTCTATGTCGTGGGAGATGAAAATGATCGTGCGATCCTGCTCGGCCTGGAGCTTGATCAGCTCGCCCTGCATCTCGCTGCGAATCATCGGATCGAGTGCCGAGAAGGCTTCGTCCATCAGCAGAATGGCGGGATCATTGGCCAGCGCGCGGGCCAGGCCGACACGTTGTTGCATGCCGCCAGAGAGTTGGTGAGGAAAGCTGAGTTCCTGCCCTGAAAGCCCGACCTGCTCCAGTGCACCCATCGCGCGGCAATAGCGCTCTTTCTCGCTGACCCCGCTGATTTCCAGGCCGAAGCTGACGTTGTCGATGACGCTCATGTGCGGCATCAATGCAAACGACTGGAAGACCATGCCCATGTCTTTGCGGCGAACCTGCAACAAGTCCTTGTCGCCCAGGCCGGTGATTTCCTTGCCATTGAGAAAGATCTGCCCGGACGTCGGTTCGATCAGCCGGTTGAACAATCTGACCATGGTCGATTTGCCCGAGCCGGATAAACCCATGATGACGAAAATCTCACCACGGCGAACCGAGAAGTTGGCATCAAAAACACCAATCGCCTGACCGGTCTTTTTGAACACTTCAGCTTTTGATGCGCCTTCTTTAACCATTTTCATGGCAAGTGCTGGCTGCGTACCGAAGACTTTGAAAACATTCTTTACGCAAATGATCTCGTCGGAACTTGTCATACCTTGCCTCCTTCGCATCGTGCATCTTTCGCATTAAGCGACAGGCAAACGAGCAAAAATAATTGTAAGCGGCAGCGGTAATGAATAGATGTCTTCACGACGGGCTTCCTTTTATTATTTTTGAGGTCCCAGGAAAAAGGGATGTTTCAAATCTATTAGCATCACCCCGCTTAATCCAACTACATTTACAGGGGCAATTCGATAACGTCGGGTTATCGGTTGCGACGACAGCCACAGCCGAGTGCCGCGTCAGCACCATGAGCGACCGGGTCTATCCCCGCAGCGACGCTCGCGTAGCCCTCCCCGCACGGTTCCGTTACCCTCCTCGCGCTTCGATGGGGAGCTGTATCGTTAGGAGAGTGTACGAATGAGCAAGCATGTCGACCCTGACACCATCCTGCTGAAAATGCCGTCCTTGAGGGCTGTGAAGGCATTTGTGGCCGCGGCCAAATACGAAAGCTTCACCCGTGCGGCGGAGGCGTTGTGCGTTTCGCAAGCCGCCATCAGCCGGCAGATCCGCGAACTGGAAAGCTATCTGGGCGCGCAACTGTTCACCCGGGTAGGCCGGGCGGTGGAACTGACGGCCGCCGGCGCGGTGTTCTTCGATGCCGCGCAACTGTCGTTCGTCAACATCGCCCAGGCTGCCGAACGCATCCGCAGCAGCCAGTCGACCAAGAAGGTCCTCACCGTCTGTTGCTCGCCGGCCTTTTCCGCATTGTGGCTATCGAATCATCTGCAAGAGTTCTTCGCGCAGTGCCCGGACATCGAACTCAACCTGATCACCACGCAGAACTTTCTGACCATGGAACCCGGTGTGCAGCCCGACATCTTCATCACCAAGATTTCGCGCATCCGTGACGGTTATAGAAGCTACCCGTTGTGCCACGACGTGATTTACCCGGTGTGCACCCCGCAGTATCTGGAGAAACACCCGGAAATTTCGACGATCGAAGGCGTGCGCGATTCGGCCCTGCTCAACCTGAGTCCCTATGGCCGCTCGCAAGTCGCCGAGCATGTCGACTGGGGCGTGTGGCTGGCGTTTCAGGCCATCGATATCGATGATCGTCCGCCGAACAGTCCGCAGATCTTCAATGCCAACGACTACAACCTGCTCATCAGCATGGTCCTGACCCATCAGGGCATCGCGTTGGGCTGGAATCACTTGGTCACGGGATTGGTGCAGCAAGGTCTGTTGGTGCGACCGATCGAGCAGCAGGTGCAATTGCGTAACAGCTGGCACTACCTGAGCTGTCGCGAAAGCTCCGAAAACGAAGACGAACTGCGGCGTTTCCGCGAATGGATTCTGGCGAAGTTTCCCCGCCGTTAATCCAGCCTGCACAAGCGTCGGGTGATTTGGTTATCAATAGCCCGCCGAAAATGTTGCTAGAGCGGCACCCTCCCCCTGGCTCATTGTTGAGCTGCGCCGACCATGATCGGCTCGGCTCAACTCACAGGAAGGGATTGTTGAATGTCACTCTTCGAATTCTGTCGCGACTTTGATTTCCTCGATGCCCCGCTCAAGACTCGAGCAATCGTGCAGGACAGTCTGCTGGATATCGTCGGCGTCATGGCCGGCGCGGCCAGCAATGACACCAGCAGCGCAATGCGACGTTTTGCCGAACGGCATTACCCGGCGGGCGCTTATAGCAGTCGCCTGATCTTCGGCGGGCAGCGTGTCAACGTGCTCGGTGCGGCTTGGGCCGGAGGTTTCAGCGCTGACAGCCTCGACGCCCATGAGGGCCACTTCAAATCCAAGGGGCACGCCGGTGCCACCGTGGTTCCCGCCGTACTGGCCCTCGCCGATGCGCTGCATCATCAAGGTCAGTCGATCAGTGGCCATGGGCTATTGACTGCCCTGTGCATCGGGTATGAAACGGCGCTGCGGGCCGGTTCTGCCTTGATGGCGACCTCGCCGACTTATCACGCATCCGGCGGTTTTTCCGCGCTGGGTGTGGTCTGTGCCGGGGCGCGCTTGCTGGGCTTGGATGAGCCGACCTTTCGCCACGCCTTGGGCATCGCCGAATACTTCAGCGCGCGCTGCCCGATGATGCGCGTGGTGCAAGCGCCGACGATGCTGCGAGATGCTCACGGTGCAGGCGCATTTGCGGGTTTGAACGCGCTGTTCATGGCCCGGGAAGGCATCACCGGCGCGCCGGCAGAAACGGTTGAAGACGTCACCGTCGCTGAATACTGGACCGACATCGGTGCACGCTGGGAGATCGACAGTCAGTATTTCAAACCCTGGCCGGTCTGCCGTTGGGCGCAACCGGCGCTGACCGCCATGCTCGAACTGCAGCGGGAAAACCCTGAGCTTGATGCGGACTCGATTGAAACCGTTCGGGTGGAAACGTTCTACGAGTCGATGTGTTTGCAAGGGCATACGCCAAGTGACGCCGATCAGGCGCAGTACGCCCTCGCCTTTCCGCTGGCCGCACTGATTGTCAGGGGCAAAGTCGGTCCGCTAGAAGTCACCGGGGCGGCGATTTTTGCCGAAGATATTCTCGCATTGAGCCGCCGTATCGAAGTCGTTGAAGCCGCTGATATCTCCGCTCGCTTCCCCGACGAAATCCTCTCCCGATTGACCATTACCCTGAAGAACGGTGCGGTGCTGGTGAGTCCGGTCACTGCCGCGCGCGGGGATCCCGAAACGGCCCTCAGCGCTGAAGAGCTGAGTCAGAAATTTGATCTGTTCGCCAGCGGTCTCGGTGTAGAACGCAGTGCCGAGGTGAAAGCGGCGATCAAACACATCGCTCAATCCAGTTGCGCCATTACTGCTCTTGCGCCGATTTTTCACGCCGTTCCGGCACACCAGTCAAACCCCATCGATAACGCCAACGCATGAATTGCCCACAGCAAATGTCGTTTGTGACGGTTGTCTTCGGCCATATAGGCTGAGGACCATGTCGTCTATGGGAGGATAACAATGAACAATAAAGAAAGCGTTTTTGACCTGATCGCTCAGCGCAAACCCTGGCACTCGCTGCCGGGCGCTCTTTACAGCAATGAGAGCGTTTACCGCCAGGATCTTGAGCAGATCTGGCACAAGGACTGGATCTTCGCCGGCCACACCTTTGAAATCACCAAACCGGGGCAGTATTTCACCCTGCAGATCGGTGACTATCCCGTCGCAGTGGTACGCGGCAAAGACGGCGAGGTCCGGGCATTCCATAACGCCTGCCGTCACCGTGGCGCGAAAATCTGTGAGGCCGATCACGGCAAAGTGGCGAAGATGGTTTGCCCCTATCACAAGTGGACGTACGAGCTGGATGGCAACCTGTTGTTCGCCGGCAACATGGGCCAGGATTTCGACAAATCCCAATACAGTCTGAAAAACGTTCACTGCGAGATCGTCGATACCTACATTTATGTCTGCGTGGCCGCCAAGGCTCCCGATTTCGAAGGCTTCCGCAAAGCCGTCAGCCCTTTCATCGCGCCGCACTATCTTGAAAACTGCAAAGTGGCGTTCGAGTCGAACATCGTCGAGAAAGGCAACTGGAAACTGGTCTTTGAAAACAATCGCGAGTGCTACCACTGCGACGGCTCACACCCGGAGTTGCTGCATTCGTTCGTCGATAACCTTTCGGTAGGCGGCGTCAGTGGCGAAGACGATCCAGAGCTGTCGGCCTACTGGTCCAAATGCGAGAGCGCCGGATTGCCAAGCCGTTTGGTGATGGACATCAACGGCCAGTTCCGCATGACCCGTATTCCCCTGTCATCCGGTGCCCTCAGCTACACCATGGACGGCAAACCGGCCGTTGCCGGTCGCCTCGACAAGACAACTGAAGCGGACATCGGCGCGCTGCTGTACTTCCACTATCCCTCCACCTGGAATCACTTCCTCGGTGACCATGCGCTGAGCTTCCGCGTGCTGCCGATCAGCGCCACCGAAACCTTGGTCACCACCAAATGGCTGGTACCTGACAGCGCAGTGGAAGGCGTTGATTACGATATCGAGCGCCTGACCAAAGTCTGGATTGCCACCAACGATCAGGACCGCACGCTGGTCGAGGGCACTCAGCGTGGCGTGACCTCGCCTTCGTACGAGCCGGGGCCTTATTCGGAAACCGCCGAGACCGGCGTTTGCCAGTTCGATGACTGGTACTGCGCGACCATGATGGATCGGCTCAAAGGCCCCATTCCGTTGAAGTCTGTGGGCTGATCCGGGTTCTCCTCATACGCTCCAACCCTCCTCCCTTCAGCATCCCGACGGATGCTGGAAGGGAATCTTTCGTCTCGAAAAGCTGTTATCCGGCTCTTCGCCAAAAAAGCCGGGAGACACCGATAAGGATGTCCGCCTCAATGAACACCTCGACATCATCCGTGGCGGCTTATGCAAACTACGGCGAACGCGTGTCGACGCGCATTGTATTTTTGATCACCGGCATTGTCATGTCGGCCTGGGCGCCGCTCGTTCCGTTGGTGAAAGCGCGTACCGGACTGGACGACGGCGGACTGGGCCTGTTGTTGCTGGGGTTTGGTATCGGCTCGATCGCCGCCATGCCGTTTGCCGGTTACCTGACTGCACGTTTTGGCTGTCGGCCAGTGATCATCTGCTCGACTGTCGCGTTGTGTTCGGTGCTGCCGATGCTGAGCCATCTGACATGGCTGCCGGGATTGGCGCTTGCGGTGCTGGGATTCGGCGCCAGCATGGGCATGCTCGATTGCGCGATCAATATTCAGTCCATCATTGTTGAAAAGAACAGCGGCGAAACCCTGCAATCCGGTTTCCACGGGCTCTACAGTGTCGGCGGTATCGCCGGTGCCGGGGCCATGACGGCGATGCTCAGCCTGGGTCTGAATCCACTGCTGTCCGTGCTTTGCCTGGTGGCGATTATCCTCGCCGCGCTATACAAGGCTGCGCCAAGTTTGTTGCCCTATGGCACCGAGAGAGACGGTCCGTTGTTGGCGCTGCCACGGGGGATCGTGCTGCTTTTGGGTTGCCTGTGCTTCATAGTTTTCCTGACGGAAGGCGCCATGCTTGACTGGAGCGCGGTTTTTCTCGCCTCGCAACGCGCAATGGAACCCAGCTACGCCGGTTTGGGTTATGCGAGCTTCGCGGCGGCGATGACCATTGGGCGCCTGACCGGAGACGCCATCGTCAGCCGACTGGGTGGCGTTCGCGTGGTGGCGCTAGGCGGGATCTGCGCGGCGGCCGGCATGTTGGTTTCGCTGGTGTTCGAGAGTTGGCAGGCGTCCTTGCTGGGTTATGCCTTGGTCGGCATCGGATGCTCGAACATTGTTCCGGTGCTGTTTACCGCGGCGGGTCGGCAACAGCGTATGCCGCAGCGCACCGCCATTCCGGCGATCATTTCGATGGGCTACGCCGGCATTCTCATGGGGCCGGCGTTTATCGGCATGGTTGCGCATCTCAGTACGCTGGTGGTCGCGCTGGGTGGCTTGGTTTTCCTGTTGTTGTTTGTCAGCTACGCCGCAAGATTTTTGAAGACATAACGCACTGGCAGCATTGATGGAAACGAGGATTGGCATCTTCAGTGAGGGGTATCGCCCACATTGACCTTGATCGGTGTTGTCTGGGGTACGTCGCGCTGCCGGGTCGCATGCCAACACAGTAGCGACCCCGCCGTCACCAGCACGGCGCCCTGCCAGAATTGCATCTGCAAACTCACGCCCAGCCACAGCGCGGCGAACGCCGACGACAGCACCGGCGCGGAGTAGGACGCGGTCGCCAGCAAGGTCAGGTTTCCCCGCAGAATGCCGATGTTCCACAGCGCGTAACCGCCGGCCATGGCGATTCCGGCTGCCAGCAGCTCCAGGGCGTTTTCCCAAGTGAATGGCGGAATCTGTTCCAGGCTCACGTACCACTTCACCCACAGCACCACAGACGTCAATACGAAAAACAGCACCACCAGATTCTGCCCACCTGCATAGCGACGCGTGACATTGCAATACAGCGCAAAGGTGATCGCACAGGTCAATGCCAGGCTGTAGCTCAACGGGTTGGACTGAACATTGCGCACAATTCCCGGCAGCGGCAGCGATAAACCCTCGCCACTGACCACCCACAAGATGCCGAAAATCGCCAGCGCGGAGCCGGGAATGATGAACCAGCGGGTTTTCTGTCCGTTCATGACGATCGCCAGCACCACGGTCAGGCACGGCCACAGATAATTGACCACGCCCAGTTCAATGGCTTGATGACGATCACTGGCGAAACCCAGCGCCAACGACAGGCACACCTCATAAGCGACGAACAATGCGCTGCCGAGCAGCAGATAGAGCCTTGATGTCGAACGAATCCGCGGACGGCCGAGGAACACCAGCAACAGCATGGCACCCAGCGAATAGATCAGCGCAGCGCCCCCCAGCGGGCCGAAGTGCTCGCTGACGCCTCTGATCAATCCGGCAGCGGTACTCCACAAAACGATCGCCACCAAACCACACGCTGTGGCAGCCCGCTCACCTTTGATCAGCATCATGACTCCTGGCACAAAATGGCAACTCGACCGCACAGGCTAAACAGCGCAAGAGGATCAATAAAGGAACATTTTTGCCGTGCAAAGGATGAGCTGTCGTTATGCCACGACCTGGACTGACCTGCGTCCAACTGTCGCAGCAAACAGCCATTGGAGAATTGCGCACAAGCCTTAGAATCCGCGCGCTCTTGCAGTCGCCGGATCTGGTGACCGAAACGTATCCAACCGCCCTGTCCGTCTGGCGGGCGCCCACACCACACACCCCGACTTGGCAATCGCATGCGCAGAGGCGCACGTTGCGCTGTTCGTTCTCTAGAGGTTTTTATGTCTCCGCGTTTGCTGGCCATGGCGCTGGCACCCCTGCTCGGGTTGTTCATTGTTGCACTGGGCAACGGTTTTCTGTCTTCCCTGACCACCCTTCGACTGGACGCTGCCGGCGCGTCAGCGACGATGATCGGTGTCGTTTCCTCGGCCTATTTCATCGGTCTGACCCTGGGTGCCGTGTTCAATGACCGCTTGATTCTGCGCATCGGCCATATCCGCGCCTACGGCAGCTTCGCTTCGCTGATCGCCGTGACCATCCTGCTGCAAGGGTTGTTCTATGACACTTGGGGCTGGTTCGCCCTGCGCTTGATCAACGGTTGGGCCACGGTCGGTGTGTTTCTGGTGATCGAAAGCTGGCTGCTGCTGGCGGGCGACGCGAAGATTCGCGGGCGCTTGCTCGCGCTGTACATGATCGTCTTGTACGGCGCTGGTGTGCTGGGTCAGGCAACGTTGGGCAAGATCACCGGGCTCAGCGACAGCGCACCTTTCATGGTCGCCGGCATGCTCGCTTCGTTGTCGGTGCTGCCGATCGTAATCCTGCCGCGCGTGTCGCCGCTGCTTGATCAGGTCGAGCCGCTCAAGCCACGGCAACTGCTGGGCGTGACACCGACCGGGCTGGTCGGCTGTTTCGGTTCAGGTGTGACCATCGCGGCGATTTACACCTTGCTGCCGTTGTATCTGCAACGCAGCGGTCTGAATGTCGGTGAAGTCGGCAGCATGATGGCCTGGACGATTCTTGGTGCGATGCTCCTGCAATACCCGGTCGGGCGTTGGTCCGACCGCAAGGATCGCTTGCAGGTGCTGACGATTCTGACGGTGGCGTGCACGGTGTTGTCGCTGCTGATCGTCCTGCTGCCGTTGTCCGCGACGATGCTCGCGGTGATGTTGTTTCTGCTCGGTGGCGGTGTGTTCGCGCTGTACCCGGTTGCCGTCAGCCACGCCGCCGACCGCGCCCCGGCCGAAGCCTTGGTGCCGATGATTCAGGGCCTGTTGCTGATCAACTCGCTGGGCTCGGCGATCAGTCCGATGATGATTTCGCCGGTGATGAACTCGTTCGGTGGCAATGGGTTGTTTTGGGTATTTGCGCTGGTCAATCTGTGCATGGTCACCTTCTTCCTGTGGCGCCGTGGCAAACGCCCGATTCCGGCCAATCCCGCGCCGTTTGCAGCGGCAGCCACCTTCTCGCCGACAGGTGCGGAGCTGCGGGTGACCGAAGACTTGCGTCAGGCGGTGCAGGAGCATCCGCCGATGGTTGATGCACTGAGCGGCGAGCCTTCGCCGCAGTGCGAGACGCGCTGAGGGTGGCGCCAGTCTGTGCCAAGCGCAGGCTGGCTCGCGCCACTATTGGGATTCGTGGGTGATGTCCACGAGCGGAATCGGCTCGATCGCCCAAGCGCGAATTTGGCGACGTTCAGGGCTGGGCACTGCGCAAGCCTTGCGTCCGGTGAACGTTCGCGCAAGACGCTCTTCATCAATGCGCCAGCCGCGCTGTTCCAGTGCCTGCACGTCTTTGCGAAAGGCAATCTGCAGCGCATCGGATTTCAACGAAACCTCCTGCTGAAAAGAGTCCGGCACACGTTCCGGCCGGACGTTTTTCAGCACGGCGTGATCTTGTTCGAAGATACGGATATTGCTCGCAATGAACCTGCGATCCAGCAGTCGTGAGCGCAGAAACGTTCTGCCCATCATCCACCAGGTGCGCGTGCGATTGGCGTCAATCGGCACATGCGCCGAGACGATGTAGATCCGCCAGCCGTTCGGTAACTCAAGCTCAAGCGTTGTACATGGGCCGGACAAATGGAAACCCGGAACAGTCACCACACTGACCCATTCGGTGGAGGATTTGCGCCTCAGCAGCCCTTTGCGCGCCGGCCTGCGCATGAGCATTTGCGCGCTGCCGCTCCACGTATCGCTGTCGACCTCGAATGATTCAATCTCCGGATGATCCGGATCGCCGAAGGTTGAACCATGAACAAACGGTGCATGCGCGAAGTCCAGACCGTTTTCGATAATCCGATCCCAACTGGCTTCCCAATCGAAATGTCCGGCGACCACCCGGATGGCAGGGTCATCGACCCAGTCGAGCGTGGGCAAGGGTGGACGCTCAGACTCAGGCAGATCACCTAAAAACGCCCAGATCCAACCGTATCGCTCCAGCGTCGGGTACGCATCGACGCGGGCCTTGGCGGGAATCCGCAGGTCGGGCTGCGCCGGTATCTGAGTGCACACACCATCAGCGCCAAACCGCCAGCCGTGATAAGGGCACTGCACGCTATTGCCCACTTTGCTGCCGGCGGACAGCGAGCCGCCGCGATGCACGCAGATATCCGAAAGCAGGTGAGCGACACCCGCGTCATCGCGGAACGCTACGAAAGGTTGTCCGAGCAATTGAACCGGGATCAATCCATCAGTCAACTGTGACGATGGGAGAACGACATACCAGAGGTTTGTGAGCATGGGGGGCGTGTGATCCGTCAGTACGGTTAGCTCAGATCAGAGAAACCTGAAATTCAAATTAAACCAGCGCCTGCACAGCGACAATCAGCCAAGCACTTTATAGATCTCTGCAACCACCTGAGTCGTTGCGGCTTCGATGGTTCCTTCGTTACGGCACAGCACCCAGCCATGATCGGTAACCGCCCGCTCGAACATCTCGCTACACACAACGTGCTCGGCGTGTTTCTGGATCACCGTGCCGCCCAGTCCTCGAGATCGTGCCGTTGCCCTGGCCCATGAAATATCCGGCGCAGTGACAACACCGACATGCAGATCCGGCACGCGCACGCCTCGCTCGATGTTCAACTGCAGAATCTCGGCAAACGGCACGCTATGGCGAAATGCGGCGTCAGACGGATACCAGCGGTCGATCAGGATGATGCTGTTCAATGGCTGTTTGGGCAGCACCCGCTCAGAAATCCAGCGACGGCTATCCGCAAGGCGCTGACACACCGCCCACTCCAGATCCCGGGAAGGATGTCT
This sequence comes from Pseudomonas sp. AIG, assembly GCF_977020205.1. NCBI lineage: Bacteria > Pseudomonadati > Pseudomonadota > Gammaproteobacteria > Pseudomonadales > Pseudomonadaceae > Pseudomonas > Pseudomonas sp. AIG. The sequence continues at coordinate 295,679 of NZ_CDROCK010000001.1, read as the reverse complement.
GGCGAGCTGGTTAACCAGGGCCATGGTTTCGCCGCGGTACGGATCGCTTTTTCTCTCGCAGAGCCGAATGACTTTGTGTTTGTCAGCCCGCAGTGCAGCGGTAACAGCCTCCAGCAATGTGGTTTTGCCGGTGCCCTTGGGCCCGTCCAGAGAAATAAACAGCGGCAGCTTCATGGTTCACGCAACGATTGAGACATTGCTGAGCACTCTAACCTCATTTGCGCAAATCAATGAGCTGATCCCTGCCCTTTGCCTACACTTGCTTGCCAAAGATGTTTACCTCTCTGCCGAAGGAGTCACCATGTCAAAGCTCTATCCGAGCATCGATCCCGAGGGATTGGTCGAGTACTCCGTGGTCTACACCGACCGCTCGCTGAACCACATGTCGCAGTCCTTTCAAGGCGTGATGAAGAACATTTCCACGACCCTGAAACAGGTCTACCACGCCGAAGCGGTGGCGGTGGTTCCGGGCAGCGGCACCTTCGGCATGGAAGCGGTGGCGCGGCAGTTCGCCACCGGCCAGCAATGCCTGGTGATACGCAACGGCTGGTTCAGTTATCGCTGGAGCCAGATTCTGGAGATGGGCAACATCCCGGCGGCCACTACGGTGCTCAAAGCGCGGCCGGTCGAGGCGGGTCGCCAGGCAGCCTACGCCCCGCCGCCGCTGGACGAAGTGCTGGCCGCCATTGCCGCGCAGAAGCCGAAAGTCGTTTTCGCGCCCCACGTTGAAACTTCCTCAGGGATCCTCCTGCCCGACGAGTACCTGCGGGCAGTCGGCGACGCCGTGCATGCGGTGGGCGGTCTGTTCGTGCTGGACTGCATTGCCTCCGGCACCATTTGGGTGGATATGCACAAATGCGCCGTCGACCTGCTGATCAGTGCCCCGCAAAAAGGCTGGAGCGCCTCGCCTTGCTGCGCCCTGGTGATGTTCAGTGCTTTGGCGCTTGAGCGTATCGAACACACGCAAAGCAGCAGCTTCGCCTGCGACCTGAAAAAGTGGCTGCAGATCATGCAGGCCTACGAACAGGGCGGACATGCCTATCACGCGACGATGCCCAGCGATTCCCTCGCACGGTTCAACGACGTGATGAAAGAGACGCAAGCCTACGGGTTCGACAACGTTCGCGACGAACAACAGGCGCTGGGCGATCGGGTGCGCGCCCTGTTGACCGGCAAAGGCTTCAAAAGCGTCGCCGCAGCCGGCTTTCAGGCCCCTGGCGTGGTGGTGAGCTACACCGATGATGCCGACATCAAAAGCGGCAAGAAATTTGCTCATCATGGCCTGCAGATCGCTGCCGGCGTGCCACTGCAATGTGATGAACCGGCCGACTTCCAGACCTTTCGCCTCGGGCTGTTTGGACTTGAGAAGCTGCAGAATATCGAGCGTACGGTCAACCTGCTGGAGCAGGCACTGGATGAAGTGATGGTTGAGTAAGCCCTCCTCTGCGCGCCGCAGATAACTAACGTTTGAGTGCCAGGAAGGCGAAATAGAACCCCTCCTGGCAAGAAGGGTCTGCTCTCCTATGCCCCTTCAGGAATACACCCCATGTCCGCGCAACACAGCCTTGTAATACTTGCCCGGGGAGGCTACGCCGCTCGGGGAGTGCTGTATTTGATCATCGGTATCTTCGCCTTGCTCGCCGCCCGCGATTCGACCCGACCCAAGGACAGCCACAAGAGCCTGGAGGCCTTGCTAGGCCAGCCATTCGGCTATTTTTTAGTTGGGTTGGTGGTGGCGGGTCTGCTCGCCTTTGCGGCCTGGCGGGTCTTGCAAGCTACGCGTGATGTCGATCATCACGGCAAAAAAATCAAAGGTCTGGTGATTCGCGCCGGCCTGTTGGCGGGAGGTCTGGTCAACGGGGCTCTGGCGTTTTTTGCATTGGGCCTGCTCATGAGCGGCATCAAAAGCTCGGGCAATGCCGGTGGGCAAACCAAAGATTGGCTGGCGCATCTTTTGTCGTGGGAATACTCGAATGTGTTGGTATATGTGATCGCTCTCGTTCCGCTCGGAGTTGGCATTGCTCACCTCATCAAGGGCTGGAAAGCGTCGTTCGAACGGTATTTTGAGGCCGACGAAGAAGTTATGCGCTACGTCCGCCCGGTCTCCCGATTTGGTCTGATAGCTCGCGGAGTGGTGTTTATAGAGATTGCATTGCTGCTGGCAATCAGCGGTTCCACCTATCAAGCCATGGATCCACCGGGTCTGAAAGAAGCGCTCGATGCGCTGCAGAATCTGCCCGCAGGCTGGCTGATTTTGATGATGATGGCCCTGGGGTTGATTGCCTTCTCGGTTTACAGTTTTTCTGAAGCGTACTGGCGCAAGATCAATATGGATGTGCCGGGCGTCTCCAGGCCGTAGGGCTTCATTGAACAGCCGAACATGCAGCGCATCCTCAGATGCGCTGCAGGCTATTTTTACAACGCAAACGTAGTCCCGCGGGTATTCACAAACAGTGAGTAGATCGAGTGACTGCTGGCCATAAACAGCCGATTACCTTCGCGTCCACCGAAGCACAGGTTCGGGCAGCGCTCCGGCAGGGAAATGTGCCCGATGGCCTTGCCCTGCGGATTGAACACGCGCACGCCGTCGAGTTTTTCCAGGTCGGCCTTGGGATCACCGTTGCCACCCCAGCCGCACCACAGGTTGCCCGCTTCATCGCATTTGATGCCGTCGATCGCGGCATATTCCAGCCCCTCGATGTGCTTGCGGCGTTCGCCCAGTGTGCCGTCCTCTTTTACGGCGATCGCCCAGATCAGCCGATTGGGCTTGGCCCGGCCTTCGACGACGTAGAGGGTTTTTTCATCGGGCGAAAAGCACAGGCCATTGGGGCCGTTGAGGTCGTCGATGACCCGCGTGACTTTTTTGCTCTCGCCGTCGATGCGGTACACGGCGTGGGGTTGGCTCGGGGTGATTTTGTGGCCTTCGTAGTTGTTGCTGGTCTGGAAGGGCGGGTCGGTGAACCAGATCGATCCGTCACTTTTGCAGACGATGTCGTTGGGCGAGTTGAAGGGCTTGCCGTCGAAGCTGTCGGCCAGCACGGTGATCATGCCATTGGCTTCGGTGCGCGTGATGCGCCGGCCTTCGCTGGTCGTGGTGGAGCCTTCGCAGACAATCAGACGCCCTTGGCGATCCCGGCACATGCCGTTGGAAAAGTTGGAGTGCTCGCGGTACACGCTGAAGGTGTCGGTGATTTCGTCCCAGCGCATGATGCGATTATTGGGGATGTCGCTGACCAGCAAATAGCGGCCATCACCAACCCACACCGGTCCTTCGGCCCAGCGCATACCGGTGGCAAGTTTTTCAACACTGGCGTTGAAAACACGTAGTTCGAGGAAGCTGTCGTCGAGGATGTGAATCAGTGGATCAGGGTAACGCTGACTCAAGGGCTCCGCGGCTTCGGCGAGTCGGGTTAGCGCGGTACTGCCGACGGTGGCGAGCGTGGCGGAAACGGCGAGGGATTTTTTCAGGAAGCTGCGGCGGGTATTGCCTTTCGCTGGGTCAAGGCTTTCAGAATTGGCGGACAGGGATGAGTCCATGTAGCGATCTCCGTGGTTTTATTTTTTTTGGGGAGACGCAGTAATACCCTGTGATAGGACATCGTACAAGTACCTCGTTGCGACGGCCGTATGGCGTATACAGCGGTGACAACCGCCAGCAGACTCAGGAATCAACGGCAGAACTGACTGGGCAATCCCCTCTCCTGAGCGCCAGCGTCGATTCATTTAATGCCAAAACCCTTTATGCGGCTCAGCCGCCTCCCCCTCCAGCATCGGCCCCAACACACTGACCTTGCGCTGCCCCTTGGCGAACACCTCGCGGCACGGCAGCGAGAACGTCGGGTTCTCCGGATGGTCACCGGTCAATCCCAGCAACGCATGCTCCGACAAGGCATAAACCACCCGCCCGATCCCCGTCCAGTACACCGCACCGGCGCACATGCAGCAAGGTTCGGCGCTGGTGTACAGCGTGCACAGTTCCAGCTCTTGCGGTGACAGCAGCTTGGCCGCTGCCGCCGCCGCCACCAACTCGGCGTGCTGAGTCGGATCGCCTTCCGGCGGCATCGAGTTGTTCCCCGCTTCGACAATCACCTTGCCGTTGCGGTCGGCCACCAATGCCGCGAACGGATGGCGACCGCGTTGCTTCGATGCCTCGGACAAGGCGATGGTCTGGCGCAGCAAGGTCAGATCAAGCTCGCTGACGCCAGCCGGGATGAGCTGAGTGAATTGATTCATGGGTAACTCCTGGGCAGTGGAAAACAAACAGTCAGTCGGCCAGTTCAGCGCCGAGGGTTTCGGTCGATTTTTTGTCGTTGTTGAGCAGGATGTTGAGGACTATGGCGGTGATCGCGCCGAGGAAAATCCCGCTGTCGAGCACCAGTTTCAGGGTCGGGCCGACGTGCTCGAACAGCGCCGGAAAGGACATCGGCAGCACGCCGACACTCACCGACACCGCGACGATGATGCCGTTGCGCGTGCCCTCGAATTGCACCCGCGACAGTTCCTGAATCCCCGCCACCGTGGTCATGCCGAACATCACGATCGCGCAGCCACCGAGCACTGGCGTCGGCACCGCGGCGATCAACGCACCGAGTTTGGGGAACAGGCCCATCAGCACCATGATTGCCCCGGCCGCGGCCACGACGAAGCGGCTTTTGACGTTGGAGAGCGCAATCAAACCGGTGTTCTGGGTGAAGGCGTTGTAAGGAAAGCTGTTGAACAAGCCACCGAGCATGGTCGACAAACCGTCGGCGCGAAACGCATTGCCGAGGGTTTGTTGCGTAGTCGGTTTGCCGGTCAATTTGCCGATCGCCAGGCAGTTGCCGGTGGTCTCGGCCATGATCACCAGCATCGCCAGGGTCATGATAAGAATCGGCACCGGCGCGAATTCCGGCGCGCCGAATGCCATCGGCGCGCTCAGCTCAAACCACGCGGCTTCGCTGACCCGATTGAAGTGAGTCATGCCGCAAGCCGCTGCGATCAGACTGCCGACAAACAAGCCGATGAGCACGCTGAGGTTGCCGAGGAAGCCCTTGCATTTGGCATAGATCACCAGCGTCACGCTGACCGTGGCCAGGCCCAGCAACAAGTTCGCGGGATTGCCGAAATCCGCCGAGTCGGGATTGCCGCCGCCCAGCCAGATCGCTGCCGCCGGCATCAGCGAGATGCCGATGATGGTGATCAGGCTGCCGATCACCACCGGCGGAAAAAACCGCAGCAAGCGGCTGAACACCGGTGCCAACGCAATGGTGATAAAGCCCGCCGCGATCACCGCACCGAAAATCTGACTGAGGCCGAACTCCTTGCCGATCATGATCATCGGCGCCAGGGCTATGAACGAGCAGCCCTGAATCAGCGGCAGTCGCGCGCCGAACTTCCAGAAACCGAGGGTTTGAATCAGCGTCGCCACGCCCGAGGTCAACAGGTTGGCGTTGATCAGCAACACCACCTGCGCCGAAGTCAGCCCCATCGCACTGCCGAGAATCAGCGGCACCGCCACCGCTCCCGCGTACATCACCAGCACATGCTGCAAGCCAAACGTGAACAACTGTCGCAGTGGCAAAACCTCGTCCACCGGATGAATGCGTTGTGTAGTCATTTCACACGCTCCTGAAGGTGCGGCATCTGTTGAGATCGCGGGCATGCTCAGGGGCGTTTGAAGGGTGGATCCGCCCCGGAGATCGTTTGACGCGGGGCCATAGTTGAACGTTTATTACGATGAAACAAATTAGCAACCATCGCTTTTTTCGATGGCACAATCAGGCTTTCGTCAGCCGCTCCAAACCTTCATTTTCGACCCGGGAGTTCACCGCTTGCGCTTCTCACTCGATCAACTGTTGATGTTCGTCCAAGTGGTCAAAAGCGGTTCGTTCTCCGCCGCCGGACGCAAACTGGGCAAGACCCAATCGACCATCAGCGCGGCGATTGCCAACCTCGAAACTGACCTGGGCGTCGACCTGTTCGACCGCAGCAACCGCAGCCCAGCCCTCACCGCCAGCGGCCACAAATTGCTCGTGCAGGCCGAAGCCGTGCTCGAACGCTGCATGACCTTCGAAGCCCACGCCGATTGCCTGTCGGACAACGTCGAGCCCAGCCTGACCCTGGCGATTGAAACGCCGTACGGCCCGATCATGCCGGCGCTCAAAGCCTTCGAAGCCGCGTTCCCCTTCGTCGACCTGATCATCCGCCATCCGGTGTACGGCGACGTCAGCGAACTGGTCAGCAGCGGCGAAGCGGTACTCGGCGTGGCGTTTTCGCAGCCCGGCTACCCCAAGGAGCTGGCGTTCCAGCAACTGGGCAAACTGATCATGCTGCACGTCTGCCATCCCGAGCATCCATTGGCGCAACTCGATGACGTCACCTTCGACGACCTGCACGTCCATCGCCGCCTGGCCTTCAGCGCCCACGCGAGCAAACTGCCGAGCAGCGAATACCTGCGCTCGACCCAGTTGTGGCAAGCGGAAAGCTATCTGGCGTTATTGGAAATGGTCCGCGCCGGGCTCGGCTGGGCCACCCTGCCCCGCCAGCTCGTTCAGCGTGAACTGGCCAAGGGTGAACTGGTGGAGCTGCAGCTCTCGGCGTATCCGCATACGGACTGGCAGATTGGTGTGGATTTGTTGTGGGCGCGGCAACGGCCGCTGGGTAAGGCGGAGCGGTGGCTGAAGGAGAAATTGCAGGGCAACAAGGTGTTTGAGCTGGATCGCAACGGACAAATCACCACGCTTTGACGTGGGGACAAAGAGGCCCGCGAAAGCGGGCCTCGATTGCAGGCGTTGTCACTACGCCAGTTTGACTGTTTCGGTCTGCGCCTCGTGCTCAGGGCGGATCTTGAACCAGATGGAATACATCGCCGGCAGGAACACCAGCGTCACGATGGTGCCGACGAACGTGCCGCCAATCAGGGTGTAGGCCAGCGTGCCCCAGAACACCGAGTGGGTCAGGGGAATAAACGCCAGGATGGCCGCCATTGCCGTCAGCAGTACCGGCCGCGCACGTTGCACCGTGGCTTCGACCACGGCATGGAACGGGTCCAGACCCTCCAGCGTGTTGTGATGGATTTGCCCGATCAGAATCAGCGTATTGCGCATGAGGATCCCCGACAGCGCAATCAACCCGACCAGCGCATTGATGCCAAACGGCTGATTGAAGATCAGCAGCGTCGGCACCACACCAATCAAGCCTAATGGCGAGGTGAGGAAGACCATGATCATCGCCGCGATCGAACGCACCTGCACCATGATGATCAGCAACGTCATGGCGATCATGATCGGCAGCAAGGGCAAGATCGCCTTGCCCGCCTTGCCGGACTCCTCGATCGCCCCCGCCTGCTCGATCCGGTAACCGGAAGGCAGTGTCTCGATGATCGGCTGCAGCTGCTTGAGGATCGCACTCGAAACATCCGGTGGTTGCAAGCCTTCGGCAATGTCGCCACGCACGGTGATAGTCGGCGTGCGGTCACGGCGCCGCAGAATCGGATCCTCCATGCGCACATCGACCTCGCCGATCTGCGACAACGGAATGCGTTGCCCCGTCGCGCCGACCAGGGTGAAACCTTTGATCTGCGCCGGGTCGAGCCGGATATTACCGGCGGCACGCCCGACGACCTGCACAGAACGAATATCCTCGCGAACCGCTGTGATCGGCACTCCGCTGAGCAGAAACTGCAGTTGCTGGGCGACCGCATTCGAGGTCAGCCCCACTGCCTGCAGACGGTCCTGATCGAGACTGAAATGCAAGGTCGGGGTCAGCGGTCCCCAGTCAGTGTTCACGGTTCTCATCATCGGGCTGTCTTGCATTACGCCGCGGACTTGCTCGGCGATGTCGCGCAACTTCGCCGGATCGGGCCCCATCACCCGGTAGGCAACCGGAAACGGCGAATAAGGACCGAACACAATTTGCGTGGCCCGCACACGGGCCTCCGGCGCGAGGCCTTCAGCCACCGCTTCGCGCACGCGCAACTTGAGGGTTTCGCGTGCCTCCTGACTGTCCGTGAGCACCACGATTTTCGCAAACGACGGATCGGGCAGTTCTGGCGCCATCGCCAGGAAGAAACGCGGCGCACCCTGGCCGATATAGGCCGTGACGATTTTTGCCTCCTCCTGCTTGTGCAACCAGGCCTCGACCTTGGCGGCCGTGGCACGGGTCTGCTCGATCGAGGTGCCGTAGGGCATTTGCACCTCGATCATCACCTCGGGGCGGTCGGAGGTCGGAAAGAACTGCTTCTTCACCAGCCCCATGCCTGGCACGGCGACGAAAAACAGCGTGACCACCGTGCCCGCCACCAGCCATTTGCGTGCGATCACGGCAGTCAGCAGCCGGCGGAAGCGGTTGTAATTCGGCGTGTTGTAGATCGCTGCGTGGCCACCTTCGACTTTCTTGATATCCGGCAACAATTTCACGCCCAGATACGGGGTGAACGCCACCGCGACGACCCAGGACGCGATCAGCGCAATGCCGACGATCCAGAACATGTTGCTGGTGTATTCGCCGGCAGTGGACTGCGCAAAACCGTTCGGCAAAAAGCCGATTGCCGTCACCAGCGTACCGGACAACATCGGCGCAGCTGTATGGCTCCAGGCATACGCGGACGCTTTGATGCGGTCGTAGCCCTCCTCCATTTTCACCACCATCATTTCAATGGCGATGATGGCGTCATCGACCAACAGCCCGAGCGCGAGGATCAATGAGCCGAGGGTGATGCGATCGAAATTCTTGCCGGTGGCGGCCATCACCACGAACACGATCGCCAGGGTCAACGGCACAGCCGCAGCGACCACCACCCCGACCCGCCAGCCCATACTCAGAAAGCACACGAGCATGACCACCAGCAACGCGACGAAAAACTTGACCATGAACTCGCCAACAGCGGAGTCGATATTGACTGCCTGGTCGGTGACTTTGGCGAGGGTCATGCCCAATGGCATTTCCGCATTGATCCGCGCAGTCTCCGCATCCAGCGCCTTGCCCAGATCCAGACCGTTCCAGCCCTCGCGCATCACGATGCCCAGCAGCAGCGCGTCTTCACCGTTATTGCGTACAACAAAGGTCGCCGGGTCTTCGTAACCGCGTTCAACCGTCGCCACATCAGAGAGCTTAAGCGTGCGCCCCTGCACCGAGACCGGTGTGTCGCGAATTTTCTGCACCTTGTCGAAAGCACCGTCGAGACGCAGAAACACCTGCGGCCCATTGGTTTCGATGGACCCGGCGGGCGTCAGCACGTTCTGACTGTTCAGCGCAGCGAAGATGTCCTGCGGCGACAAGCCGAGAGTCGCCAACCGGTCATGGGAGAACGAAACGTAGATGCGCTCGGCTTGCTCACCGATGATGTTGACCTTCTTCACCCCCGGCACATGCAGCAGACGCTGACGCATGGCTTCCGCATCACGCACCAGCAAGCGCTGTGGCTCGCCTTTGGCTTTCAAGGCGAACAGCGCGAAAGTCACGTCGGAAAATTCATCGTTAACCATCGGCCCGATCACACCGGCCGGCAGCTTGATGGCTTCGTCGTCGAGTTTCTTGCGTGCTTGATAGAACTCTTCCTGCACTTGCGAGGGCGGCGTGCTATCGAGCAACGACACCATCGTGAACGCCAGTCCAGGACGAGTGTAGGTTTCCGAGCGGTCGTACCACTTGAGTTCTTGCAGGCGCTTTTCAAGGGGTTCGGCGACCTGATCCTGCATCTCCTGCGCCGTCGCGCCCGGCCATGCGGTGATGACGGTCAACTGCTTGACCGTAAACGGTGGGTCTTCTGCACGCCCCAGTTGAAAGAACGACAACGTCCCTGCAACGGCAATCAGAAAAATCAGGAACACCGTGATTGCCCGCTCGCGCACGGCGATCGCCGAAAGGTTGAATCGCCCCTGGCTCATGGACGACTCCCGGCAACGCTGGCTTCGCTCTGCTGCGGCAATCTCACCGCCTCTCCATCGCGTAGCAGATGGGCGCCCAGTGCCACCACCTGCTCACCGGCAGTGAGGTCGCCGGCGATACGCGCCGAATCATCGCTCAACGCCAGCACCTCAACAGCTCGCCAGCTTACGGTTGCCGGTGCTCCGGCGATCACCCACACCCCGGGGCCTTTGCCCGGGTCGTAAACAGCCGCGATGGGGACTTGTAGGGCCTGTGTCTGGGTGGCGCCCTCGGCAATGCTGAGGGTCACGGTCGCACCGATTGGCGCATTGGCCAGCGGCCCTTCGAGCACATAGCGCGCTTCGAACGTGCGCGTTGTGCGGTCTGCCGAGTCCGAAAGCAGTCGCAGTTTTGCCGTGACAGCCGCTGAATTCATGCCGTAGAGGCTGGCTTGCGCGGTGGAGCCGGCAGCCGGGCGCAGCGTTTCCGGCAGATGCACGATGGCTTCGCGTTGGCCTGCGCGCGCCAGTCGCACCACCGGTTGTCCCGGGCTGACGACTTGCCCGGGTTCGGCGAGTGTTTCCACCACCACGCCGTCCGCATCAGCGACCAGCAGCGCATAACCTGAAGCGTTACTCGCTACGTCCGCTTGCGCTTGCGCGGCGTTGAGCTGCGCCTTTGCCGTCTCCGCGGCGGCTCTGTACTGATCGTAGGCTGATGCCGAAATGGCGCCAACGCCGACCAGTTTGCGATAGCGAGCCTCGTCGTCGGCTGTCTGTTTGGCGCTGGCGCGAGCAGCAATGACCGCCGCCTGCTGCGCCCGCGCTTGCAGTCCGAGATCGATCGGGTCGAGACGCATCAGCGGCTGACCCCGCTTGACGACCTGCCCCGTATCAACCAGGCGTTCGAGCACCTTGCCCGATACGCGAAACCCCAGGTCGCCCTGAACGCGCGCCGCCACGACACCGGTGAAAGAACGAGCGACATCAGGTGATGCTTGAACCGCAGCGGATCTGACCAGCGGCGCCTGGGTTCGGGGATCTGCAACGCCGGGAGATTCGCCACAGGCGGTCAGGGCAAGAGGCAACAAGCATGCGGCAATGGGAAAAGGTCGGAGCCGGCGCATAGATTCCCTTACTGAGGAATAGGATGATCATCATATTCTCAGCCTTGTGACCAATATCGTCAATAGTCACAAACTGCATCCTGACCACCTGCAATAGCGAACTACGAATCGACCGACAGGCCTGACTAAAAACGGTAGCTCACAGACGTCCCCAGCCCACTTGCACTGTTCTTGTATCTGGCACTGTAGGCACCTCTCGATGCCGAGGTGTCGTTGACCTCGACGCTCTCCTCCCAAAGGTAGGAATAAGCCAGGTCGATCGTGACATTTTCCACGGGCGTCCAGCCGGCCCCGAAGCTGATCACCTTGCGGTCGCCCGTCGGAATGCGCGGGCCTCGATTGGTGTTGTTAGCCGGTGACTGATCAACCGAGAAACCGGCACGAAGCACCCATTGGTTATTCAATTGGTAGGCTGCACCGATCGCGTGAGCCCAAGTGTCGTGCCAGTTCTGCTCTTCGCTGATCGTCCCCAACTGGCCACTCAGCAACGGCGGCAAGCCACTGTTCTCGATCGTCAGCTCCTTGAAGCGGCTCCAGCGCGTCCAGGTACTGCCGACATAAAGCGTCCAGTCGTTATTGAATTGATGCGTGACCGAAACGTCCACCGACTCCGGCGTGTCCACGTCCAGCGACGCGTCATAGCTGCGGCCGCTGACGCCCAGCACGCTGAAGATGCCATCGGTGACTTTGGTTTTCGCATCCAGGTGGTAACTGACTTTGGAGTGATAGGTCAGCCCCAGGCGGGTCCGGTCTGTCGCCTGCACCAGCACGCCGGCGTTGAAGCCCAGCGCGGTGTCATCGCCCGTGCTTTTCAGCTTGCCGTCATTACGCCCCGGGCTCAATGGATTGGGGACCATGCCCGATATCTCGCCGCTGATACGGTTAATGGTCGGGCCGAAGCCGATCGAGACTTTTTCGTTAAAGGCGTAGCTGATGGTCGGCTGGAAAGTCAGCGTGGTGACTTCACTCTTGTTGGCGTAATAGCGCCCGGCAAAACCACTGCCGTAGTCGGTGATCAGCCCGAACGGTACATAAAATCCGACGCCGAATGCCCAGTGGTCATCAATGGGTTTGACGTAATACCCCATGGGCACGGTGGTCGTCGGCACCATGTCGCCATCTTCATTGCCGCCGAACGTACTGCGCGTCCGGCTGATATCCGACTTGGCGAACAGCGTTGCCGCCCCCACGCTGACCTGCTCCCTTTTGAGCCGCGCCATGCCCGCCGGGTTACCGTAGATCGTACTGGCGTCCTCGGCTGAAGAAGAGCGCCCGGCAAAACCGGAGCCCATCCCGCTGATGCTTTGCTCGTTGAGTGCAAAGCCACCGGCAAACACATTGGAAGACGCAAGCACGACGGCCAGGCCCACGGGGCTCTTGAGCATTGTTTTTTTCATTATTGGACTCTATGGAGATCACTGGAATAGAACATCGAGCACTACAGCGAAGCCATATTATCCATGTGACCGATTCAGTCAATGGTCACGACAAGCAAAATTCAACGCCCTCCCGGCACTGATGTGCCGGTGGGCAGGAAACGTAATGAGGGGGGATGTCGTTTGACTCGAATCGCCTGAAAACCTTGCTCAGCAATGGGTCAAGGCATGAGGCTGCGCAGGATGAGGTTGGTGGTCAGCGTGGGCGCTTGCTCGATCAGATCCAGATTGTGTTGCAGCAGCAGCGGGTTGACGAAAGGTCGCAACGCCAGATTGATCGCCTCGACGGTCTCGTCCAGCGGTGTCTTGCGCTCGAACTCCCCCGCTTCTCGCCCCTGACGCACGATGTCGAGGATAAAGCCCTTGATGTGCGCCTCATACACCTGGGCACTGTTCCAGCGCTCCGAAGCGGAAAACGCCGCGATGTCGTAGAGCTTGCGGTCGTTGAAGAACAGATCCACACCCGTAGCGACCACGGTTTTCACCAACCTGCGGAAACGCTCGGTCGCCGAAACCGCTTCTGCGTTGACCGCGTGCTCGACTGCTGCAGCGATCTGGCCCAGGCAGTTGGCGCAAATCGCCTCGCCAATCGCCTGCTTGGAATCAAAGAATTTATAGATGTACGCCTTGGAGAAACCAATGGCCTTGGCCAGGTCGGAAACCGTGGTTTTACCATAGCCGTATTGGCTGAAATGCTCGTTGGCCGCGGCGACAATCTGGTCACGAATGTCGTGTTCGGCGGGGCCGCGAGTGCTCGGCGAGGAGGTAGATACAGATGGCTGATTCATGGGGGCAGCTTACTCACCCTGTCGGTGGCTGACAATGTGTGATGCTCTATGAACAGCGCATTTCACCCCCACCCCTGCGCCTCTTCAATGAAGTGCAGCACCGCACTGGACCTTTCATCAATCCGCGAAATCAGCGAAAGCTCGCTGACCATTTCCGCTTGAGCCAGCGGCACGATGCGTATGCCCGGCATGGTCAACCGCGTCATCGTTTCCGGGACGATACTCAGGCCGATGCCGGCCGCCACCAGCCCCGGGATGCTCATCAGCGACGGCACATGCATGATGTTCTCGGGGTGCAACTGGTTCTGCCGGCACGCCTGGAGGGTGTGTGAGGTCAGGCCGATGCCGGCGCTGTCCTGCAGGAACACGAATTTCTCATAACGCAGCGTCGCCAGTTCGCCGGTAAAACTGTCCGCCATGTCATGGTTGTCCGGCATCAGCAGCACCAGCCTCGACTGACTGAAATGATGGGTGCGCAGGCGATCCGGCAGGTGGTCCTTGAAAACCCGGGCGAAGGCCAGGTCAAGCTTGTGGTCAAGCAACATGTCGAACTGCGCGCGAATACCGGCGTCCACCAGCGACACTTTGACTTCCGGGAAGGTGCTGAAGTAATGCCGCAGCAACTGCGGCAGATTGGCCTCGAACAGCGCCGAGTGATAGCCGATGTTGATCTCGCCCACTTCACCTCGGCGCGCCCGCCGTGCAGCAGCAATCGCCAGTTCACTGGATTCGATGGACTGCCGCGCATGGGGCAGAAATGCCTCGCCGGCAGCGGTCAACGCGACGCCACGGTTTTCCCGCCGGAACAATGCCAAGCCCAGTTCGGACTCGAGGGTTCGCATTAACTGGCTGAGTGCCGGCTGTGCAACGCCCAACTGTTCAGCCGCGCGACTGAAGTGCTGCAGGTCAGCGGCAACGACAAAGGCTTTCAGGTGACGCAGTTCCATACTCGCTACTCATAAGGTCGGCTTATCTATTTGTCGTGATTTCGATAATTATTCTGCAAGCAGGATGCGCTAACGTCTAGCCACCTCGACGATTCCTGCCCATTGCGTCGTTACTGCGCAGAACCGTCCGGGCATCCCGACACTATAAAAATAATGACGAGCACCCTTATGAGCACAATCAGTCACGAGACTCATGATTCGCGCATGCCGCGCAAAGCGGTGACCGCTGCGACCATCGGCACGGCCCTGGAGTGGTTCGACTTCACCCTGTATGGCGCGATGTCCGCGACCATTTTGCCCAAGTTGTTTTTCCCCGCCATGGAACCAACCGCCGGCCTGCTCGCGTCTCTGGCAACGTTCGGTGTCGGCCTGGCCGCTCGGCCATTGGGCGCCATTACCTGTGGCTACCTGGGTGACAAACTTGGCCGCCGTAACCTGATGCTGGCCACCGTGACCATGATGGGCCTGGCTTCGGTGCTGATGGGCTTGTTGCCCACCTACGCTCAGGTGGGTATCTGGGCGCCGATCCTGCTGGTGTTGCTGCGGATCATTCAAGGCTTCGCGCTGGGCGGCGAGTCCACCGGCGCGCAACTGATGGCGCTGGAACACGCCTCCCCTGATCGCCGCGGGCGCTATTCCGGCATGCTCGGCTTGTGCTCACCGCTCAGCCAGATATTGGCCAACGGCGTGTTGATGGGTCTGGCGGCGACACTTTCAGGCGAGCAATTCGAAAGCTTTGGCTGGCGAATTCCCTTCCTGATGAGCTTCGTACTGGTCGTGGTGGCGATTTTCATCCGCCTGAAAGTCGATGAGACCCCGGCTTTCGTGGCCTTGAAAAAGACCCCGGTCAAACAGGAAAAAAGCCCGCTCAAATCCGCGGTCGGCAGCCACTACAAAACCATCCTGCGGCTGATGCTGTTTTTCTGCTCACCCGCTGCGCTGTTCTATCTGATCGTGATTTTTTCCCTCAGCTACCTGACCAAGCATCTGGGCTTCAGCCAGTCGACGGGTTTCATGTCACTGATGGTGGCTAACGTCTGCGCGATTTTCGGTGCGCTGGCCGGCGGTTATCTGTCCGATCGCTGGGGCCGAAAAAAGGCATTGGCGCTGGGTTCATGCATGACCCTGCTGATCCTGTTCGTGTACTTCCCGATCCTCAACACGCTGAACGTTGCGGCCATCATGGCAATCATGGGGCTGTTCCTGGGCTTCACCCAGTTCCAGAGCGGAATCCAGCCTGTGGCTTTCGCCGAGGCGTTCCCGACCCAGGTTCGCTATTCGGGTTCGGCACTGGCTTACACCGGCGCCAACCTGGTGATTGGTGGGCCGATGCCGATGATCGCCGTGTGGTTGATGAGCCAGTCGAACAACTCGCCGTGGCCGCTGGTGACCTTGTGCGCGGTGATCAACCTGATCTCCCTGGCCATGATTGTCATCGGCCCGGAAACACGCGGCATTGACCTGAACGCCGTCGCCAGCGACGACACTGTCGACACTCGCGCAACCGCCCTTCTTTCCAAATAACGCAGCAGGACAACCATGAACCGTACCGTTTTCATCCTCAACGGCCCCAACCTCAATCTGCTCGGTCGCCGTGAACCGCACATTTACGGCCACACCACGCTCGAGCAGATCCGCCAACGCAGTGAAACACTGGCCGAAGAACTTGATTTGATCTGCGACTTTCGCCAAACCAACCACGAAGGCGTGATGGTCGACTGGATTCAACAGGCGTTCGAGCAAGGCGCGGCCGTCATCATCAACCCGGCCGGCCTGTCGTTCCACTCGATTCCGGTGCTGGATGCGCTGAAACTGCTCGACACACCGCTGATTGAACTGCACCTGTCGAACATCCATGCCCGGGACGAATTGCACCGCCACTCGATCATGTCTGGCGTGGCCAATGCGGTGATCTGCGGCATGGGCGCCGGCGGATACCCCCTCGCCATTAGAGCCGTTGATGACTTGTTGCGGCGTCAGGCAGGCGACCGCTAACCAGCCTTTGCCGGACGACTAGCCGGCGGTGGCTTTCGTCTCTTGGCTTAAATTCAACAACCGGCGAAGCCTCGACCGAACCCTCATGGGTGGTGTATGCGCCGGCCCGGGCTTCGACAGGAGAAAGAACCTCAGCGGGCTTGGGCAGCTCAAGGCATTCAACGCAATCAATTGCCCATTGAATGCCTCGAGAGAGTGAATGGCCGGATTCCAGAGCGCGATGCCCAGCCCTGAGCGGGCGGCTTCGATTGCCTGGGCGTAGTCACCCATCACCCTGTCGGTGGCCCTGGAGGTCAGGCGTTTGCCGTGATGGCTCATCCACGCTCGCCACAATGTCGTATCGCCGGTGTGCAGCAGTGCGGTGTTCTGTATCAAGGCCAACGGCTGTTCGTTCATGGCGATGACGTCGGGTGACGCCACGGGGCAAAGCGACTCGTCGAACAATGGCTCTTCGTCCCCGTCATTCCACTGTCCGCGCCCGTACCTGATGGCCAGATCGACCTCGCCTGAGGACAGGCTGGCATTCAGCGCAGACGTGACCAGTTCGATACGCAGATCCTGAGGCGAGCCTTCCAGTTCGATCAAACGCGGGATCAACCAGAAACGCGCGAAGGATGCCGTCGTGGCCAATTTGACGACGGGCAACGTCTGGCCGCCGGGCCGGAGCTGTCGCGCTTGTTTAAGCTGATCGAAGGCATGAGCAACCTTGCCCAGCGCGATTTGTCCCGTGGCCGTAACGGTAACACCGCGCGCATGCCGATCGAACAAGGCGCATTGAAACCATTTTTCAGCCATTTCAACACGTCGGCTGATGGTCGCATGGGTCACCTCCAGTTCCTCGGCTGCAGCCGTGAAGGAGCCGGTTCTGGCAGCCGCAAGGGCAGCTTGAAGGGCTTCGAAGGGAGGGAGAATATCGTCTGAGCTGTACGTCATATGCACAGCTTATGGATAAGTTGCGCTATAGGTCAACAGCTCAGCGTTACCTATGCTGCGCTGCCTTATTCATTGAGATAGCAGCATGTCGTCTTTCAAAGCGCTTATTTCGCCAGTGATGTTCGCTCAAGCACTGGGGCTGTGGGCGGGCAATTATTGTTACGCCGACTCCAGCGTACAAAAGCCCATCGTACGAGGTTACGAAGGGAATGGCGGCGTCACCGTTGAACTGGTCATGTCAGGTACGCCTGAAAACGAATGGGCATTGCTCAGGATTCGAGGAGTGGCAACGGAGACGGAGTCAGTGGTGCATCAAGCCAGCGTTCAGCGCTCGCCGGTGTCGACGTCCTTCGTAGAAACTATCAACGGGGTTTCACGGACAATTTTTGAGGTACGGATGCATCAGGGTTTTCTTCCGCTTCAAAATCAGGAGAACCATGTCCTGGGAGAAAGCGCTCGCCTGGAGCGCCTGAGTGATATCGGCAGTGAACTTCCGAGGTTCGAGTCAGAGCGTTATTCCACTCACGCGGCAGGCACTCAGACGGTGATATCCGCAAGCCGTCCTTGAGGAGGCCGTTTGCTGCCTTGCGCGACTGGCAGAAAACGGCCCAAAGCTGTTGGTACATTCAGTCACCGGTGGAGTTAACTGTACGCAGTCACACCACGGCGGCTTCAATCGTCCTGGAGCGCCACGCAAACCCCAACACCATCAGCAGCCCCAGGCTCGCCATTGCCGCGCCGGCCAGGGAGATCGCCGGATAACCCAGCCCGCTGCTGATCACCGCGCCGCCAAGCGCTGCGCCAATCGCATTGCCGAAGTTGAAGGCGCCGATGTTCACCGCCGAGGCCAGATTGGGCGCGTCCTTGGCCGCTTCCATCACACGCATCTGTAGCGGCGGCACCAGGGCGAAGCTGGCGATACCCCAGATCAGGATGGCCACGGCGGCCGGCAGCGGCCAGCGCATCAGTACGGTGAACGCCAGCAAGACCAGAATCAGTACGCTCAGCGAGACGATCAGGGTGCGATCGATTGAGCGGTCAGCGGCCTTGCCGCCCCACATGTTGCCCAGCGTCAACCCGACACCGTAAAGCATCAGCATGGCGGTGATGAAGGCAGTGGACGCATGGGTCTCGCTGCTGAGGATCGGCGAGATGTAGGTGAAGACGGTGAACATGGCGCTCGAGCCGACCACGGTCAGGGCCAGCGCCGCCAGCACCGGGCCGCGCCCCAAAACTCGAATTTCCGCCATGACACCGACGCTTTTCGGCGCCCGCACGTTCGGCAAGGCGAACCACAACGCGGCCATGGTCACCACGCCCAGGCCGGTAATCCCCCAGAAAGCGGTGCGCCAACCAAATAGTTCGCCAAACCAGGCGGCCAGCGGCACACCGCCGATGGTCGCCAGCGTCAGGCCCATGAACATCGCCGCCACTGCTCCGGCCCGTTTCTCCGGGGCGACCAGGGTGGCGGCGACGACAGAACCAACGCCAAAGAAGGCACCGTGGTTCAGTGAGGTCACGACCCTGGCGACCATGAGACTGTAGTAATCGGTGGCCAGGGCCGACATCAGATTACCGAGGGTGAAAATCGCCATAAGCCCGATCAGTAGATAGCGCCGGGGAATCCTGCCGGTGGTCAGGGTCATCAGTGGCGCGCCGAGCAATACGCCCAGCGCATAAGCACTGACCAGCAAACCGGCAGCGGGAATGGAAACGCCCAGATCCGCGGCGATACCCGGCAACATGCCCATGGGGGCGAATTCTGTGACGCCGATGCCGAAGGCACCGATGGCGAGTGCAACAAGTGGTGGATTGATACGCATGGAAAGCTCCTTATCTATGCCGCCAATGCTACGATCCTGTCTTTTCAGGCGGTAGATAGCATTTTTGGCAATCACCTTTGCGCAGGAGGCACAAGTGGATTTCAACGGCAGGTCAGGTGAAATGAGCGTGTTCACCACCGTGGCCCAGGAAGGCAGCCTGTCGGCCGCCGCGCGTGCGCTGGGCCTGACACCCTCGGCTGTCAGTCGGATCATCGCGCGCACCGAGCAACGGCTTGGCACCCGCCTGCTATTGCGCACCACCCGGGCGATCACCTTCACGGCCGAGGGCGAAGCGTTCCTGCGTGGCGCTCGGCGGATCCTCGCCGACATGGACGAGGTCGAAGAAGCCATCGCCGACCAAGGCGTGCCCAGAGGGCGATTGCCCGTCAGTGCCGCCCTTGGCCATGGACGCCTGGCCATCGTTCCCTTGGTCGCAGCCTTCAGCGCCCGTTACCCGAACATCGTCGTAGACCTCAACCTCGGCGACGAAGTGGTCGATATTCTCGGCGGGCAAGCCGACGTCGCGGTGCGCTTCGGCCTTCTGCCCGACAGCCCGCTGACCGCACGCAGGATCGGCACCACCGGCCAGGTCGTGGTGGCATCGCCCGAGTATCTGCAGCGCCACGGCGTCCCGCAGGAACCGGAAGACCTGCTCCAGCACAACTGCCTGCGCTTCAACTTCCGCCGTGCCGAACCCAACTGGCCGTTCATCCGCGATGGCAAAGCGTTTTCCCTGAAGGTCAGCGGCAACATCGAATGCAGCAGTGGTGAAGCGCTGGCACAATTCGCGCGAATGGGCGCCGGCATTGCCCGTATCGGGGAGTTCAGCGTGAGCGAGGATCTGCAGCGCGGCGACCTGATTGCGCTGTTGGACGCGTGGAACCCGGGGGATCAGGAGCCGATTCATGCGGTGTTCGTTGGCGGCGCGACGATGCCGGCGCGGGTGAGATTGTTCGTCGACTTCCTGGTGGAACATCATCGGATGTCAGCCGAGGCATAAACTGATATTTGCGGATACTGGTGACGTTGAATTCAACACATGTCGGCCTGAAGAACGCGGATCAAGTTAAATACCCGATCGCTCCCAGAGACTCAATCAAACGCACCAATGCTGGTTTTTCTGCTGGTTTTTCGCCGATACAACAAACGTCCGGGTCGCTGAGAGAGCACCAGACCGACACCGGGTCGCCTACTTTCAGCCCATATGAGGCTTTACGCAGCGTTGCGGTTGACCAGGCGTCAATGGTTTCGTTGAGCGACTTGTGAAACCGCTTGCCATTGGCGCTATAACTGAAGCTCATGAATTGCGCTCCAATCCACGTCCCCTCACTCCCAACAAAGGTTACGTAGCCTTGTACCACTTGCCCCACAGGTACATCGCCAGCGCTCATCAATTATCTCCTCAGAATGTGCCCGACATGCCGGGACGACGCGACCATCCATGTTCCGCTGCCAACATTGACCTGAACTGAGCAATGCTCTCTGAATATTCCCAGTCCGCAAAACCGGGGGTCAGTATCAAACCCACGCGTGCCATCAGTCAGACCCTCCATAAATGCCCGTAACATATGACGACAACAAACAGACATCAAGGGCAGCTTCGGGTCGTTTTCAGTCGGTCAGCGGACGCTAATTGCCATCCCCCTCCAGTGCTCCCAGACATGAACCTGACCCAGTCATTTCAACGGGTCATACTGATCAACGCCTTCGGCTCCAAATACGCGCTCATCCCCCATCTGCCCATTTCGCGCCCAAGGCCTGAATGTTTGAATCCACCGAAGGGGGCACGCGGCTCGTGGGTCAGAGTGTTGATGAGCACGCGTCCCGCATCGATCTGACGGGCGACGTTGATACAACGTTCAGCGCTTTTTCCCAGCACCACGGCGCTCAGCCCATAGTCCGTATCGTTGGCAATGCTGATCGCATCGGCATCGTCTTCGTAGGGGATGATTGTCAGCACGGGGCCGAAGATTTCCTCACGCGCGATGCGCATCCGGTTATTGGCATCAGTGAAGATCGTGGGCTTCACAAACCATCCGGCATGCAAGCCTTGCGGGCGACCTTCGCCACCCGCCAGCAACCTCGCGCCTTCTTCCTGGCCGGTACGGATGTAGCGCTGCACCCGTTCCCACTGTTTCTGGCTCACCATCGGACCGATGTCGGTGTCGGTGTTACGCGGATCGCCCGATCGGATCTGTGAGACGCCCTCCTTCGCAATGCGCTCGAACTCTGCCAGCCGGCGGCGCGGCACGAGGATGCGAGTGCCTGCGATGCAAGCCTGGCCGCTGTTGAGAAATCCGGCTTGCAGCACCAGCGGCATGACGGCCTGGAAATCCGCATCGTCAAGCACCACGGTGGGCGACTTGCCGCCGAGTTCAAGCGTCACGCGCTTCATAGTGTCCGCACCAGTTTTGACCAGATGTTGGCCGATAGCGGACGAACCCGTGAACGAGATCTTGGCAACGTCGGGGTGACGGACGATCTCCTCGCCAACCACACCGCCCCGTCCGTTGATGACATTGAATACACCCGGTGGCAGCCCGGCTTCGTGCAACGCCCTGACCACGACCTGGGTCTGCAACGCGCTCATCTCGCTAGGCTTGATGACGGCGGTGCAGCCTGCTGCCAGCGCGGTGGCCAGCTTGTTGCAGATGAAGCCAGCATTGCTGTTCCAGGGTGTAATCAGGCCGGTCACGCCCACCGGCGTCAGAATGACCCTGGCCATGCCGACCTGTTCCTCGAAATCGAA
Source organism: Pseudomonas sp. AIG (assembly GCF_977020205.1). Taxonomy (NCBI): domain Bacteria; kingdom Pseudomonadati; phylum Pseudomonadota; class Gammaproteobacteria; order Pseudomonadales; family Pseudomonadaceae; genus Pseudomonas; species Pseudomonas sp. AIG. The sequence goes on along the minus strand of NZ_CDROCK010000001.1, from coordinate 274,036 downwards.
TGCCTCCAGCGCATCGATTGCTTGCGCAATCACATCGGCCGGATAAGTCGCCATCCAGCGCCCGCGCACCGCAGGCGCGCCGTATTCCACGAGGATGGCTTCCAGCAGCTCCTCCTCCCTTGCCACCATGGCCCGGTGCATGCGATGCAGTGCCGCAATGCGCTCCTCCCGACTGGTACGTGCCCACGCCGGGAACGCAACTTTGGCGGCTGCGATCGCACGTTGTGCGTCCCGCGCATCGCCCAGCCGAACCTGGCCGATAACTTCCTCGGTGCTCGGGTTATGAAGGTCGAACCATTCCTGACCGTGTGGAAGGACGAACTCGCCGTTGATGTAGATATGTTCAATGCGTTGCATGGGAACTCCTCGCTCAAAACGGCTCGCCTGAATCGAGCCTCTGTGATGGAGTCTAAGAAGGGTTCATTATTCCGATAAGCCATCCTTTGGCAGATGAAGCATCCTTATATTCAGGACAATCCATGCACAGAACAGCAATGACCGAGCTGGAAGTGGTACTGGCTGTGGCGCGCCGCAGCAGTTTTCGCGGCGCAGCACAGGAGTTGGGCATGTCCACTACCGCCGTGAGCAGCGCGGTGGCCGGCCTGGAAGCACGCCTGAAAGTGCGCCTGTTCAATCGCTCCACGCGCAGCGTTGCCCTCACCGACATCGGCCAACGCTATGTGGCACGCATCGCCCCTGCGTTGGCACAGATCAAAAGTGCCGGCGAAGAAGCCAGCGTCGGCCCCGATGAACCCAGCGGTACATTGCGCATCAATGCGCCGCATGGCGCGGCCTACCTGCTGTTGGATCCGCTATTGAAGCTGTACGCTCAGCGCTATCCCGAAGTGCGCATCGACATCGTTAGCGAATCAAGCATGGTCGACATTATCGCCGGTGGTTTCGACGCCGGGATTCGCTTGGCAGAGTCTGTGCCGCAAGACATGATTGCCGTGGCACTGTCAGGTGACATCCGCATGCTCGTGGTGGCCACGCCCGAGTACCTCGAACGCCACGGCGTGCCCGAGCATCCGCGAGATCTGCTGACCCACCGGAGCATCGGCATGCGCATGGCCCATGGTGGCCTCTACCAGTGGGAATTGGAGTGCGATGGCCAAAAACTGCAGATGGATTTGCCGGTGTGCTTCGCCTCCAACGAGTTGCTGGCCATCAAACAAGCCGTGGTGTCGGGCCTCGGCATTGGGTTCATTTCCGAGTGGTTCATCCAGGAAGAACTGGCGAGCGGCGCCCTGGTGCCGGTGTTGATGCCGTGGTGCCCGTCGTTTGGCGGGTTGAGGCTCTACTACTCGGGCCATCGCTTCGTGCCGGCGCGATTGCGCGCACTGATTGAACTGGCGCAAGAGTTGCGGCCCACTGTGGTTTGATCATGTTTCGCCCACTTTTTATCGTCCCAACTGTCCCGGAATACCCCATGGAAAACCGCCACCTGCATCGCTTGCTCCAGGGCACAGCCGAGTGTAATTCCGCTGTCGAGTCTCTCATCCTGATACTTGAGGCCGCTGTTGAACTCGTGTCGATTGCGGGCAATGATTTCTGCTGGTCGTATTGGGCTGATGAGCTCACGGCGAAAGCTGAACTACAAACTCTGATCCACGCATTAAAAACCGGTACCTTGCCTGAGCGGTTGAACGTCGCCGTGTTGTTTGCGCCCACCGGACCGTTGCAGGAGCTGGGCATGAGTAGTGGATGGGCTGAGACTTATCTGAAGGTCGCCGGCAAATTTGATGAGGTTGAAGGTTTGCTGTGGCGAACATGAGTTCCGTCAGATAAATCTTCACCACCAACGCGCAGAATCGGGAAGGTACGCATTCATGGATCAGAAAAATGGCCAGGCTGGCAACGCCGACTGGGTCATCCGCAGCGCTCAACCCGGAGGCATCGAGCGCATCGAAGCGTGGTTCGGCAGCCACGGCTACGATCCTCATCGACACGACACCTACTCGATCGGCCGTACGTTGGCGGGCGTCCAGAGCTTTCACTACACAGGCTCGATGCGCCACGGTCTCCCCGGCAATACGCTGGTGCTTCACCCAGACGAACTCCATGACGGCATGGCCGGCACCGACGCAGGCTTTCGTTATCGAATGGCCTACGTTGATCCGGCATTAATCCAGACCGTTTTGGGTGGGGAACCCTTGCCCTTTATCGCTGGGGGACTTTCGAGCGATCCGCGTCTGTTCCATGCCAGTGAAGCATTCGTGCAAGCGGTGGATTATTCACTGGAAACACTGGAGGAACAGGACGCGCTGTATGACTTGGCGATGGCGTTGCGTGCCGTCGGCGGCAAGCCGCGCGGGCGCAAGCGTCTGGATTACCGCGCAGCCGAGCGCGCCAGAGCATTCATCCTCGAACACCTGCACACATGCATTTCGCTGGAGATGCTGGAACATGCCAGTGGGCGCGAACGCTGGAGCCTGTCACGCGACTTCAGAACACTTTACGGTACGAGCCCTTACCGATTTGTCACCCTGCGCCGTCTGGATCGGTTCCGCGCATTGGTGCTTGAAGGTTTCACCCTGGTGGATGCGGCCCTCGTCGCGGGTTTCCACGATCAAAGTCATATGACGCGACACTTCACCCGCTGCTACGGAGTTCCACCCATGCGCTGGCTGGAACGATTGAGGGCCGCACGCTGACTTGCAGGATCGTACAAGAGCGCCCTGCTCCATGCTCTTAGGATGGCGACTTCGAACACCGAGGATCCGTCATGTCAAAGCTCCGTCATCAACAATCATCAGTTCCTGTAAACCTGGCACGTAAAGCGTCGCTCATCGAACAGCAATGGAGCCCCAGGGTTGTTGCAGAGATGAATGACTACCAGTTCAAGGTTGTGCGAATCGAAGGCGAATTCATCTGGCACTCACATCCTGAGACCGACGAAGCATTTCTTGTCCTGGAAGGCACCTTGCGCATCGACCTGCCGGATGGCTGCGTCTATGTGAATCCAGGTGAACTCTATGTAGTACCCCGTGGCGTGGAACATCGGACGGCTGCAGAAGGTGAAGCAAAACTGATGATGATCGAGCCTCGAGGCATTTTGAACACCGGGCATGAAGATGACGAAAGAACGGCTTTGAACGACGTCTGGATATAATCCAACGCCATCCTGTGCGATGTCTGCGCTGAGTTGGAAGATGAATTCACGATTTTGCGGGAGAAGTGACAGTGCTATCCGATCCAGAGGCCCGCGTAGCGCTCAAAGAACTGATTGAAAAACACCTCAAGGGAAGAGATCCCGATTACGACCGTCTGATCGAAATTGTTCAGGATCCTTCGCGGCAAGTTCCGATCAGGAGTGTGCTTGAGGACATTAGACGGTACAGCAAGGTCCAGTACACGCAGCAGGACCTAGAGCTGATCGACGACCTTTTGTACCTGTATGGCTGAGACAGAACGTGCTGGTAGCGGGCATGGGCCGGCGTGACTGGTTATGCCACTCACGCTCTCTATAATGAGTCACCGGCCATGCCTGGAGCGCTTGTTATGTCACCTTCCCCTGATCAAAAATCTGCTGTCGTTTTACGCCGTGCTTCAAACTTCGATCTAGAAGATCTGATAGCCATTCGGATTGAGGCCATGCGCGAAAGCCTGGAGCGGCTTGGGCGATTTGATCCTGATCGCGCGCGCGAACGGTTTCATAGTGGTTTCGACGCTAGCAGCACGCGCCGCATAGAAGTATCAGGTGATATGGTCGGTTTTGTCGTTCTCAAAGACCATCAGAGCGAGCTTCTGCTTGACCACTTGTATGTGATACCTCGCGCTCAAGGAACAGGGATAGGCACCGAAGTTCTCACTCGGATTTTCAGAGAGGCGGATGAGATCGGACGCCCTATTAAGGTTGGCGCTCTCAAAGAAAGCGCTTCAAATCGCTTTTATATTCGCCACGGTTTCGTATTTGTCGAAAGCGGTGAATTTGATAATTATTATGTCCGCGCCAACAGTAATACCGTTCGTTTGGGCGACAGGCGGGATGCCCGTACAGATACTTTCGGGAGTGATTAATGAGCATTGAGCCCTGTGCTTTAGCTGCGCGCATGATTCGCAATTTCAATGATGTGCCGCTGCAATACGAGCGCCGCGACCCTCTTTACGAGAGCCATGGCGCGCGCCTCGGCACTGACACCGTCGCGCAGAAACTCGGTGCGTCGGTGGACATCGTCGCCCCCGGCAAGCGTTCTTGCCCCTACCACTTTCATTATGCTCAGGAAGAGATGTTCGTCATCCTGGAAGGCTTTGGCACCCTGCGTGTGGCGGGTGAAATGTTGCCCATCCGAAGCGGCGACGTCATCTTCATTCCGGCCGGCCCCGAGTATCCGCATCAGATCATCAACACCTCGGATGCGCCGCTGAAGTACCTGTCCATTAGCACCCGAGAAACCCCCGAAGTCTGCCAATACCCGGACTCCGGCAAATATCAGGCGATGGTCACAATCAATGGGGCGCGCGCGTTCACCGCGGTGCAGCGGCCCGGGACTACGCTTGATTACTGGGACGACGAACCATGAGGGCGCCGTGTTGATGAAGCCTGCCAGTGGAATGAATCAGGGAAGTCGTTGAGGTCCAGATCGGGGTATTCGCGATGACTTTTCAGCCACTCTTCGATAGGTACATTGTCGATAAATAGCCAGACACAACGGCTACGACTGAATTTGGCTTGATGGTAATCGGCATGATGCGGTGATGCATGGGAAGTCCATTCAGCGATACAGGGCCCGGAGGGATCATCCGATCGACGGCAAGATCCTTTGATATCGCGCAGTTATAACCCTCATTGCACCGCCATCTATCAAATCAAAGGTACGAAGCAAGGAAATTATCGATTGAGCGCATTCCAAAAATACCTTTGCCTGGACTTGTTTCTCTGGATCTACCTCGGTTGCTGGAATACCACGCTACCGCTGATCATCGTGCAGCGAGGAAGCCTGCTGGAGCTGGCTGCCTACGAAACAGCGCTCGCGCTCGCGGCGATCATTTCAATGTTGTGCCTGGCGCCGCGTGTTGAGTCGATGCGCCGCAGTACGGCGCTTAAGGTGGGCTGTTTTGCGATCTTGATGGCCAGCGTATTGCGATACTTTTTTGCCGCAAACTGGTATTCGCTTGATGCCCTGATACTGATCGATGTGATCGCTGCATCAGCATTTGGAATGATCCAGCCTCTTTTGGGCATCTATCCTGCAGAAACCGTTGATAAACATCGTGCGGACGCTGCATTTCGCGTCCGGCGCATCGTTGTTACTGTCGGCCGGGTTGCGGGGCCTTTGTTGGCGGGTATTGTGATTACGGTTTCTTCGCTGGAAATCTCACTGCTATTTGTGTCGATAGTGGGATTCCTCATTGTGGTTTTAGCCATGGCGCTACCGGTTAGCGCAGCCCCTGCCCTACGGCGTAGAAAATCATCAACTGATATTATAAAGGACATGCTGTTGGGGCTTAAACTCAAATGCGTTCTACCGCCAGAACAGTTTTTGACCTTTTCCGGATTACTACTGGGCCTGGCCGTCACAGCGACCGTACCGATGCTGGTTCCAGCGCTCATACACACGCGCGGTCTAGCTGAAGGTAGCGTTGGCTTGTTCAATGCGGTATTCGCGGGTGGAGCCGTTGCAGGTTTATTCTTTTTAAGCCCGCTGATTAGCAAAAAGGAAAATCAGCGCAACAAGTATCTTGGATGCTGGACACTGTTAACGTTTGCACTCTGTGCAGCGACAAAAGCCGACGAGATCTGGCAGTTGAGTACTTGCCTGTTTTTCGCCGGAGCGGCGAGTGCTTGCATTACGATGGTCGGAATGGACAAGAGGCTCATGTCGATCCCCTCCGGCGTACGCGTACGACTGATGGCATCCACATTAGTGATCAGTCAGCTAGGTAGCTCGGTTTCATTCATGATGACGGGCGCCATCATGTCCAGATCCGGTGCGACCAGTTTGATGTGGCTTTATCTCGGGGTATTTCTGATTGTCGTCATGTATTCCATGCGTTCAAAAAAGATATGGCACTTCCTGGAAGATGACGCTGAGTCAGAGCGGTATTACGCAAAAAACCATCCAAAACTGGCGGCGATCATGAGTTCATGAAATGTGGTTGAGACATTACTCAGTCAACTCCAACTCCAACTCCAACTCAGACTCTGCTGGCGAATCTGCTGCGTTAGGCCAGAAAAAGGCGCCAAATTGGCGCCTCAACGTTATCAAGCGACTTTGATCACAACCTTCCCAAATGCTCCCCTCGCGAGATGTTCGTAAGCTTCTCGTGCTTTCTCGAACGGATATACCTGATCGATCACGGGACGGATCTTGTGCTCGTTGAGAAACGTGTTCATCCGGTCGAATGACGAACGCGGCGCCACGGCGATACCGCGAATGGTCGTCTGGCGGAAAATGAGGGGCATCAGATTGAGTTCAACGGTTTGTCCCGTGAGAAAGCCGATCTGCGCAATACGCCCCGATGCCTTGGTTGCTGCGATTGATTGGTTGATGCCGCTGCCACCGGCCACATCGAGGAGCAGATCCACGCCCTTGCCTTCGGTCAGCTTCAGCACTTCGTCCGCCCACTTCGGGGTGGTTCTGTAGTTGATGCCCGCCACAGCCCCCAGCCCCTTCACGGTTTGCAGATTCTGGTCGCTGCTCGATGTTGCGATGACCTTCGCGCCAAGTGCAGTAGCAATCTGCACGGCAAATATCGATACACCTCCAGTGCCTTGAACCAATACGGTCTGGCCCGGCTGGATTTGCCCAAAGTCCACCAGCGAATACCAGGCTGTGAGCGCCGCAATGGGCAGTGTTGCCGCCTCTTCGTCGCTCATGTTGTCGGGTGCACCGACGGCGCTGTCTTCATGGATGATCATGTATTCGGCCAGACCGCCGGGCAACGGCGAACCGAAGCAGTAATCGGGTTCGTTCGGCCCAGGCTCGCCATCCAGCCAACGTGAGTAAAGGTGGGAATTGACACGATCACCGACTTTGAAACGCGTGACGTTGTCACCAATCGCGACCACCGTGCCGGCTGCATCGCTCACTGGAATCAGCGGCTTGGGCACCCTGTGCGGTTCATAAATGCCGTCGACGATGGCCTTGTCGCGAAAGTTGAGCGAGACAGCACCGACCTTCACCAGTAACTCGCCAGCCTTGGGTTGCGGGGTCGCTACCTCTGCCAATTGCAGGTTGTCGAGTCCGAAATCTTTCAATAACCACGCTTTCATTGCCAATCTCCAAATACACATCAATGGCCTCGAACCAGAACCGGTTCCGCCTTGGGTGCATTTTTCGCTGTTGAGGGCGCGCAATAAATGCGTGGAAAAAGACATGATTGTTCTATTCTTGGACAACAATCATTTTCAACCTCTTATTCACTCGGGGTTCATAGGAAAGCGTCATGGAATTGCTTCAAGCGATGCGCCTGTTCGCCAGGCTTGCCGAACTTGGCAGCTTTACCAAAGCCGCCGAATCGCTGGACATCGGACGACCTCAGGTCACTCGGTATATCCAGGAGCTGGAAACGTCATTGGGCGTGCGCTTGTTCCAGCGCACCACGAGAAAGGTCGCCCTCACCGCCGAGGGCGAGAGGTTCTATGAGCGGGTGCAGGAAATTCTGGCGGGTATTGCTGCTGCGACCTCAATGTTCGATCGATCAGGAGCAACGCTCACAGGCCGGCTGCGCGTCGATATCCCAAGCGCCTTCGCGCAGATGAAATTCATCAATAGCCTTAAAGAATTCACCGTCTCCTACCCCAGTATCAACCTGGTGCTGGGCGTGACTGATCGGGCCGTCGACTTGATCGGCGAAGGTGTCGACTGTGCGCTGCGTATCGGCGATCTACCGGATTCGACCTTGATCGCTCGCCCTATCGCGATGGCGACGATGGTGACATGTGCCGCGCCCGGGTATTTGAAAGAGCATGGCGAACCCAAGACACTCGAAGATCTGGCCTCCCATCGAGGCGTTAACTTCTTGTCCGGTCAGAGCAACAGAACATTGCCCTGGCATTTTTCGGTGAAAGGTCAGGATCGGTCCTTTGTGCCTGACGCTGGCATCACCGTCACCGAGTCGAATGCGTACGTTCAGTGTGGCGTGTCGGGCTTCGGAATAATTCAGGCACCCGGGATCGCCGTGGCCAAGCATTTGGAAAGTCGCGGTTTGGTGGAAATTCTAAAGCCTTATCGGCCAGCCCCTCGCCCGGTGTCGTTGCTATACCCGAGCCGGACTCATCTGGCGCCCCAGGTTCAAGCTTTTATTGAGTGGCTGCAAGAGCGCTTTCCGCTGCTTCATTCCGACTGGCTGGAACTGTAGCGATTGAGCTGTGTAAACGGTGGTCACGGGGCAGAACTGCTCCTTCGCGAATGTGTATTCCTGCCCAATTCACATAACACCCTTATGTAATCCGAAAACACGCCGATACCGTGCTGCAGCACGGAAGCACCGCAGCAGCACTTACTTCATGGACGGCAGGAACCCGATCAATGTTGGAACACCTCTGGCGCAGCATCCATTCCCCGGACTACTTGCCCAACGTACTGGACTGGATGCTCCATATTCTGCTCAGCCCGTTCATGGTGATCATGTGCCTGATGGTCGGCGCGCTGGCCGGCAAATGGTGGAGAGCAATGCCCTACGGCAGTCTGACTTGTTATGTGGTCTTTCTGAGCAGGTCTTCTTTCTATCGGTGGGAAAGCATTTTCCCCATAGCCGGTCTGCCTGCACTGGCAATCGATGGCGCACTGTTGGCGCTCCTCGGTTTTTATTTGAAAGGCCTACTCAGAGCCCGCGCTGAAGCGAAACCCGAAGGTCATTGGCTGCGCAGGCTTTATCAAGGCCTTAAGGTCGTCATGCTGACAGTCATGGTGTTGTTCTTGGGACTTGTCGTGCTGTTTGTCGTGGTCTTCACTGTCTCAGTCGCGACGCAACCGTCATTGGCGCACTGAGCAGCTTCCTGCTTGATCAGACAAATCGGGACTCAGGAGCGCCGGAAACAGCGCTCGAATGAGCTGTCGGTTCGACAAGATGAACTTCAGTGGCATTGCGACCCGCCAGCCATGCCAGCACTGAGGCGACAACCAAGACAGCGGCGCTAAGCTCGAATGTAGCTTTGTAACCACTCAGATCAAAAGCCAGACCGCCAATGATTGCGCCACCGGCGATCGCCAGTTGGACAATCGCCACCAGCAAGCCGCCTCCGGCCTCCGCATCATCCGGAAGCGTTTGCGCCAGCCATGTCCACCAGCCGACCGGCGCGGCGGTAGCCACCAGTCCCCAGAGTCCGAGCAACATGGCGGTCAGCACCGGTGATTTGCCGAAGCTGACCAACGCCAGCGCGATGGCCGCCATGATCAGCGGGATGATGGTCAACGTGCGGTAGAGGCCGCGACCCATAAACCTTTCGATGAGAAAGGTGCCGACAAAACCGGCCAGCCCCAGCCCCAGCAGCATCAAGGACAACGTAGAAACGCTGACGCCCGTCACGCCTTCAAGAAAGGGCCGCAGGTAGGTGAACAGCATGAACTGGCCCATGAAAAATACGCTGACGGCGACCATGCCCAAGGCCACTGGCAACTGCTTCATCAGCCGCAGGACGTTGCCGCTTCCAGCCTGGCGCTCGACCTTGAAGGACGGCAGGCTGATCAGCAGCCACACGGCGGCCAGCACCGCGACCGGCACCACACAGAAGAATGCGCCACGCCAGCCGATCAGCGAACCGAGAAAACTCCCTGCCGGAGCGGCGATGACCGTGGCCAGCGCGTTACCGCCATTGACGATGGCCAGCGCTCGCGAAACCTGTTCAGGCTTCACCAGGCGCATTGCGGTCGCCGCCGACAATGACCAGAAACCACCAATCGCTATCCCGATCAACGCACGTCCGAACATGAATGACGGGTAACCCGGCGCGACCGCGACGACCGTGCCGGAGACGATCATCAGCAAGGTCAGGCCCAGCAGCAGCTTCTTGCGTTCGATACGTGCGGCGACCGAGGCAATCAGCAGGCTGGTGATCAGTGCAAAGGCACCGGACACGGAAATCCCCTGCCCGGCCTGGCCTTCGGTGATGTGCAGGTCTGCGGCAATCGGCGTCAGCAGGCTGACGGGCATGAATTCTGAAGCGACCAGGGCGAATGCGGCCAGCGACATGGCCAGCACGGCGCTCCAGCCGCCTGTTCTTTTAGAAGGATCTGTAGAAGGAAACGTCATGGGAACTACCTGTGGTGCAAAAAAACGTGTGGATGTGATGCGCAGGGGCAAGCAGCTTGAAGCCCATTCGGGCACTGCCCCTGTAACAGATAGACACATTCTCCCGGTCAATCCGACCCTTCCCTAGTGCATTCCTCTTGAATGCTTGCCTGATCCTCTGGCGATGCAGGGTGATGGATAGGAAACGTCTCTTGCGCGGATTAGAGTTGGTTCAACAGGAGTGACCGGACATGATCGATACCCCCCTTCGCCATGAATCGCCGTTGGCGTTGACCATTGACCCGCGCGTGAACGCGCCGGGTGACTTCGCCACGGCCATACCCGGGCTGTCGCTGTTTCGTCGCGATCAACCGGCGCCGCCCGTGGTGTGCATGATCGAACCCAGCCTGATTCTCGTCGGTCGCGGCGAAAAACGTCTGTGGGTCGGTGGTGAGGGTTACAGCTATGACCCTTCGCGGTTTCTGGTGACCTCGCTGGACCTGCCCGCCAACTCCGAAGTGATGCTCGCCAGTCCCCAACAGCCCTGTGTCGGCCTCGTGCTGAAACTGGATGTGAGCATGCTCGCCGAAGTCATCACCAAGAGCGGCTTGCCCGCAAAACGTCAGCAATCAACGGGCACCGGCGCCGCGATTGGCAGCCTGTCGTCGGCGCTGGAGGGCGCACTCGATCGCCTGCTGGCATTGCTCGATGAACCCGAGGCGATCCCGGTGCTGGCGCCGCTGATTCTGCGCGAAATCCACTATCGCTTGCTGCACACCGACCAAGGTGCGCGGCTGCGGCAGATCACGGCCGTCGATGGCCAGGGTTACCGCATCGCCAAGGCCATCGACTGGCTCAAGGTCAACTACACCGATGCCCTGCGCATCGACGACCTGGCCGCGCGGGTGCAGATGAGCGCGCCGACCTTTCACCATCATTTCCGCCAGCTCACCGGCATGAGTCCGTTGCAGTACCAGAAATGGCTGCGGCTCAACGAAGCGCGGCGGTTGATGTTGGTAGAACGCTTGGACGTTTCGCGGGCGGCGTTTGCGGTCGGCTATGAAAGCCCTTCGCAGTTCAGCCGCGAATATGGCCGGCTGTTTGGCACCGCGCCGAGTCGTGACATTGCCCTGTTGCGCGGGCAGCCATTCGAGGCAGAAGCGCTCGGCACAGTCGCGAATTGAACGACAAACCAGCTTTACCGGCGATGCGCCTTGCTGCGTGTCACCGAACATAACAATGCACGTCAACCGATGATCAGCGGGTGAACCATGGAACTACGAATCAACCAGAAGACCTATCAGGTCGATGCCGACGCCGATACGCCCTTGCTGTGGGTGATCCGCGATGATCTGGGCATGACCGGCACCAAGTACGGCTGCGGACTGGCGCAATGCGGCGCCTGCTCGGTGCTGGTGGATGGCAATGTGGTGCGCTCGTGCGTCACGCCGGTGGCCGGTGTGGTTGGCCGCGAGGTCACCACGATTGAGGCCATCGAAAGCGATGAGGTGGGCAAACGGGTGGTCGCGACCTGGGTCGATCTGCAAGTCGCCCAGTGCGGCTATTGCCAGTCCGGGCAGGTGATGGCCGCCACTGCGCTGCTCAAACGAAACGCTAAACCGAGTGATGCGCAGATCGAGGCAGCGATGGTCAATCTGTGCCGCTGCGGGACGTACAACGCCATCCATGCCGCCGTGCATGAGCTGGCCGGCAAGGGAGACGCGTGATGAGCGTTCGAATCGACCCTTCATTGCAAGCCTCAGCACTGGATCTGCACGAACCGATCAATGTTTCGCGTAGACGTTTTCTCACCGGTACCGCCGTCGGCGCGCTGGTCCTCGGCTTCGGCCTGCCGCTGGGTGCGACACGCGTGCAAGCTGCCGTTGCGGCGGCGACGGCCGAGCGCGGCACGCAGGTGCCGGCGTTTCTCGAGATCCGCCCGGACAACCGCGTGCGTCTGCTCTGCCCGTTCATGGAAGGCGGGCAAGGCACGTTCACCGCGATGGCGCAGATCGTCGGTGAAGAACTGGATGCTGACCCGGCAACCTTCCTGGTCGAAGCGGCACCGCCCGGCGAAGCCTATGTGGTGTTGGAAAACGGTATGCGCATCACCGGCGGCAGCATGTCGGTGCGCATGAGTTACCCGGTCATGCGCCGCCTCGGCGCCCTCGCTCGCGCCATGTTATTGCAGGCGGGCGCGCAGCAACTTGGCGTGCCGGTGAGTGAATTGACCACCGAACCCGGCAAAGTCGTGCATGCCAAGTCGGGCCGCTCGCTGGCCTACGGTGAACTGGCCGAACGTGCGATGGATCTGCCGGTTCCCGATCCGGCCTCCGTGAAGCTGCGTGATCCAAGCCAGTTCCGCTGGATCGGCAAACCGGTGAAACGCCTCGATGCCTACGACAAATCCACGGGCAAAGCGCTGTACAGCATCGACCTGAAGGTCGACGACATGCTCCATGCCGCCGTGCAACATGCCCCGCGCCTGGGCATGACGGTCGGCAACCTGCGCAACGAAGATCAGGTCAAGGCGATGAAGGGCGTGCATTCCGTGCACCGCCTGCCAGGCGCTGTGGCAGTAGTCGCCGAGCGCTGGTGGCACGCCAAACGTGCGGTCGAGGCGATCCAGGTCGACTGGCAAGAACCAACGGCCGACAGCAAAGTGCGGCCGATGCCCGCCGACTTTTCCAGCGATGCCTGGTTCAAGCGCCTCGCTGAAGATAAAGGCCCGGCCAAAGATGATGAAAACGAAGGCGACGTGGCGGCGATTCTCAAGGATTCCAAGACCCGCATCGACGCCACTTATCACAACCAATACCTCAACCACGGCCAACTGGAGCCGCCTTCAGCCCTGGCCCGATTCAACCCGGACGGTTCGCTGGAAGTCTGGTTACCGAATCAGGCGCCGGACATGTTCCGCGCGGACATCGCCAAACGCACGGGCCTCGATCCGTCGCGCATCACCTTGCATTCGCCACTGCTGGGTGGGTTCTTTGGTCGGCATTTCCTCTACGACTCGGCCAGTCCCTACCCGCAGGCGATTGCGCTGGCGAAAGCGGTTGGCCGTCCGGTGAAACTGATCTGGAGTCGCGAGGAAGAGTTCCTGCGTGACGTGCTCCGTCCCGTTGCTGCAGTGAATTTCCGCGCCTCGCTGGACAACGACGGCTGGCCGCTGGCAATCGAAGCGATCAGTGCCACTGAAGGCCCAACCGAAGCCCTCGCCGGCAAGCAGGGTGAGAAACTCGACCCGACGGCGCTTGAAGGGTTGTCGGGCAAGTCCTACGCGATCCCCAACAAACGCATCGCGCAAATCTACGTCAAAGGCCCGGCGATGCTCGGTTACTGGCGTTCGGTGGGCAATTCGCTCAACGACTTCTTTTATGAATCGTTCCTCGATGAACTGGCCGACAAGGGTGGCAAGGACCCGTTCGACCTGCGCCTGCATCTGCTGCGTGACAACAAACGCCTGACCACGCTGCTGCAAGCGGTGGCTGAACTGTCGGGCGGCTGGAAGCGCGGGCCGTTTACCGCCGAGGATGGCAGCCGACGTGCACGCGGCGTGGCCATGGCTTCGCCGTTCGGTACGGAGACGGCGGTGATCGCCGAGGTGTCCATCGAGAACGGCCAGGTCAAGGTGCACGACATCTGGCAGGCGATTGACCCGGGCAGCATCGTCAACCCGGCAATTGTCGAAGCGCAGGTCAATGGCGCCGTGGCGCTGGGACTGTCGCAAACCCTGGTGGAAGAAGCCGTTTGGGTGGATGGCAAACCCCGGGCGCGCAACTACGACTTGTACCCGATCCTGCCGCCTGCGCGGATGGCCCGGGTCCATGTGCGAGTGGTCGAGAGTGGGGAAAAAATGGGTGGCATCGGTGAACCGCCGTTGCCTGCCGTCGCGCCCGCCGTCGCTAACGCGGTGGCAAGGCTAACCGGTCAGCGGGTGCGCAGCCTGCCCATGAGCCGACACACCTTCACTTGATCAGCGCCGGAGCGTCCATGAATAACAGCCGATTCGCAAGAACCGCTGGCTGGCTGGCAGTGCCGTGCCTGGTCGCGGCAGGCCTGCTGGCCTGGTATGTCACCCGCGAGCCTGTCTCGCGCCTTGAAACCCCTCAGATCGCCGTGGCCGACATCGACCCGGCACTGGTTGCGCGTGGCGAATACGTCGCCAGGCTCAGCGATTGCGTGGCCTGCCACAGTGTGCCGGGCGGTGCGCCGTTCGCCGGCGGTCTGGAAATGGCCACGCCGCTGGGCTCGATCCACGCGACCAATATCACTCCGGACACGGAAACCGGCATTGGCCACTACAGCCTGGCGGACTTCGACCGGGCGGTGCGCCACGGCGTCGCCCCCGACAGCCGCCGTTTGTACCCGGCGATGCCCTACCCGTCCTACGCCAAACTCAGTGACGATGATGTGCGCGCACTGTATGCGTTCTTCATGAAAGGCGTGGCGCCGGTGAAACAGGCGAATATCCCCAGCGCGATTCCTTTTCCGCTGAACCTGCGCTGGCCGATTGCACTGTGGAACGGAGTGTTTGTCGACGCCGAGCCCTACGCGGCCAAACCGTCGCAGGATGAACAATGGAACCGTGGCGCTTACCTCGTTCAGGGCGCCGGGCACTGCGGCAGTTGCCACACCCCGCGCGGCCTGGCGTTCAACGAGAAGGCGCTGGATGAATCCGGTAAACCGTACCTCGCTGGCGCCCTGCTCGATGGCTGGTACGCGCCGAGCCTGCGTGATGACCACAACACCGGTCTGGGCCGCTGGAGCGAACCGGAGATCGTGCAGTTCCTCAAGACCGGTCGCAACCAACACGCGGTGGTCTACGGCTCGATGACCGAAGCGTTCAACAACTCCACGCAGTTCATGAGCGATGACGATCTGAGCGCGATTGCCCACTATTTGAAGTCACTTCCCGGGGATCGCGAACACGATGGCGCACCTTGGCAGTATCAAGCGGTGTCGGCAGCGCAACGTCTGGACTCGCCCGGTGCTCACACCTACGTGACGCGCTGTGCTTCCTGCCATGGCCTGGACGGCAAGGGGCAACCTGAATGGATGCCGCCGCTGGCCGGCGCCACTTCTGCATTGGCCAAGGAAAGCGCCTCGGCGATCAACATCACCCTGAATGGTTCGCAGCGTGTCGTCGCGGCTGGCGTGCCGGATGCCTATCGCATGCCGGCCTTCCGTGAGCAGCTGTCGGATCAGCAGATCGCCGAAGTGCTGACCTTCATGCGTAGCACCTGGGGCAATCAGGGCGGTGCTGTCGATGCGCAGACGGTGGGCAAACTGCGGGAACACACCGATCCGGCCAGCAGCAGCCCGATCATCCTGCAGATGCGCTAAGAGGAGGTTTTAATGGAAAGCATCGACTTGCTGGTCTTGCGCACGGCGCGGGACTGGCTTGCCGCTGGCGAGCGTGTGTTGCTCGCCACGGTGGCGCGCACTTGGGGTTCTTCACCACGGCCGACGGGGTCGATGATGGCTTTGCGTGACGACGGTCGCGTGGTGGGCAGCGTGTCCGGCGGCTGCATCGAGGACGATCTGATCCATCGCTACACCACGGCCCATGGCGGCAGCGCTTTTAGCGACAGCGCACCGCAAGTGGTGCGCTATGGCGTCAGTGCCGATGAGGCGCATCGCTTCGGTTTGCCCTGTGGCGGCACGCTGGAACTGATCCTTGAATTCAACCCGGCGTGGCAGTCTCTAGATGAGCTGCTGACGCAACTGGACGCTGGGCAACTGGTTCGCCGTCGCCTGACGTTGGAGTCCGGTCGGGTCATGCTTGAACCGACCGCGACGCCGGAACAATTCAGCTTCGACGGCGCGCAGATGCTCAACACGTTGGGGCCGGGTTATCGGATGCTGATGATCGGTGCCGGCGCACTGGCCGAGTATCTGGCCACAATGGCGTTATTCAACGGTTTCAAAGTGGCGGTGTGCGATCCGCGTCCCGAGTACATCGAGACGTGGGCGGTAGACGGTGTCGAGCGCATCGTCGGCATGCCGGACGACGTGGTCCGCGACTTCGCGGTCGATCTGCGCACCTGCATCGTCGCCTTGAGTCATGACCCCAAACTCGACGATCTGGCCCTGCTCGAAGCCCTCCACAGCCCGGCGTTCTACATCGGCGCGATCGGCTCGCGGCGCAACAGCCAACTGCGCCGCGAACGCCTGATCGAGCATTTTGGTGAAACCGAGGCGTCGCTGGAGCGCCTGCACGGGCCGATCGGCGTCTACATCGGCAGCAAGACGCCTGCGGAAATCGCCGTTAGCGTGATGGCGGAGATTCTTGCGGTGAAGAATGGTGCGCGCCTGCCGCAAGCGTTTTCAATTGCCAGGGGCAAGGCGCTCGCGGAGTGAGTGGCCCGTCTACACCGCGTCGATGTCATCGGCCGGGCGGTGACGGCAAAAACCGAACCTTTCCCGCGAAAACAGCGTCCGAGCTAAGGCGTTAACGCTTACCGCTCACCACGAGGTTTCCGTTTGAAAGCAGCCATCGTCAGAAAATACCGTTTGATCATCAAGACTCTGGGCTATGTCGGTTGGGCGTTGTTCTGGCTGTTGCTCTGGGACATTGCCGTCACCGTCGACTTCATGCTGTTTCTCAACGCCAAGCTGAATCTGCCATTGATGCCCCTGACGTTATTGGGTTCGGCCTTGATCGTGCTGATCAGTTTTCGCAACAGCAGCGCTTACAACCGTTGGTGGGAAGCACGCACGCTGTGGGGTTCGATGATCAACAATTCGCGCAGCTTCGCCCGCCAAGTGCTGACGCTGCTGGATGATCCCGACGGCGAGGTGAATCCGGTCAAGTCGACCTTGTTGCGCCGGCATGTGGCCTATGTGAACTGCCTCGCGGCGCATCTGCAAGGCCAGCCTTGTCCGGAGGAAGTCCGCGCGTTCATTCCCGCCGATGAGTTCGCCCGCAGCGGCACCACCAATAACTTTGCCAACGATATCCTCACCGGATCGGCAACTTTGCTCGCGCGGGAATACAAGGCCGGGCGTCTGGACAGCATTCGCCTGGCGCGGCTGGAGTCGACACTGGTGGATCTGTCCAACAGTCAGGGCGGCATGGAGCGGATTGCGAATACGCCGCTGCCCTACCCTTATGTGTATTTTCCGCGACTGTTTATTTCGCTGTTCTGCCTGATCGTGCCCGTCGGGCTAGTTGAATCCCTGGGCTGGTTCACGCCGTTGGCCTCGACCGTAGTGGGTTTTATGCTGCTGGCCATCGAACGCATCGGCACCGATCTGCAAAGCCCGTTTCGCCACAGCGAACACCAGATTCAGATGGAAGCCCTGTGCGAAACCATCGAGAAAAACCTGCAGTCGATGCAGCGTGATTCGTTGGGCAATGTGCGCCGGGTTGAAGAGAACGCTTGAGGATGTCGGGAGCCGTCAGCATTTCTGGCGGCTCCCGACGGAGTCAGAACGCCGGCACCACATCGCCGTGATAACGCTCGAGAATGAACTGCTTCACCTGCGGTGAATTGAGCAGCGCACCGAGTTTCTGCACTGCCGGCGCATTGGCCTTGTCGCGGCGCACGTACAGGTAATTGGCGTACGGCGATTCAGAACTTTCGATAAACAGCGCGTCTTTGTGCGGTACCAGTTTGGCTTCCAGCGCGTAGTTGGCGTTGATCAACGCCATGTCTACTTGATTCAACACCCGCGGCAGCATGGCCGCTTCGAGTTCCTGAAACTTCAGATGCTTGGGGTTGCTGACGATGTCCAGACGCGTCGCCATGATGTTGTCGGGATCCTTCAGGGTGATCAGGCCTTGTTTGGCGATCAGCAGCAGCGCACGACCGGAGTTGGTCGGGTCGTTGGGAATGGCGATGGTCGCGCCATCCTTGAGTTCGCTGATGCTTTTGATCTTCTTCGAATAGGCACCGAACGGTTCGATGTGCACGGCGACGATCGGCACTTGATCGCTGCTCGGCCGATCTTTCTTGTAGGCCTCGTAATACGGTTTGCTCTGGAAGTAATTGGCGTCGAGCAAGCCTTCATCGGTCTGCCGGTCGGGCTGAATGTAGTCCGAGAACACTTTGACATCCAGCGTCACCCCTTCCTTGGCCAGCTCCGGCTTCAAGAACTCAAGGATCTCGGCATGGGGCACGGGCACCACGGCGATTTTCAGGGTTTCGGCAGAGGCTGAGCCCATGGCGGCGACCAGCAGTGCTACGGAGAGCGCGACGCGTTTCACGATAGTTTTCCTTCGAAGCGTTTCAGGGAGAAAGAGGACAGATCCAGGTCGCTCGAGCCGCGCATGCACCACTGTGCAAATGCTTCGCCCAGCGCCGCGGAATGCTTGAAACCGTGTCCGGAACAGGCCGAGACGAACAGGGTGTGTTGCAGCGACGGATGCTCGTCGATGATGAAATGGCGATCCGGGGTCACGGTGTAGGCGCAGACCGCCGACTTGAGGACTTTAGAGGTCACGCCTGCGATGCGCTCGTGTACCTGCTGCTCGTACATCTCCTGCGCTTCGGCCGCTGATACCGTGCGGTCAATGGCCTGCGCTGACGTTGAGGTGTGGTACTGCGCGGTGGCGATTTTCATGCTGCTTTCGCCGGGTAGCGCGGGAAAGCCGTAGTTGATTTTGTCGTCGCCGCGGCCGTGGGTGAAGATGAACGTCGGTGAGTGGCCGACCAGTCCGGCGTTCTCTTCCAGTTCGAACCAGAACAGCTTTTGCCGGTAGACACTGAGCAAATTCTCATACGGCTCACCGAGCAACTCGCCGTTCCAATTGCCCGCGCTGATCACAAGTTTATTGGCAAACAGCGTGCGCCGATCCGTGGTGACCGTGACACCCTCCTCGTTCGAGCTGATCCCGGTGACGGTCTCGCCTTTGTAGAGCGTCGCACCGTGTTGCTCGGCGAGTTTGAGCTGCACATCGATGCAGCGCTCCGGGCGCACGAAGCCGCCGCCCGGTTCGAAATAGCCGATGGCCGAGTCGTGCACGTTGGCGAATTGCGGGAAGCGCTGGCGAATCTGTTCGGCGGACAGGACTTCGTGCTCGATGCCGTAAGTCTGCGCGAGGCCGATGGTGCGCAGGGTGAAGTCGGTCTCATCTTGAGGATCGAACTCGGCGCTCGACGTCAGCACCAACAGGCCCGATTGCTCGAACAAAGACTCGCCAGTCAGGGCCTCAAGCTCACGCCAGATGCGATGAGAATTGCGCACGATCGGCACGTATTGCGCGCCTTCTCCGACCGAAAGCCGAGTAATGCGCGTGTCGCCATGGCTGGAACCGAGGTTGTGCGGCGGGTGATGACGATCAATACCGACAACGTTCACCCCCGCTTTCGCCAACTGATAAACCGTGGCAGCGCCCATCGCTCCCAAGCCTAAAACCACTACCTCACACCGCTCGGACATAAATATCCACCTATCAAAAAGGCGCCAGTTGAGCGGTAAAACACGGCGAACTCCAAGATTAAAAAAGCATATCCATATAGCTCGACGCGTCCACTGACCGCTCTGGGGCGGGGCTATTGGCGGTTATTCGTCGCATTTACAACCTAGCCAAAGTGTTTTAGGCCTGAGAGCACAGCATCCGATATCTGTCATAAATCACAATCAACCTGACAAAACGGCGTTTTTTGTGTGAGTTTTGACAGACATTTCCACATCTGAGTCCCCTCGTGCGTGAGTCAAAACCTCGAACTACGCTTCACGTTGAAATTTGTGATTTAACTAGGTAGTTACCTAACTATATAATGCGCGCCTCATTTCAACGGGACACTCAACGTGAAGCAGAGTCAACGCCTCTCGGGCATATCAAAATTCATTCTGGTCGGGCTGGGCGTCGTCATCGCCCTGCTCGGCTTGGCGCTGGCTGCGGGCGGCGTGAAGTTGGTCAGCCTGGGAGGCTCGTGGTACTTCCTGGTGGGTGGCTTGGTCATGGCCGTTTCCGGTCTGCTGATCGCGCGCTTCAAGCCGAGCGGCGCGTGGTTGTTCGCCGCGTTCCTGGTGGGCACCGCGATTTGGGCGGTGAGCGATGCCGGTCTGGTGTTCTGGCCAGTGTTCTCGCGCCTGTTCATGTTCAGTGTGATCGGCCTGGTCGTGGCGCTGGTCTACCCGCTGCTCAAGCGTGCCAACGGTGACGTGGCAGGTCGCGGCGCTTACGCCGTGGCGGCGGTGCTGGCGGTCGGCGTGGCTGTGGCGGCTGGCAACATGTTCGTCGCGCACCCGACCGTTGCGGCAAATGGCACTGGTCCGGGTCTGACCCCGGTCGAGCCGGACAAAGCGCAAAAGGACTGGGCCCACTACGGCAATACCGAAGGTGGCAGCCGCTTCGCCGCGCTGGACCAGATCAATCGCGCCAACGTCGACAAGTTGAAAGTCGCGTGGACTTACCACACCGGTGACGTCGCCGAGAGCGATGGCAACGGCGCCGAAGATCAGCTGACCCCTCTGCAAGTCGGCAACAAAGTCTTCATCTGCACTCCGCACAACAACCTGATTGCGCTGGATGCCGACACCGGCAAAGAGCTGTGGAAGAACGCGATCAACGCTCAATCGAAAGTCTGGCAGCGCTGCCGTGGCATGGCCTATTTCGACGCCTCCGCCGCCATCGCTCAGCCGGCCAATTCGAAAATCATCGAAGCCAAACCGGCGCCGGCTGCCAATTGCCAGCGTCGTCTGCTGACCAACACCATTGATGCGCGTCTGATCGCGGTCGATGCGGACACCGGCGAGTTCTGCCAGGGTTTCGGCAACAACGGCCAGGTTGATCTGAAGGCCGGTCTGGGTAACGTGCCGGACAGTTACTATCAGTTGTCGTCCGCGCCGCTGATGGCCGGCACCACCGTCGTGGTTGGCGGTCGCGTTGCCGACAACGTACAAACCGACATGCCCGGCGGCGTGATCCGTGGTTTCGACGTGATGACCGGCGCCATGCGTTGGGCGTTCGACCCGGGCAACCCTCAGGATAAAAACGCACCGGCCGACGGCAGCACCTACGTGCGCAGTACGCCGAACAGCTGGGCACCGATGTCCTACGACCCGGCGACCAACACCGTGTTCCTGCCGATGGGCAGTTCGTCCACCGACATCTATGGTGTCGAGCGCAGCAAACTCGATCACACCTACGGCGCTTCGATCCTCGCGCTGGACGCCACCAGCGGTGACGAGCGCTGGGTGTTCCAGACCGTGCACAACGATCTCTGGGACTTCGACCTGCCGATGCAGCCGAGCCTGATCGACTTCACCAAGGACGGCAAAACCGTTCCGGCGCTGGTCATCGGCACCAAGGCCGGGCAGATCTACGTGCTTGACCGCGCTACCGGCAAACCGCTGACCGACGTTAAAGAAGTCCCGGTCAAAGCAGCGAACATCCCGAACGAACCGTACTCCCCGACTCAGCCGAAATCGGTAGGCATGCCAGAAATCGGCGCGCAGCACCTGACCGAATCGGACATGTGGGGCGCGACTCCGTACGACCAGTTGCTCTGCCGTATCGACTTCAAAGGCATGCGCTACGACGGCTTGTACACCGCACCGGGCACCGATAAATCCCTGAGCTTCCCGGGTTCGCTGGGCGGCATGAACTGGGGCAGCCTCTCGACTGACCCGGTGCACGGTTTCATCTTCGTCAACGACATGCGCCTGGGTCTGTGGATTCAGATGATCCCGTCGCAGAACAAAGGCCAGGCCGCTGGTGGTGGCGAGGCACTGAACACGGGTATGGGCGCCGTACCGCTGAAAGGCACGCCGTACGCCGTCAACAAGAACCGCTTCCTGTCGGTGGCCGGCATTCCTTGCCAGGCGCCGCCGTACGGCACGTTGACCGCGATCGACATGAAGACTCAGAAAGTCGCTTGGCAGGTTCCGGTCGGCACCGTTGAAGACACCGGTCCGCTGGGCATCCGCATGCACCTGCCGATCAAGATCGGTCTGCCAACCCTCGGCGGCACGCTGTCGACCCAAGGTGGTTTGATCTTCATCGCCGGCACCCAAGACTTCTACCTGCGCGCGTTCAACAGCGGCAACGGTGAAGAAGTCTGGAAAGCACGTCTGCCAGTCGGCAGCCAGGGCGGCCCGATGACGTATGTTTCGCCGAAAACCGGCAAGCAATACATCGTCATCACCGCCGGCGGTGCGCGTCAGTCGACCGATCGCGGCGACTACGTGATGGCTTACGCCCTGCCGTAAACCACGGTGTTCACGTAAAGCGCGGCACCTTCGGGTGCCGCGCTGCTTTCCCCCTATTGCTCAAGTTTTCTGCAGGAAGATTTACATGCTATCGGCTGTTGGTTTTTCCCGTTCCAACCTGTTCAAAGGCCTGGTGCTGGGCCTCACATGCACCACCCTCCCCGCGCTGGCCGACAACAATTCTGATCTGTTGACCCGCAGCACCCTGACCGGTGACTGGGGTGGCTTGCGTCATCAGATGGATGAACAAGGCATCAAATTCACCGGCGACTACAGCGGTGAAATGGCCTACAACGCCGACGGCGGCCTGCATCGCTCGGCGCGTTACTCGCAGAACATCAAGCTCGGCGTGCAGTTCGATCTGAGCAAACTGTACGGCGTCGACAATGCCGGCAAAGTCCAACTGACCATCAACGACCGACGCGGTAACAGCGCCTCGGAAGACCTCGTCGGCAACCGCTTGCCGATTCAAGAAAACTACGGCGGCCTGTACACGCGCCTGACCGAACTGAGTTACGAGCGCAGCCTGTTTACCCCAGCGCTCAATGTGAAACTCGGCTACATGGCCATGGGCAACGACCTTGGTGGTCTCGACAGCGGCATTCTGTGCAACTTCATGAACGCCGGTTTCTGTGGCCATCCGCTGAACATGTCCGGCGGCAGCGGCTGGACCAACTACCCCAACGCGCGCCTCGGCGTGCGGGTGAAATACGATCTGTCGTCTTCCTGGCAACTGCGCGTGGCGGCCTTCAACGTCGACCCGGAAAGCAACGGCAACTCCAGCCGCGCCTGGCACCTGGACCCGAAACACACCACCGGCACCGTGGTGCCTATCGAGTTGGTGTACAAGCACGCGGGCGCCCTGCCCGGCGAATACAAGCTCGGTTACTACTACGACAGCTCCGATGTAAAACGCATCGGCAGCGACAAAGAAGTGTCCGGTCGCGGTGGTCATTATTTGCTGATCGATCAAGCCGTCTGGAGTTCGCCGACGTCAGAAGGCCGCAGCCTGCACGCCTTCGGTCAGTACTCGGCGGCGAGCGAAGCAGCCTCACCGTTCAGCAAGTGGTACGGCACCGGCGTGGTGCTGTACAAGCCGTTCGAAGGTCGTCCGCGCGACACCCTCGCGTTGGGTTACGGCCGCGCCGTGCCGAACCCGCGCAGCCGCGACGTGCTGCAGGACGCCGCATTGAACAACGGCACGGCATTCCCGAACCTGGACAGTGCCGAGCAATTGATCGAACTCGGTTATGGCTATCAGGCCACGCCTTGGCTGACCCTGCGCCCGAATGTGCAGTACATCATCGAACCGGGCGCGTTTTCCGGGCAGAACATCGACAATGCGTTGGTGTTTGGTTTGCAGGTGAAAGCTGCGCTCTGAGGCCCCGAATAGCAGGCAATAAAAAACCCGGTTTGAATGCCGGGTTTTTTATTGCCTTCAAGATCACTTTTTCTTTTTAGCCGGCTTATCAGCCTTCTTTGAATCCTTGGCCTTCTCGGGCTTGCTATCGGCTTTTTTCGCAGACTTCTTGGGCTCGGCGTCTTTTTTCTTGTCTTTCTTGTCCTTGTCGGAGGACTTTGAAAGCGCCGAAGCCGCCGCTGATTTCTTCTCAGGTGATGACTTTTTGTCCTTCAGATCCTTGCTGGCTTTCGAAGCGTCACCTTTGTCTTTGCTTTTCTTTTCGTCTTTAGCCACGTTGACCACCTCTCGGAGTGTGCCGTGATTGACACAGCGCCTGTGCGATTGACCACAAGCTAATCATTAGGCGAGCAGGTCCTACAGCGGTTCAGATTATTTTCAGGCGTTCAAAAAAGCTAAATAAAAGCAGCGCCAGCTATTGCCGGCGCCACCTTTAACAACGGCCCGTTAATCAGACCTTTTCGTCCGCCTCCTGAAGCGCCTTTTCAGCGTTGAAACCGTCGAAGTTTTCGAACACACCCATGAAGCCAGGCACCGTCACCTCTCGCGCCCAGTCGCGCTGCAGTTCGCAGTACATTTGCACGCGGCTGATGAGCTTCGCCCCCGCCTGCTCCATTCGGCGCAACGCCGCCTCGTGCGCGGCCAACGACGTGCCGCCCACCGCATCGACCGGCACATAAACCTCATAACCCTCCTGGATCGCGTCGAGCACCGGGAAGGTCAGGCACGCTTCGGTCCACAGCGCCGTCATAATCAGTTTCTTGCGCCCGAGTGCCTTGACCGCCTGCTTGAACTCGGTGTCCTCCCAACTGTTGATCGACGTGCGGTCATAGGTCGGCAGATGGCCGAGCACCGCTTGCAACGCCTGAATCGGCGGTTTGTTGCGGCCGGTCGCAACATTCACGGTCGAGTGGATGATCGGCAGGTTGTAATTGACCGCCGCCTTCGCGACGCTGGTGATGTTGAACACCAGTTCATCACGCGGCATCGAGCGGATCGACGACACCTGAACCGGTTGATAATCGATGACGATCAACGCTGAATTTTCGGGCGTCAGCAGTTGATCGGTGTGCCGGTTGCGGATTGGCCGCAACGCCTGCAACAGCCAACGCGTCGGACTGCATTTATTGCAGACACCACGGCGCTGATTCTGTTTTTCACCACCACCGGCATCATCAATGAACGTTTCATCGCCGGCATGACCTGGGATCAGGTTCTGCACGCGCGCCTGCTGGGTGCAGCGGTGATGATGCTGGTGCTGGGCCGACCTTATGGGGCGTTTCTTAATGGGGTGCGCAAGCTGTTTGGCTTACCGCCGGGTGGGGACAAGCCGATGTCGTTGAAGGGTTGAGGGGCTGGGGAAAATTTCAGAGACAGACCACATTCAGAAAAACGTGACCGTCCTTTAATCCCGCTCTACTGGCCAGTTTCAGCGCTTCAGGCTCTTGCTCCGGTTTCATAAAAGTGGTCAACGCAATAGGCTCTTCCCTTGAGTACAGGTTGCTGGCAGTCCTTCGCCAGACAAGCAGATGTATCCAGACCGCCATGGTTCTCGACCATGCGCAGCTTTATCAAAGTTTCCATATCAGCTGATTCCCAACCCTCGGGCGAGTCCAGTTTGCCGGCGTACAGGGTTTGGTATTTATCCCACTCATCCGCTCGCCAAAGCTGCCCGCACCCGGCACATTGCAATAGTTTGATCCAGTCCCCCGTTGCAAGGCAGCGCATTCCCGCGACAAACGCCGTGTAACCCTGACTAATATCTACGAGGTCATCTTTACCGTTGCAGGTGCATTGCATGGTTCCACTCCAAATCTTCTTGCTTTTACTCGTTCCACCGTCAACGTCTGCCTCTGCCCCACAGCAGCTCTCCCGCCGCTGGCACCGTTAACTACACTTCGGCGGCGCCTGTATTCCGCTTGAGACGCTCGAGGTCCCTATTGACCAGCACCTTATGGACTGCGCCCACCGGCAACATATAGATGCGCCCAAAGACGTTATGCGTTACGACAGACGATGTGATTGTAAACACATGATCTGTTATCGAAAGGCAAATCATGACATCCAGATGTCGGTCTCTTACGCTCAGAACGAGCACGTCGGGGGCACTATGCTCCACCAGAAAAAAATCCAGCTTTTCGCCAGCCTGTATTGCCTCTCGACGGGCGCCAGAGAAACCGCCGATGCGCTTCACGCCAAATAACGAGGAAATCGCATCCCTCGTTCGAAACGCCAGCCGCATGAACAGTCCCGGCTTGGCCCGCATGAAATTCCAGGCATCAAGGGTGGTTATTTCAACAGGCAGCAGCACCGATCTGCTGTGATAGTAATCAAGCTCGGGCAATGCACTCAGGGTGTGAGCAGGTGAAGGGGTGGTCATACATGATTCCTTTCAATGGGCCGTTTTGTTACTCGACATCACTTTCCTTGCGTCTCTGCGCAACGACTGTGGAGAACGCCCGGTTTTCGATCACGCATCATTGAGTGACCTTCGATTTCCACGCCAGCAGGCGTGCAATGCGCGCAAATGCGCCCATTCAAGCCGCGCTCTGGATAAGCACCGGGTCACAAATACCAGCGATACTCCCGCGCACTGATCTCCTGCATAAACGCCAAATGATCCTGGCGTTTATTCTCGCAATACACATCGACAAACTCTGCGCCCAAGCCCTCGCGCAACTGCGGCTGATCCTGCATCGCGCGCACGGCCTCGAACATCTCCTTGGGGAAATCGATCCCGCTGCTGCGGTCTTCGTTCAGCGGTGCGATGGGCTCTTTGCCCGACTCCAACCCATGCTCCAACCCCACCAAAATCGCCGCCAGTACCAGATACGGATTGGCATCCGCCCCCGCCAAGCGATATTCAACCCGCAAATTCTTCACGTCCGACTCCGGAATGCGCAAGCACGCATCACGATCCTCAAAGCCCCAACTGGCCTTGGTCGCCGTATTCACCGTGCCGCCCAATCGGCGCATCGAGTTCTGGTTCGGGGCGAAGATCGGCATGCTGTGCGGCAGCAATTCCAGGCATCCGGCGACTGCATGGCGCAACGACTGCTGCTGATTCACCGCCAACAGGTTATTGCCATCAGCATCGTAGAGGCTGACATGCACATGCATGCCACTGCCAGGATGCTGTAAGTACGGCTTGGCCATGAAACTGGCGCGGTAGCCATGCTTGAGCGCGGCGCCGCGCGTGCTGCGGCAGAACAACGCTGCCCAATCCGCCGCGCGCAAACCGTCGTCGAGATGGCCGAAGTTGATTTCAAACTGGCCGGGGCCGAGCTCAGCGGTAATCACCGTGGCATCGATACCCTGCGCCCGTGTGGCTTCGACCATGTCATCCAGCACCGGCGCGAAGCGTGAAAGCCGCTCGATATGCAAGTTCGGTTGATCATCAGCATCGTCGGTCAGATCGTCGCGGGCAAATTGCGGCAGGCCTTCGCGCAGTTTTTTGTCGAACAGATAAAACTCCAGCTCGAACGCCACCACCGGGTGAATGCCTTTGCGCGCCAGGCGTTTGAGCACCTGTGCGAGGACTTCACGGGGTTCGAATTCGATCGGTTTTTCGGTGCCGTCCGACGTGATCAGCATCTGCCCCAGCGGCTGCGCCTCCCAGGTCACTGGCTTCAGTGTGCCCGGGACCAAGCGGCGCACGGCATCCGGGTCGCCGTCGTTGAAGCAGTAATCGCCAATCGGAAACAAACCACCCTGCACGCCCAACAATACGCAGTTCTGCGGCAGCTTCAGGACGCCGCCGCCGGCAACTTTTTCGAGCATGTCCACGGGATAGCGTTTGCCGTAAAAGTGCCCGGGAATGTCCAGGCAAATCAGGTCGACATAACGCACCTCTGGGTAGCGTTGGCGAAAGGCACGCACTTCGGCGAGCAGGTCAGCGCAGACAGCGTCCATCGTGTTCATCCTTTATGGTTATCAGGTGTAGACCCAGAGCACGCGGGTGAGCTGCTCGGTGAGGTTGCCGTAACGGCAGCGGGTATGACTGTCGAATTGAAAGCTGTCGCCGGCCTTCAACGTCGTCGGTTCTTCGTCGTCGCCCAGCCACAGCGTCAATTCGCCTTCAAGGACGTAACCGCCCTGCTCCGAGCTGTCAGTCAAATGGCGGTCGCCACTGCTCGCGCCGGCTTCGAGATGACTTTCGAGCATGGAGAAAGACGCGCGGATCTGCGGCGACACCAGAATGTCGGTGATGCCATTGGCGTAATACAGCGTGCGGCGCTCATCCGGCCGCGTGACCCACGGCAGTTCTTTAGGCTTGGGCAGGCTGTAGAAGTAAGTGGTCGGCACGCCGAAGGTTTCGCTGATCGCGGTCAGGTCCGCCACCGTTGGCCGCGACAAACCGCGCTCGACTTGTGACAGAAAGCCCACCGAACGGCCGATCTTGTCGGCGAGCTCTTTGAGGGTCCATTTCTTGTGCTTGCGCAGGTCGTGGATGAGGATCGCCAGCGCGGCGATTTCTTCTTGCTTGTTCATGATCAAAATCTCATCAAATGCTGTCGCGCAGTCGATACCAGGCCTTGCCAATGGCCTCCAGCGGTGCAGCGAAATGTTTGCCGCCGGGGAAACGGCCATTGCTCAAGCCCTGATACAACGCCAGTTCATCCTCATCGCCAAGAATCGCATCGGACACCGCACGCGCGGCGGCCAATGTCGGCAGAACGCCGTGGCCCGAGTAGCCTTGCTGCCAATAACGCTTGCCCTCGCCGCCAACGTCCGGCGTGCGCTTCATCGTCAAGTCGATGTGCCCGCCCCAGGCGAAATCGATGCCGACGCCCTTGAGCTGCGGGAACACCCGCTCGAGAAAGGGCCGAGTCGCTGCGGCGATGTCCTTGGGCATACCGCCCAGATAGGTGCAGCCGCCACCGAACAACAAACGGTGGTCCGGTGTGCGGCGGAAGTAATCGAGGACGAATTGGTTGTCGGTCACGCAAACGTTGCGCGGCAACAGCGCGCTGGCCTGCTCGGGGGTGAGCGGTGCGGTGGCGACCTGGTAAGTGCCAACCGGCAGAATGCAACTGGACAGCTGCGGGTCGAGTTCATCGAGATAAGCGTTGCAGGCCAGCACCAGCACATCGGCGCGCACCGAGCCGCGCTCAGTGTTGACGCGAAAACCTGCGCCCTCCTCCTGATAACTCAACGCTTTGCTTTGTTCATGGATACGTCCGCCGGCGCGCTCGATGGCGGCCGCCAGGCCCAAGGCCAGTTTCAGAGGATTGAGGTGTGCGCCCTCAGGATCGTAAAGCCCGGCCTGATAGCGATCGGTGGCCACCCATTCCGGCAATTGTTCACGAGGGATGAACTGCAACACATCGTGGCCCCACTTGTGGCTGGCCTCATGCTGCCATTCGCTGAGCAGGCTGACCCGTCGTGGCATCACCGACGTCCATAGGTGCCCGGGGCGATAATCGATATCGAAGCCGTGACGACCCGGCAATTCACGCAATTCCCGAGCAGCCCAACGCATGCCGTCCCAAAGCCGTTTCGCCCGCTCATGTCCCAGCGCAGCTTCCAGCGGCGGCATGTCGCACGACCAACCCAGAATTGCTTGCCCGCCATTACGCCCAGAAGCGGCCCACGCCACGCGACTGGCTTCCAGCACGATCACGCGTTTGCCCGCCAAGGCTAGGCGCAGCGCCGTGTGCAGGCCACTGAAACCGGCGCCGATGATCACCACGTCGGCGTCAATTTCACCTTCCAGCACCGCTCGATCGCGCAGAATATCGGCGCAACTGTGGGCGTAATAGCTGTCGACGTGCTGGCTGGATTGCTGAAACATTCCCGACCTCATGAAATTATCTTTTTATAATTTCATGAAAATCTACAGAATAAATTTCACGCCGGCAACCTGAAGATGCCCGATCAAAAATCGTATCGTGCTGTCATACCCAATGTTCGTGGGGTGCCCAACACCCCGGTGTAGGCGCCGTTGGGTGAGTTCCAAAGGGTCGTGTAGTAGGTATTGTCGAAGGCGTTTTTCAACCACAGCGATACGTCCCACTGTCCGTTGCCCCAATCGCCGCGCACACCGCTGGACAGATTCACCAGCCCGTAACCCGGCAACTGCGCGTCGCGCGAATCATCCACGGTGCCGACCGCATGGGAACGCCACGCATAGCTGCCGTTGACGTAGGGTTGCAGGCCATTGTGCAAATTCCATTGATAACTGGTGTTAGTGTTGAAGATCCATTTCGACGCGCCGACCACCGCGTGGCCACTCAGGTCGCAGGCTGCCGGAGCGCCGGGACGCAAGGCGACTTCAGCCGGGCACGGCGCATCCTCATAAGACAGATAGCGCACGTCGTTGAAGGCGCCATTGAGGTTGATCGTCAGCCCCGAGACTGGCCGCCAACTGCTGTCGACTTCCAGACCACGGCTGCGCACGGTGCCGGCGTTGGTCAGGTAACTGGTGAGATTGACGTCGTCGTAGGCATTGGTCTGATAGCCGTGCACCTCTGTCCAGAACAGGTTGGCATTGAGCAGCAGACGCTGATCAAGCAGCGTGGTTTTGATCCCCAGTTCGGCGTCGTTGGCTCGCTCGCTGCCGATCAACAGTGAGTCAGCCCCCGCGACCGGCGCGCTCGCCACACTGAGGTTGACCCCGCCGGATTTCTCGCCGTGAGACAGCGATGCATACGCCAGTACCTGATCGCTGACGTGCCAGGCCAGACTCGCCAGTGCCGAAGGGCTGAAGCTGTAGAGGCTCAAGTCACCGGAATCGTAAGCACCCAGGCGCCCGGCTCTGGCGGCAGCTGCCGCGCCACTGACGTTGGCACCTCCGACGGGAGCATTGCGCGTGACTTGCGCCAGTTTGCGTTCATAGGTGCCGCGCACGCCGAGGTTGAAATCCAGCTGCGGCGTCAGATGCCAGGTGCCTTGGGCAAACGTAGCAAAACTGTCGGTGTCGACATCGCCGTGGCCAATACTGGTGACGTTGTTCAGCGCGCCTTGCGGGGTGCCATTCCAGGTGTCGGCCAACGGCCCGTAGTCGGTGAACACCTTGTTGCTCATTTCCTGGCGAAAGTAATAGGCGCCCAGCACGTAATCGAAGTGCTCGCCGACCGGCGAAGCCAGGCGAATCTCCTGCGAGTATTGCTTGTCGCGCGCCGATTGGCCGACGTTGTCCATCACATCGACGTTCAGTTCATCGTCGTTACGGGGGGTGAAATCCCACCAGCGATAGGCGCTGATCGATGTCAGCGTGTAATCGCTGCTCAGCGTCCAGTTTGCCTCAAGCGATGTGCCGCCCTGAAACACCGTGACGTTCTGATCGGCGTCGAGGTTGACCCGACGCCCATCCACCAACGTCGCCCCGACAGCCGCTGCGCGCTGTTCATAGCGGTTGACACCATTGATGCTCGGGCCGGCGCTGAACAGCGAGCGTGTGCCGGCACTGGAATCCTCTTCGTGATAATCAGCCAGCCAGCGCAGATTGAAATCGTCATTGGGCTGAAACAGCAGTTGCCCGCGTACGCCCTGACGCATACCGCCGCCCAACGTATGGCCGTCATATTCATTCTTCACGTAGCCATTTTCGTGGGTCTTGTACGCGGCAATGCGCCCGGTCAGCGTGTCGTTGAGCGGCCCGGAAAAACTCGCCTGGTTTTGCGTATAACCGTCCTCGCCTACCGAAGTGGCGAAGCTGCCTTGGGGTGTTGATGAAGGCCGGCGCGTGGTGATGTTCAACACACCGGCCGTGGTGTTCTTGCCGAACAAGGTGCCTTGCGGGCCGCGCAGCAGTTCGATCTGCTCGATGTCGAGCAAATCCATCACGGCCATGCCGGGGCGACCGAGATAGACGTTGTCCAGATAAGTCCCGGCGCTGCCTTCCAGACCGTCGCTGGCCGGGTTATTGCCCAACCCGCGAATCGACAGGCTCGATTGCCGGGCGTGCATGAATGCGACGTTGACGCTGGGCATCGCCTGCTGCAAATCCTGCAAGCGGTACAGGCGTTGTTCCTCGAGGGTCTGCGCACCCAGCACGCTCATGGCGGTGGGCACTTGCTGCGCGTCCTCGCTACGGCGTCGGGACTCGACCGTGACCGTTTGCAGCACATCGTTGTTGTTGGGCACATCACTGGCGGTGGCCGACAGTAGCGGCATTAACGAGCACAAACCCAAGGCGCCAGCAGAAACGTTGCGCGAATAAAGAAGTTTCATCGGTGATTCCTGGAGCGGCTGCACGCCGCTCTTCGAGAGGAGTCGATACTTCGCTGCGCGTGGCGTGCGTGAGCGTGATCGTTGCGGTGGATGTCAGAGCGTGTTCAGTCACGCAGCCATGGCAGGTCTGCGCGCTGATAACGGTGGGCACGGAAGATCGCGTTGTTTTCGCCCGGCAGATAGCGTCGCGAGGCCGCATCGGGATACGTCGCGAAATGCGGATTGACGTACTCCCAGACCACTTCACCGGCCGGGGTGACTTCGAACAAGCGGCCGAAGTTGGCCTCGGTGATCAGCGTATTGCCGTTGTGCAAACGCTGCGCGCCGCCCATGAACGGGGTGAAAAACGCATACCCCGGGGTATCGGCGTATTGCCATTCGATGCGTTGCGCCACCGGGTTGATTTCGAGAATGCGCGAGTGCGGCATGCTCACGTGCGGGCGGAAGATGCCGTTGTCGAACACCAGCACGTTGCCGTTTTCCAGTTCACTCGGGCAGTGCTGCTGCGCGACCAAATCGTGGCCCAATCGCCACAGCACTTCACCACTGCCACGCTGCACGGCGATCACTGATGAAACACTGCGCAAGCTGAGAATCACCTTGCCGTCACGGCCGGGTGTGACCGCGTTGGTCATTGGCCAGTGGTGACGTTCAAAGCATTCGTGCAGCGGATAGTCTTCAGGTCGCAGATGTTCCCAACTGCGCCATTCCCACACCACGTTGCCCTGACGATCGACTTCCTTGACCACGTCGGCATAAATCACCCCGCCCGGCGCCTCGCTGCCGGGAATGCCACCGACCACACGCCGGGCCAATTCGGCACTCAACGGCTCGGCGGTGGTGTAAAGCAGGTTGCCGTTGTCCAGCCATTGCGCATCATGGTGGTGAAGCAGATCGGTGTGTTCCCAGACCACTTCGCCTTGCGGCGTGACTTCGCTGAACGCGCCGCCGTGCCACACCGACCAGCCCGGAAAAAGATCCGGTGAATCAGGATGGTTGCCGTTGTAGCCGAGGTTGCCGTTGCGCAAGATCACCGCGTCGCGGCCAGGGCGCTGGGGCAGTTTCCAGCGGTGCACGACCTCGCCATCGAGGTCGATGAGGAACACATTGCCATCCGCCGTTTGTGGCGCGAACAGCGTGTAGCCGCCAGCGCTGCGGGCATGATCGACAGCGATCAGGCCGGTTTTACGGCGTTTGAGTGTGGTGGTTTCGAGGTGAGGCATGGCTTTTCTCCGGGCGTGTGAAAACCTGCCGCCAGCAACGCGGCAAGGTGAACTGAATCGGTTACGGGTTGTTGGGCAGTAACGGGTTGAAGCGATCGTCGAAGATCAGCCCGATCTGCAGTGGTCGCGGAATCAGACGCTCAGCGGCAAACAGATCAGCCAGACGCTGCTGCGAAGTGATGACTGACGACTCGATCGGCACATAGTGCAGATCCTGATGCGCGAGCATTTCCTGCACCAGCGCGACGGGAAGGCGCGTGGTTTGCGCGAACACCTCAGCCCATTCTTGCGGGTGCGCAGTGGCCCAGGCTTGAGCGCGGGCCAGCCTGGCGAGCAGATCGCCCAACGGTCCTGCGCGCTGCGGATCATTCAGTGCCTGCAGACTGGCGACGGTGAAATTCAGCCCGGTTTCCGGCCAGGCGCTGCCATCGACCAGAACCCGTGCCCCGCGCGATGTGGCCTGGCCGACGAAGGGATACCACACCGCCCAGGCATCGAGCTTGCCGCTGGCAAACGCATTCTGTGCGTCCACCGGACTGACGTAAGCGATGTTCACATCACGGGGTGTGAGGCCGGCTCGCTGCAGCGCGGCCAACAACAAGTAATGGCCGCTGCTGCCCTTGGCCACGGCAATGCGTTGGCCTTTCAGGTCGGCGACTTGCCGGACGCCGGAACCTTCAGGAACCAACAGCGCATTGTTGTTTTGCGCACCGCTCGACACGCCGACAATGCGCACATCGAAACCTCCGGCCTGAGCGAACACCGGCGGTGCATTGCCCACCACACCGGCATCGATCGCCCCGGCGCTCAAGGCTTCGAGCATCGTCGTGCCGGCCAGAAACGGATGCCACGACAGCGCATAAGCGATGCCTTGATCTTCGCCCGCGGCCTGCAGCAAAGCCTGGGTCAAACCGCTTTGGTCGCCGATTTTCAAAGCGCTGTCCGCCGCTGTCACCGAATGCATCAGCAGCATCGTGGCAGCGCACAGCAGCGCCCGCAGATACAACGCGACGTGTCGGCTGCGCGGTTGCTTGGCAACGGAAGGTTTTACCGGCATTGTCGTGCCCTCGTTTTGCGTTGAAACCCAGTATGTCGAGGCCCGCCGTGCCGCTCCATGCCAAACACCCCTCCTTTACTGCCATGTCGGACACCCCGCCGCTGCCGTCGCGCACCGTGGTGGTATTGGCTTTCGATGATCTGTTGCTGCTCAATGCGGCCGGTCCGTTGGAGGTATTCGCAGCGATACCGCGCGTATTGGGCGGCAACTTCACTGGTCAGCCGCCCTATCGGCTGTTGGTGGCGTCGCCACAGGGCGGACAGGTCATGTCGATTTCGGGCATCAGTGTGGCGACCCGCTCGCTGGCGCAGATCGACCAGATGGCCCCGCTGATCGATACCCTGATCGTCGCCGGTGGCCCGGGAATGGCCGCGCTCGAGGCGGATGAACACGCCTGTGCCTGGTTGCGCAGTCGCGCGCCACAGATCCGTCGCCTCTGCTCGATTGGCACCGGCAGCTTTGCGCTGGCCGCCGCCGGGTTGCTCGATGGGCGTGAGGTGGTCACACACTGGAAATTCGCCGCTGAACTGCAGGCGCGCTACCCGGCGGTACGCTGCCAGAGCGATGCGCTGTACCTGCACGACGGCAATCTGTGGACCTGCGGCGGCGCCGCCGCCGGCATTGATCTGGCACTTGGTCTGGTTGAACAAGACCTCGGCGCGCCAGTGGCATTGGCGCTGGCGCGTTATTTCACGGTGTTCCTCTGGCGCGGCGCCGAACAGCCACAACTGAGCGCTTCGCTCAACGCTCAATCCAACGCTTTGCGCACCGATCCGGATGGGCGTCTGGCGCGTCTGCAGGCGTGGATTGCCGCTAATCTGAATGGCGATCTGCGCGTCGAGCGGCTGGCTGAACAGTTCGGCATGAGTCCACGGCACTTTGCCCGCGCCTATGTCGCCGCCACCGGAAATACCCCGGCGCAAGGGGTGGAAAATCTGCGCCTGGAAACAGCCACCCGATTACTCAAAACCACCAGCGAGCCGATCAAGCGCGTTGCCGAAACGGCGGGGTTTGGCCGCGAGGAACGTATGCGCCGTGCGTTCCAGAAGCATTTGGGCATCAGTCCCCACGGCTACCGCAGTGAAATGAAAGCCGCTGCGACGGGAGCGGCGCAGCCGTTGGGCATTGCACTCGCCGGGCTGGCCCAGTAGCTCGGTTCTTGAATCAATGCTGCAGCGCATAGCGCCGACAATGTTCCAGATAGCCTTTTTCATGATTGCCCACCAGTTGCACGACGCTGGTCCACAACCACGACGGCGCATCCAGACGTTTCGAGCGACAGGTTTGCAAATCCGCCATCCACTCGGACCGGGTGGCCAGATCCATTTGCCGGGCATGTGCCACGCCGACGACCCGTGCCAGATAGCCGGCCGCGAGCATCGCATCGCGCTGACTCAACTGGTCCAGTTCCAGCTTCATGTCCTGCGGCAGCAGTTCGCGGACGAAAAAACCGTGGTCGAGCATGCGTGTCGCCAGCATCCGATTGCCCAGCCCGGGTGAAAGAAACCGCGCGCCTTCGACCACGCGCTTGCCATTGTCGCGCGGCATTGATGCACGGGCGGCGCGCGGTGCAGCGGCGCCGACGGCTTCCTTGATATCGAGCAGGCAATATTCCTCGTCATCGCCCTTGCCCACGCCCAGCAGCACGGCATAACGCTTTAGCCCCAGCGAACTGCAACCCTTTACCCAATACGCCGAGTCGAGCATTTTCACTCGGTCATCCGTCGAGCGGCCCTTCAAGGACGTCACTAACGTATGGATCTCGGGCGTGGCACAGAGTGTTTTCAGCGCGGCGCGCTCATCGCGCGACAGCGCCCAGAATTGTTTGCCCAGCGGAATCGTCGGTTTGGTGTTCTCGATGCGCTCCTCGGCCAAATGCTTCCAGGTGCGCTGCACGGCACTGCGCATGCCGGCTTTGACTTGCGCCGGCCGCGGTGGATCTTCCTCAAGATCGCCGTCAAAGACTTGCTCGTAGCCGCGCATCATTTCTTCGAGCATGCGTGCAGTGGCCACGCCCGGCAGGTCGGAACCGCGAGCGGCTGTGGCGAGCGACAACGCCAGGCGCACCAGATCATGCGCCGGGTTGCCGATCACGGTCTGATCAAGGTCGCGGATATGAATATCGATCTGCCCTTTCAGATCGCCGGTCGGGCCCAGATTGCCGGCATGGCAATCGCCGCAGATCCACACCGCCGGGCCTTTTGGCAGGCTGCGGCCCGGTTGGCTGTGCAGCCATTCGTAAAACTGCACGGTGCTGCCGCGCACATAGGCGTGCGCGGATCGGGCCATTTTCAGATTGCGTAGTTGCGACAGCGGTTCAAGTCGGGCGGAGGGACGCGGGGTTTTCATGGACGCTTCTTATGCGGGATGTGAGCTGTTGACCGCCCGTGCCGCGCGAATGTTTCAAAGTGTTGCAGAGAAATGCGTACAAGCTGTCCGCCCTAGAGTGGCAGTTCGACGCGCGCCAACAACCCTCCACCCTGGCGATTGCTCAGCGTCAACTCTCCCCCCTGCTCGCGCGCAATCGCCCGCGCCGCCGACAGCCCGAGCCCCACACCGCCGGTATCACGATTGCGCGAAGCCTCCAGGCGAAAGAACGGATCGAAGACCTGTTCCAACGCCGCCTCGGGAATACCGGGGCCTTCGTCGCTGACCTCGATGCAGATCGAATACTCGTCACGTTTCAACGCAATGACCGGACGCTGTGCATACTTCAGCGCATTCTCCAGCAGATTGACGACCACCCGCTTGATCCCCAGTGGCCGGCCTTCATACACCAGATGCGCCGGGCCGCCGAAGTCGACATTGATCTGCTGATCACGGTAATCATCGACGATGGTTTGCAGCAGCTCCGACAGATCGAATGCCGTGGTCTGCTCGCGGTGCGTGTCTTCGCGGAAGAACGCCAACGCAGCGTTGATCATCGACTGCATCTCCTCGACGTCACGAATCAGCTTGCCCTGATGATCGAGGTCTTCCATGAATTCGCTGCGCAAGCGCATGCGTGTCAACGGTGCACGCAGGTCGTGGGAAATTGACGCGAGCATGTGCGTACGCTCGGCGATGAAATGCTGGATCTGCGCCTGCATGGTGTTGAAGGCGATGATCGCCTGGCGGATTTCGTCGGGGCCTTCGAGCTTGATCGGCGGTGCGCGCAGATCGGTGCCGAAACGTCTGGCGGCCCGGGTGAAACGCTGCAAGGGGTTGGCCAGTTGCCGGGTGGCGATCCAGGCGACGAGCAATGTGGCAATCAGTCCCAAGGCGATGACGATCGCGATACGCACGCCAAATTCCAGGCCCCAGCTGCGCTCCGGCGGAATAAATGACAGCCAGCTGCCATCGACCAATTGCACGACGGCGGCGTAATGCGCCTGGGGACTGCCGTTCGGCCAATCGCCTGGGCTGAACACCTCGATTTTTCGATCATTGCCCAGCAGTTGCTGCAGCACCGGCACCCTGCTCGCTGGCAGGCGAAGCCCGTCATTGGGCAGTTCGAAGTCGGCGCGTTGCGCTTTCCACGACACGTGCAGCATGGCGCTGCTCGCCGCATCGGCCAGTTGCGGGCGCAGGTTGGCCGGGGCCGCTTCGATCACCCGTGAGGTCGCGGCAATCTGTTCCAGCAGGCCGGTGCGTTCAATCGGCGGCCGTGCCCAGATGCCGGCGACTTGCACGAACAGCGCATTCAACGCCAGCGAAGCGACCATCGCGGCAATGATGGTCAGGGCGATGCGCCGGCTCAGGGTGTCGCCACGCCACAGTCGGCGGATCACGAGCGAGTGACCTTGGCGGTGAATAGATAACCGCCGTTGCGCACGGTGCGAATCAGGTCCGGGCGCTTGCTGTCCGGTTCGATCTTGCGGCGCAGGCGACTGACTTGCACATCGATGCTGCGATCGAAGGCGTCATGACCATGGCCGTGGGTCAGATCGATCAACTGCTCGCGGGTCAGAATGCGTTGCGGATGATCGAGGAACACCACCAGCAAATCGAACTCGCCGCCGGACAGCGGAATCATCACGTTTTCCGGTGAGCGCAGTTCGCGACAGGTGATGTCCAGATGCCAACCGGCGAAGGCGATCACCGGCCGCGAAGGCTCAACCGCTTGGCGCTGTTCGCCGGCACGACGCTGCAAGGCGCGCACCCGCGCGAGCAGTTCCTGCGGGGCGAATGGCTTGGTCAGGTAATCGTCCGCGCCCAGTTCCAGACCGACAATGCGATCGCTCAGTTCGGCCATGGCCGTGAGCATGATGATCGGAATGCCCAGTTGCGTATGCACCTTCTGGCACAGGCTCAAACCGCTTTCGCCGGGCATCATCAGATCAAGAATGATCGTGTCCGGGCGCTGCTGCGCTATGGCCGCCCACATCGCCTCGCCATTTGGGGCAACGTCGACCTCATAGGCGTGCTGCACGAAGAATTTCTTCAGCAGCGCGAGAATTTCCACGTCGTCGTCGACGAACAGCAGTCTGCTCACAGTGAAAGGATCCATGCACCAAAAAGAGCCAATCTAAAGCCATTCACCGCGCCGGTCATTTATTTCAATCGAGCAACATTTCTACGCGCCAGACATCAAGCGGACATCCTCCGGCAAAACCGTGCGGGCACTCTGCAGCTATTTCCAACGGGGGGATTGGCATGAAGGTATTGAACAGCAAACCGGGCATCACGCAGCACAACGGTAATCGGCCGTTGATTCTCAGCCAGCGCACCGCCGCGCTCGGCCCGGACACACCGGTGGTGTTTCAGGAATCGTGCATGGGGGTTTCCAGTGATCAAAGTACGGTGGTTTTACGCCGTTACTTCGAACATTTCAGCCCGACCAATGCGCACTGGGTGGAATACGTGCACAGCGTCAACACCGCTGACCTGATGAACTGGATCATGGCCCACGGTCGATTGCACATCGAGTGCTCGGACAACCTGGCGCAACACAAGGAAGCCGTTTGATGTCGCGCATTCGTTCGCTGTCGCTGTCAATTGTCGCCACGCTGAACCTGGCGGCGTGCAGCAGCAAAACGCCGGAACACAGTGGGTTTTTGCATGACTACAGCGTGTTGACCGAGCGCCAGTCGCCGTCCGGTCAGCCCGTGTTGGCGTGGGTCAGCCCGGCCCTCGCCCGGGGTCGATACACGCAGGTTTATCTGGCGCCGAGTCAGTTTTATCCGAGTGCCGAGCCGACGCAGCGGATTCCTTTAAGCACGCTGTCCGGGGTTACCGACTACTACGACGCGGCGCTGCGGGTAGAATTGGGCAAAGTCATGCATCTGGTCAATCAACCGGGGCCGAATACCCTGGTGGTGCGCCCCGCCATTACCCAGGTGACGACCAGCACTCAGGGTTTGCGCTTTTATGAGTGGCTGCCGGTGACGCTAGTCGCTGCGGGGGTGAGTACGGCGACCGGTATTCGTGATCAGGACAGTGTGGTTGCCACCGAAGTGTCGTTCGAGGACGGTTCGACCGGCGAAGTGATCGCCGAAGTGGTGCGTAAAGGCACCGGCGTGCCGCTGGAGAACGACCAGCAGGTGCTGACCGCCGATGACGTCAAGGTTGTGCTCGATGGCTGGGCCAGCGACCTGCGGCATTCGTATTCGGCCATCCGCCGGTAAACACATATCCCCTGTAGTTGCCGAAGGCTGCGATCTTGTTGGGACGCGGAGCGTCCCCGGCTGCGTTCCCACGCAGAGCGTGGGAACGATCAATCGCAGCCTTCGGCAGCTCCTACACAGGTGCGCCAGGAAAAAAAGCAGCGAGCAGTGAATTATTTCGTGTCCTCATGTATCTGAGCCAAAGAGTACGCGCCATCAAATAGATGGCATCTACGCGGCACGATGGATCAGCAAAGAGAAGACCCGGATGAAATCACGCAAGAAAACCGTCAAGCCAATCGGCCTGAACGACATCACCATCGTCGACGACGCCAAGATGCGCAAGGCGATCACCGCTGCTGCACTCGGCAATGCCATGGAATGGTTCGACTTTGGTGTCTACGGCTTTGTCGCCTATGTGCTCGGCAAAGTGTTCTTCCCCGGCGCCGATCCCGGCACACAGATGATCGCCGCACTGGCGACGTTCTCGGTGCCCTTCCTGATCCGGCCGCTGGGCGGCTTGTTCTTTGGTGCTTTGGGCGACAAGTACGGACGGCAGAAAGTCCTCGCCGCGACCATCGTGATCATGTCGCTCAGCACCTTTGCCATCGGCCTGATTCCGTCCTATGCCTCGATCGGCATCTGGGCGCCGATCCTGTTGTTGCTGGCGAAAATGGCGCAAGGTTTCTCGGTCGGTGGCGAGTACACCGGCGCGTCGATCTTCGTCGCTGAATACGCACCGGATCGTAAACGCGGCTTCCTCGGCAGTTGGCTGGATTTCGGCTCGATTGCCGGTTTCGTCCTCGGTGCCGGCGTGGTGGTGTTGATCTCGACGACGCTGGGCGAAGCCAAGTTCGAGGAATGGGGCTGGCGTTTGCCGTTCTTCCTTGCCTTGCCGCTGGGCATGATCGGTCTCTACTTGCGTCACGCCCTGGAAGAAACCCCGGCGTTCCAGCAGCACGTCGAAAAGCTTGAGCAAGGCGATCGCGAAGGCCTCGCCGGCGGCCCGAAAGTCTCCTTCAAAGAGGTCGCGACCAAACACTGGCGCAGCCTGATGACCTGCATCGGCGTGGTGGCGGTGACCAACGTCACCTACTACATGCTGCTCACCTACATGCCGAGTTACCTGTCGCACAACCTGCACTACAGCGAAAACCGTGGCGTGCTGATCATCATCGCGATCATGGTTGGCATGCTATTCGTGCAGCCGGCAATCGGTTTCATCAGCGACAAGATTGGCCGCAAACCTTTTATCGTCGTCGGCAGCATCGGCTTGTTCATTCTGGCGATTCCGGCCTTCATGTTGATCAACAGCGGCAAGATCGGTTTGATCTTCGCCGGCCTGCTGATGCTGGCCGTGTTGCTGAACTTCTTTATCGGCGTGATGGCCTCGACCCTGCCGGCGATGTTCCCCACGCACATTCGCTACAGCGCGCTGGCGGCGGCGTTCAACGTTTCGGTATTGATCGCCGGCCTGACCCCGACCGTGGTCGCCTGGCTGGTCGAAAGCACCAACGATCTGTACATGCCGGCGTATTACCTGATGGTCATCGCCGTGGTCGGTCTGATTACCGGCGTGACCATGAAGGAAACCGCCAACAAGCCGTTGCGTGGCGCCGCGCCGGCGGCCTCTGACCTTGAGGAGGCCAAGGAACTGCTGCAAGAACACCACGACAACATCGAACAGAAGATCGAAGACATCGACGCCGAAATTGCCGCGCTGGAAGCCAAGCGCAAGGAACTGGTGCAGCAGCATCCGCGCATTAACTGAGCCGTATGCCCGGTCAGGCAAAGCGCCTGACCGCGGCATCGATGAACTGACGAACCTTCGCCGTCTTCTGCCGATGCGCCGTGTACAGCAAATGCATTTGTCTGCTCGGCGCTTCGAAGCCCTCCAACAACCTCACCAATTCCCCCCTGCGCAACGCCGGTTCAAGAAAATCGGCAGGCCCCAGCACAATCCCGAAACCATCCACCGCCGCTGACAACAACGCCTTGCTCTCGTTGACGTGCAGGCGACTGCTGACCGGCACGCGTTCGACCTCAGCGCCATTGAAAAATGACCACTCATGGTCGGCGGGCCGTGACCAATAGGCGTAACCCAGGCACTCATGCTGTTGCAGATCGGCGGGCACTTGCGGCGTGCCGTATTCAGCCAGATAGCGTGGCGCCGCGCAGACGATCAGTCGATACGCAGCCAATGGCCTCGCGGTCAGGCTGGCCGTCGCCAGCGGGCCGATCCGAAAAGCCACCTCAAACCCCTCCTCCACCAGATCCACGGGGCGGTCGGTCAAGTGCAGGTCGATTTCCACCTCGGGGTACTCGCGCAAGAACGCGGTCACGAACGGCATCAGACTGTAAGAGCCAAAGCTCACCGGCGCGCTGACCCTGAGTTTGCCGCGCGGCGTGTCATTCATGACTTGCGCCAGTGAATCAGCGGCTTCAGCCTCACTGACGATGTGCTTGCAGCGCTCGTAATAGGCCTGGCCCAGCTCCGTCAGGCTCTGCCGGCGCGTGGTGCGATTGAGCAACCGTGCACCGAGCCGCTGCTCAAGGGCAGCCACGTGTTTGGCGACCATTTGCGCGGACATGTCCAGGCGTTGCGCGGCGCTGGCGTACGAGCCGGCTTCGGCCGCCATCACGAAAGCCGCCATGCTGGTCAGCCGATCCATTCGATACTCCTGTTAGCGAAAGTAAGTAACAGAGTGCGATTTATCTGCACCTGGTCAGGAATCATCATAGTGGCTCCCCACCTGACAGAGGAACACACCATGCGCATTGGAATCGTTGGAGCCGGCTTCATCGGGCGCGCCGTCGCGCAAATCGCCCTCGCTGCCGGGCACGAAGTGATGCTCAGTAATTCGCGCGGCCCGAAGACCATGAGCAGCGTGCTCGCCGGTATCACCGGCTGCCAGATCGGCACGGCCGAACAGGCCACACAGTTTGCCAACGTGGTGTTGGTGGCCATTCCCTACGAACACATCCCGAGCCTGCCGCCGGCGTGGTTCGAAGGCAAAACCGTGCTCGACGCCAACAACTATTACCCGGATCGCGACGGCCACATCGCTGCGCTCGACACGTTCCAGAGCACCACCAGCCGCTTGCTCGCCGAGCATTTGCGCGGTGCCACGGTGGTCAAGGTGTTCAACGCCATCCTCGCAGCGGACTTGCTTACGGATGGCCGCCCGCAGGATTCCAGC
Organism: Pseudomonas sp. AIG; assembly: GCF_977020205.1. Classification (NCBI taxonomy): domain Bacteria; kingdom Pseudomonadati; phylum Pseudomonadota; class Gammaproteobacteria; order Pseudomonadales; family Pseudomonadaceae; genus Pseudomonas; species Pseudomonas sp. AIG. The sequence continues at coordinate 231,032 of NZ_CDROCK010000001.1, read as the reverse complement.
GAGCGGCGCGCCCTGCCCATCGCAGCGGATGACGCGCAGGCCAAGGCATTGGTCGCGGGTTTGCTGGATGACCTCGGTTTTGATGCGGTCGACGCCGGAGGCCTCAATGAGAGCTGGCGATTTGAGCGGGCCAAACCGGCTTACTGCGCACCGCTGGACAAGTCCGGGCTGGAAAGAGCGTTGGCTGCTGCCGAGCGCGAGGTCGAATTACCGTTGGGCAGTTGGCGGCGCTGATACCGCTCGCTCGTTCGGGCGCTCTGGCCTTCCGGCAGGTGGACACAGATCAGCTAGCCTTGAATCCGATCGCACGTCATTCAAGGAGCCGTCATGTACAAGTTCATCAAGACCACCGTGATCGGCGGTCTGTTGTTTATCTTGCCGTTGGTGCTGATCGTCGTGTTGATCGAAAAAGCCATCCACCTGTTGCGCGGGCCGGTGGAAAAGCTGTTGCCGATGTTCAAGGGCTATGACGTCGCGGGCGTGACACTGGTGAGTATGGCGACGTTGTTGGGTCTGATCGTGCTGTGTTTTCTCGCCGGGTTGCTCGCGCGTACATCAGCGGCAGCACGGGCGATGGAAGCCACCGAGAACAAGCTGCTGAGCAACCTGCCGGGTTACCAGTTGTTCAAGGACACCACGGCGCGCTTTGCCGGGCTGGAAAACGAGGACGGTTCCAAGGTCGGGATCATTGCCGAGGGCGAAGGTTTTCGGCTGTGCCTGATCGTCGAAAACGTGGATGACTGGCTGACGATTTTCATGCCGGACGGTGGGCCGGCCGGCGGCACCGCCGGTGAAGTGCGGCTGGTACCTGCCGCGCACGTCATTGTCACCGAACTGTCGTGGCTGACGTTGGCCACCGGGTTGCGCCGTGGTGGCCGTGGCATGCTCGCGCAGATGCAACCGTGGATACCGAAAACCTGATCAAGGCGCGTTCACCACCACATACGTCACATCACTGCCCTGATACTGCGGCTGGTACCAGGTCGAACCGCATTGCATGTAGGCGACGTTGTACTGAATCACCTGCACACAACTGCTGGGCATTTGCGCCGGGGTGAAGATCGCCCCCACCACCGCCGCCGTGGCCGCGACGGTTGCCGTTACCGCCACTGCGGCCGCCACCGGATGGTAGTGATCGTCGTAGCCATAACGGCCATGGCCGTCGACATCAATATCGACATCGCGACTGTTGTAGATGTTGACGTTTCGGTTGCCATTGTTGACGTTCGTGCGGTTGCCGACGTTGTTGCCGGCATTGACCCGATTGCCCGAACTGACCCGATTGCCGGCGCTGACATTGTTGGTGCGCTGCGGCGCATTGATCCGCTGCGCCCGTTGCGCATTCGGCGCCGGCGCGCGGTTGACGTTGGCGCGGGCATGCCCCTGAGCGCGCTGCCCACGGGCATCGGCTTCGGCGACATAACCGGCGGTCAACAGCGTTGCGGCGGCCAGCGACAACAACAGGCTCCACGTCATCGACTTGCTCATGTCACTGCCCTCCCTGATCGCTGGCTTTTTTAAACGCAATCGCCACATCGCCTTTGCCCGGTTTGAAGGTGAACTGCGTGTCCGGGATGGTCGGCTTGAGGTTCCACTGATACACCGCGCTGTACTCGGGGAAGCTCTTCTCGTCAGTGGTGGTGATCACCAGTTTGCACGGCAAGGGTTTGTCGGAACGGGTCAGCCACAATTGCCAGTCGATGCCTTCCTGGCGAAACGCCAAATGGTCGCAGAGCTGGCCCTTGATGACCGACGGCCCGACATACAGCGCGGCTTTCAAAGCATCGATCTGCGCTTGGTCACTGCCGAACAGAAACAGATCCTCCATCGGTACCTGCACCCCGTAGAAGTTCTCGACCTTGTGCAGGGTTTCCGCGACGGTGGCAGGGGCGTCGACGGTGGTGTAGTACTTCAGGTAGGGCGAATACTGGGTGAGTTTTTTGCCGTTGTAGAAGAACTCGCGGGTGCGCACGTCGCCCTCAGACTTGGCATACAGCCGGTCGTGACCGAGCACTTTCAGGGTATTGGCGGACTCGGTCTTGATCTTCTGCCCGGACTCCAGAACGGTGTCGCGCGAGACTTGGGCATCGACCTGAAATTTCGGCAGGCTGCGCAGGTAATTGCCCATGTCGATGAGCTTGTCGACCACTTGCGGGTTGATCAACGGCGCATCGTCCGTGGCCTCGGCCGTCGCCGTGGCGGGCGGGTCTTCGGCGCGGGCACCCGGCGCGAGCACCAACGTGAACATCAGGCAGACCATACTGGCTGGGGCTTTCATCGGTTGCGCTCCTGTCCCTGGGTGGGCGTTGCGCCCGAAGGGCGACTGATTGACCAGCCTAGACCTCAGTGTCGGGGTACGCCAATGCGTCAGCGAGAGCGGCGAGTGTCACGGCAGATGTTCTTTGCGCTGGCTCTCCAGTAGCTCGGTGACATCGGCCGGTTGATACACCCAACCGATAAACAACTCATAACCGACGGCGAGAATCACCGGCCCGGTGAACAAGCCAATGATGCCGCTGGTGACCATGCCCCCGAGTGCACCAATCAGCACCACCGGCATCGGCACCGCAACGCCGCGACCGAGCAACATCGGTTTGAGCACGTTGTCGGCAAGCCCGGCAATCGCCATCCACACCGCAAAGATAATCGTGCCGGCGCTGACCCCGTCCACGGCAAAGACATAAATCACGATGGGCAGCGTGATCAGCAACACTGGCAATTGGGTGATGCCCAGCAGCAGCACCATCAAGGCGAGAATGCCGGCCGCCGGTACGCCCATGACCACCAGCGCCACGCCGACCAGCAGCATCTGAATAAACGCGATGCCGACCACACCCTGCGCCACGGCGCGGATGGTTGCCGTGCACAGTTCGGCAATCTGCGGGCCGCGCACCGGCCCGGAAATGCGCGTGGTGACTGCCACCGCTGTGCGGTGACCGCGCTCGCCGTGGTGCATGATCAACCCGGCGACGATCAAGGCAATCACAAACACCACGATGCCCGCCCCGACGCCGGCGGCTTGATGCAACACCACTTTGCTCCAGTCCTTGAGGTGCGGCGCCAGTTCCTGGAACGCCCAGCTCAGGTCCTGTGACGCATGCATCCAGATGCCGTAGAGCGGCGCGCCAATCAGCGGCCAGCCTTCGACACTGGCCGGTGGCGGCGGTATCTCGAACTGCCCGGCTTCGAACGTGTGCATGCTGCCCTTGATCGACTCGGCGATCGACGCGCCCAGCAGGCTTAACGGCAGCATCAGAATCACCAGGCCCACCAGCACCAGAATGATTGCCGCCCAGCCGTAGCGATTGCCGAGTTTCGCGCCCAGCAGCTGATTCAGCGGATACAGCGTGACCGCCAGGATCAGCGCCCAGAGCATGACATTGAGAAACGGATGGAAAATGTCGTAGCAGAACAACACCAGAATGGTGATCAGCCCCGCTCGAATGAGCACATCGAGCAAGGCTCTGGAACTCTGAAACGCTATCAGCGGTTTGTCTTCCATTTCGGTCTCTCCTGATGGGGCCACCGTTGAACCGCTGTGAGCCTAGTTCACATCTGGCACATCGTCTCGACGGGTGCCCGCCACGCGTCGCGCGTGATGGCGGCGATCAGCGCTCCAGCATGCCGTGACACAGCAGGTTCAGAACCCCGCGCATGTGCAAGGCATGCGCGGCTCGGTCCGGGACTTCTTGCGTCGCCAGGCGGATAAACGCCATGTTTGCGTATTGGTTGAATAGCGTTGCCACGACATCGAGATCGATCGATTCACGCACTTTTCCCGCCTGCTGGAAATGCAAAAGCAGGGCCTTGGTTTCCTCAATCACCGCCGCATTCCATGGGTTCATCGCTTCAGCGAGGTCGCCCGTCAGCAGAAACGGCGCCAATTCCCGCCACAACGACGCCGGCATCGCGGCTAGCTGGTAATCGGTCATCAGCCCTTCGAACTCGCACAACGCCTCCAGCGGATCGCTGTCTGCGTCCAGATTCGCCCGTGCCTCGCGCATGGCCTGCTCGTCCGGTTGCTTGAGCAAGGCCAGCAGAATTTCCTGTTTGCCGCCGAAGTAATTGACCACCGTCGGCGCGGAAACGCCGGCCTGCACGGCGATCTGCTCCAGCGTGGTTGCCGCGAAGCCATTGCTTTTGAACAGCTCAAGCGCCGCTGCGGCGATGACCTCCCTGCGCTGTTCCTTCTGCCGTTCTCTGAGTCCGCTCATGTTGCCTCTGATGATCCTTGCGTGTCGGGCTCAGCCTACGGCGATATTTTTTCACAGACAAATATTTTCTTTACAAAAATATTTTTAAGTGACAAAACTTTACTCGCACAACGCAGGATTGAACGCACTCACTTATCCCGTTTATCTGGAGATCAGCCATGTCCGCCGAATTCGACCGCACCACCCGCGATTACCAAGCCGCCGACGCTGCGCACCACATCCACGCGTTCGTTGATCAGAAGGTCCTCAACGAGGAAGGCCCGCGAGTGATGGTCAGCGGCGACCGGCTGGCGTTGTGGGACAACGACGGCAATCGCTATCTGGATGGCATGTCGGGTCTGTGGTGCACCAACCTCGGTTACGGGCGCAAGGATCTCGCCGCCGCCGCGACCGCACAGCTGGAACAACTGCCCTACTACAACATGTTCTTCCACACCACCCACCCGGCGGTGATCGAGCTGTCCGAGCTGCTCTTCAGCCTGCTGCCCAAGCACTACAGCCATGCGATCTATACCAACTCCGGCTCCGAAGCCAACGAAGTGCTGATCCGCACCGTGCGCAAGTTCTGGCAGGTCATGGGCAAACCCGAGAAGAAAATCATGATCGGCCGCTGGAACGGCTACCACGGCTCGACCCTCGCTGCGACGGCGCTGGGCGGGATGAAGTTCATGCACGAGATGGGCGGCACCATTCCCGATGTGGCGCACATCGATGAGCCGTACTGGTTCGCCCACGAAGGCAACCTCAGCCCGGAAGAATTTGGCTTGCGCGCGGCGCGACAACTGGAAGACAAGATTCTCGAACTGGGTGCTGACAAGGTCGCGGCGTTCGTCGCCGAACCGTTTCAGGGCGCGGGCGGCATGATCATTCCGCCGGCGACCTACTGGCCGGAGATTCAGCGTATCTGCCGTCAATACGACGTGTTGCTGTGTGCGGACGAGGTGATTGGCGGTTTCGGCCGCACCGGTGAATGGTTTGCGCATCAGACGTTCGGCTTTGAGCCGGACACGCTGTCGATCGCCAAAGGCTTGACCTCCGGTTACATCCCCATGGGCGGCTTGATTCTGTCGCGACGCATGGCTGAAGCATTGGTCGAGAAAGGTGGCGTGTTTGCCCATGGCCTGACCTATTCCGGCCACCCGGTGGCGGCCGCTGTGGCGATTGCCAACCTCAAGGCCTTGCGCGATGAAGGCGTGGTCACCCGGGTGAAAAACGACACCGGCCCGTACCTGCAGAATTGCCTGCGCGAAGTGTTCGGCAATCACCCGCTGGTGGGTGAGATTCAGGGCGTCGGGCTGGTGGCGGCGTTGCAGTTTGCAGAGGACAAAGCGACGCGCAAGCGTTTTGCCAATGAAAACGACATCGCCTGGCGTTGCCGCACGATTGGTTTTGAGGAAGGTTTGATCATTCGTTCGACATTGGGGCGGATGATCATGGCGCCGGCGCTGGTGGCCACACGCACGGAGCTGGACGAGTTGATCGACAAGACGCGGATCGCAGTGGATCGGACGGCGCGGGAGTACGGCGTACTGTGATCGACTGAAGTGATGGGTTGGCCGGGCTGACGCCTTCGCGAGCAAGCTCGCTCCCACATTTGGAATGCATTCCACTTTGGCTGCCTGGTTCCAATTTGAAATGCAGTCCCTGTGGGAGCGAGCTTGCTCGCGAAGGGCTCGCCGAGGATTCATTGTCGAACAAACAGCATTCCCGCCGATTACTCCGCGCCCCGCTTGGTGTTAAATAGGCGCCAGTCTTAACCTTGTCGCGTAAAGCCGTGCAACGAGAACCGCTATGAACACCTCTTCCAAGAAAAACACCCAAATTCAAACGGCGGTGACCGCATGATCGAAGTCACCGAAGTTCCCATTGCCCAACTGCGCGCCGCGCTCGAGTCCGGCCAGACCACTGCGGTCGAACTGGTGCAGGCGTATCTGGCGCGTATCGATGCCTATGACGGTGCCGACACACCGACGGCGCTGAATGCCGTAGTCGTGCGCAACCCTGAAGCGTTGAACGAAGCCCGCGCATCGGATGCCCGCCGCGCGCAAGGCAAAACCCTCGGCCCGCTCGATGGCATCCCCTACACCGCCAAAGACAGCTATCTGGTCAAAGGTCTGACCGCTGCGTCCGGCAGCCCGGCCTTCGCCGATCTGGTCGCCCATCGCGATGCCTTCACCATCGAACGCCTGCGCGCGGCCGGGGCGATTTGCCTGGGCAAGACCAACATGCCACCGATGGCCAATGGCGGCATGCAACGCGGCGTCTATGGTCGCGCCGAAAGCCCTTACAACGCCGATTACCTGACCGCGCCGTTTGCCTCTGGCTCGTCGAACGGTGCCGGTACCGCCACGGCCGCCAGTTTCGCCGCGTTCGGTCTGGCTGAAGAAACCTGGTCGAGCGGGCGTGGCCCGGCGTCGAACAATGGTTTGTGCGCCTACACGCCATCGCGCGGTGTCATCTCGGTGCGCGGCAATTGGCCGTTGACCCCGACCATGGACGTCGTCGTGCCTTACGCGCGGACCATGGCTGACTTGCTCGAAGTCCTCGACATCGTCGTTGCCGAAGACCCGGACACCCGTGGCGACCTCTGGCGTCTGCAACCGTGGGTGCCGATCCCGAGCGTCAACGAGGTGCGCCCCGCCGCTTACGCCGAGCTGGCCGCCGACGCCAAAGCGCTGGCCGGCAAGCGTTTCGCTGTGCCGCGCATGTTCATCAATGCCGACCCTGAAGCCGGCACCAGCGAAGCACCCGGCATCGGTGGACCGACTGGCCAGCGCATCAACACCCGTGAATCGGTGATCGACCTGTGGAAGCAGGCGCGCCAGGCCCTCGAAGCCGCCGGTGCCGAAGTCGTCGAAACCGATTTCCCGCTGGTCTCTAACTGCGAAGGCGATCGTCCGGGAGCGCCAACCGTGTTCACCCGTGGTCTGGTCTCCAAAGAGTTCCTGCACCATGAACTGTGGGACCTGACCGCGTGGGCGTTCGACGACTTCCTGCAAGCCAACGGCGACCCGCAACTCAAGCGTCTGGTCGACGTCGACGGCGCGAAGATCTTCCCGCACGAACCAGGCACCCTGCCTAACCGTGAGGGCGATCTGGTGGCGGGCATGGATGAATACGTGCGCATGGCCGAGCGCGGCATCACGCCTTGGAATGAAATCAGCACCGTGCCCGATGGCCTGCGCGGTCTGGAGCAGACTCGGTGTATCGACCTTGAAGACTGGATGGACAAGCTGGGCCTCGACGCCGTGCTGTTCCCGACGGTCGCTGACGTCGGCCCGGCGGACGCCGATGTCAATCCTGAGTCGGCCGACATCGCCTGGAGCAACGGCATTTGGGTGGCCAATGGCAACCTCGCGATCCGCCACCTCGGCGTACCGACCGTGACCGTGCCGATGGGCGTGATGGCCGACATCGGCATGCCAGTCGGTCTGACCTTCGCCGGCCGCGCCTACGACGACTCGAACTTGCTGCGCTTCGCCGCCGCATTCGAATCCACCGGCAGCAAACGCCAGATCCCGCCGCGCACGCCGCCATTGTCGTAACGCGATCAAAACTGTAGGAGTGAGCCTGCTCGCGATGGCGGTCTGTCAGCCTGAATAAACTTGACTGACACGCCGCCATCGCTGGCAAGCCAGCTCCCACAGATTTCAGCTCCAGTCACAAAATCCTCATTCAACCCAAAACCCTGTGGGAGCGAGCTTGCTCGCGAAAGCGGTATATCAGCCGGCAAAAATGTTGACTGATGTACCGCCTTCGCGAGCAAGCTCGCTCCCACAGTGGTTATGTGATGCCGTTCATTGAGCACATCCGCTCAATCTCTCGCGCTGCAATCCCTCGATCATTCCAGCCACCTTAATTGCCGCTGGCCACCGACCATGATCGACCGCGCCCCTTCGCGTCTCACCCTCCTCGCGCTGCTCTGCGGTCTGAACCCAACCGCCCACGCCAGCGGTTTTTTCGACGACGCCAAAAGCGAAGTGCTCAGCCGCAACTTCTTCCTCAGCAACGACTACCGCTCGCCCTCACCGTCCGGCAAAAACTATAAACAGGAATGGGCTCAAGGCTTTATCGGTACCTTCTCATCTGGTTTCACACCCGGTACAGTCGGTTTCGGCATCGATGCCCACGCCTTCGCCGGGCTGAAACTGGACGGCGGCAAGGGCCATTCCGGGACCGGTCTGCTGCCGGTAACCAGCGACGGTCGCAGCGAAAATGACTATTCCAGCGCGGGCGGCGCGCTCAAGCTGAAAGCCTCGCGCACCACCCTCGCCTTCGGTGAAATGACCGTCGAAACACCGGTGTTCGATACCTCCGACAAACGCCTGCAACCGGAGTACGCCAGCGGGTTTCTGCTTAACAGTGCCGAGCTCGATCACGTCAATCTGGTGGCCGGGCATTTCACCGCGTTCAAGAATCAGGACAGCTCATCCGGCAAAGGCGATTTCTACGGCTATGGCGCCAATACCGAGGCCGGCGGGATCAGTTTCCTCGGCGCCGACCTGTTCGCTGACACCCCGATTGGCGGCGCGTTGTACGCGTCTGAACTCAGCGATACCTGGCACCAGTACTACGGCAATCTGCATTTCAAGCAATCCGGCGTGCTGCTCGACGCCAACCTCTACCACACCCGCGACACCGGCCGAGCGCTGGCCGGTGCCATCGACAACACCGCGTTCAGCCTGTCCGGCAAATACGCCTTCGGCCCGCACGCCGTGATGCTCGGCTGGCAACGGATCAATGGCAACACGCCGTTCGATTTCGTTGGCGGCGACTCGATCTACCTCGCCAACTCAATCAAATACGCCGACTTCAACGGCGCCAACGAGCGCTCGTGGCAAGCGCGCTACGACCTCGACCTCGGCGCCTTCGGCATTCCCGGGCTGAGCTTCATGACCCGCTACGTCAGCGGTAGCGACATCGACGGCACCCATGCGCCCAAGGGCGGCGCCTACAACGCGTTCGATCCTGACAGCGGCAGTTACCAGCCGCAGCAAGGCGATGGCGGTAAGCATTGGGAGCGCGATATCGATTTGAAATACGTCGTGCAATCGGGCGCGGCGAAGGATTTGTCGGTGCAGGTGTCGCATGTTTCGCACCGGGCCAATGAGGCGCAGGCAGGGGATGATATTGACCGGATCTACGTGGTGATCCAGTACCCGTTGGGTTTTTGATGCAACATGATCAACCCTGCCTGAAACGCAATCACCTTGGGATGCCGGTCTGCCAGCGGTTTGGCTGGCACAGGCACCGTTCATTCTCGTTTGCGGTCTGAACCCGCAATCGGTGACGAAGTAAGCCCCCACTTGCCATCGAAACCGCCTGAAACCGGCCATTCATGACGTGCCGTTCGTCGGATTTCAGCCCGCACCTGTCAGATCTGACAGGTGCGCAATCCGGGTTTTAGCCGTTCAATCACTTCGTCACTTTCCAGTTACGGAGTCAAGCCCATGTCCACCAACGCCCCGTCCGACAACGCCCCGCTTCTGCTCAAGGAACTCAAAATCCCCGGCCGTACCGGTCCAGTGTCGTCGACGCCTCCGAGGTGGGGCATCAATCTCGCTGCGGCGCAGCTCAACTTCCCTCGTCAGGGCCTGCTATGCCAGGCCGGGCCTTGGGGGACGATGGGGTTGCGCGACTCGTTGCGGATCTTGCGCGATTCCGATGTGCAGATAGGGTTGGAAACCGTTGGCAAGGATGAGGTCGACACCGAGCTGCAAATGTTCGTGGAGGCCAAACACCTTCCCGAAGGGATGCACACAATTTCCTACACCGTCACCCGTCTCGGCGGTACGGCCGAACTCTCGGAAGTGATGCAGGTGCTGGTCAAACTCACCCTGCCCGGTGGCCCTGACCACAGCGAGGGCCCGGGGCATCCGGGACTGGTGATGAGCATTCCCGAGGATGTTCTGAAGGGCGGTGTCCACCAGGATAACGTCGACGCTGGCGTATCGATCACCTTCGGCATAGGTGATGGCTCGCCGCCTTATCTATACGCCGCCGCTGGCGATACGCTTCAGATTAGCTGGGGCGGAAGGTTCTTTTCCGGCCCTGCGCTGACCCAGGAACAGGCTGAAGGCAAGACGCCGGTTATCGTGACCATTCCGAAGGAAACCATTGTGGCCGCCGGCGACTCTGGGGAGGCCGGGCTGGCCGTCGCCTTCGAAGTTTACGACCTGGTCGACAATCGCTCCGACGGCTGGAGTGTCGCGAAACGGGTCGTCGTGACGCTTGACAAAACCCGGCTGGGCGCGCCGTTGCTCAAGGAGGCACTGAACAACGTGCTGGACGTCGACGAACTGGGCGACGCCGACGGTACGGTACAAGTCGTGGCCGTAAACCCTTCCCCGCCTCCAATCCCTCCACAACCGATAGACTTCGAGGTAGGTGACACCCTTTTTGTCCGAATCAAAGGCACCCCGAAAGAAGGTCCGCCGATCGACATTGAATTACCGGGAAAGGTCTTGATCGGTGTGCCCAGCGTTCCCGAGATCACCGTGTCCAACGCCGTGCTGCGTCAACTGGCACAGGCTGAGATTGCCCTCTCCTTTCGCCTGGAAAAAGCCGACGGCAGCGCACAACGGGATTCCAAAACCCAGTTCATCAGCGCCATCGGCGAGATTCACCGGCTCGCCGCCCCCGTGGCACTGGAGGCCAAACAAGGCGCCATCGATCCGCTGGATCCGGACCTGAAACAGGTCACCATCGAAATCGCCTTCGACCCATCCTTCGCCGCCGGCCAGCCGATCAAGCTGTTCTGGCTCGGCACCCGCCCCGACCTGAGCCCCTACCTGCCGAACCTGAACCTGCGGCTAATTACCCAAGGCGATATGGACGCTAAACTGCCGCTGAAGATCATCGTCGACAAGCAGTACCTGACACCGATCATTGGCGGCAAGCTGGAGCTGTATTACCAGTTGCTGATCGAGGACTCGGTGCTCGCCACCATGAGCACACTCAACCAGACCCACGCCATCCGCGAATCGATCCACGCCGACATCCTGCAGATCGGCGAACCACGCCAGGAATTGCCCGAGCCGAAAGTCGACGGTGTGGTCGACGGCGCCCTGCCGGCCGATACCAACGGCACCACGCTGACCGTGGATTATCTCAAGACGTTCAAGGACGACATCGTCACCCGTTTCTGGGAAGGCTCAATCACCGGCGTAAACAGCGACTGGATCAAACTGAGTTCCTTTACCGCCGGTGAGCCTGTGCCGTTCCCGATCAAGGCCGAACTGATCAAGGGCAATGAAGGCGGGACAGTGAAGGCGTATTACCAGATCGAGCGCGCGGCGGGTGGGACGAGTTATTCGGATACGTTGGAGTTTAGTGTTGGGGTGGCGCTGGATCTGCAAGCGCCGAAGATCAAGGAAGCAGTCAATAATGTCCTTCAGCCCTTCGCCGCCAAAGACACACTGACCGCAATTGTCCGCGCGTTCCCGAACATGGTCGGTACACAAGTGAGCGTGACCTGGGCTGGCACGCCCGGTGAAGGCAGCACAACCGTAGGCCCGATAACCGTGACGGCGCAGCAGGATCTGGAGATTCCGCTACCGAATTCGGTGGTGGCGTTCAACTTGGGCAATAACGATGTGAAGGTCACCTACGTCGTAACTCGTAATGGCACGACCGAGGGTTCGAAAGAGTTGGCGCTGCAAGTGGCGGTGATTGCCGATGGAGATCCCGAGTTGGGTATCCCATTGATCACCGAAGCCGCCAACACCGGCGCTGGCCCTGAGTTAAACATCAACGCACTGACCGCCGACGCAACCCTGCGAGTCAATAACTGGCTGCTGATCTTTCCAGATCAGTATGTGTGGTCGCGATTGAAAGGCACCAAAAAAGATAACACCACATATTCCAAAACCTTTTGGCAACCGCCAGCTTCTAAAACAGATGAAGAGTGGATTAAGAGAGGTTTCAACACACATACCATTCCGCTTAGTGATCTCAGAGATTTGAAAAACGATAGCGAATTGGAACTAGAGGTCAAAACAGCATTTGGGGGAAGTTCCGATGAAAAATACGCGACGACTTTTAAGGAGCGTGTTTATAACGTCAAGACCGCACCCCCTCTCGTCTGGGATGATAATCCGGTAACACTGACAGTCCATACCGCTTCATTTGAAGGAGCCAGTCCAGACTGGGATATTATCGCAGATACTTTTTCACTTCCCTTATACCGAGGAGCCAAAGAAGGAGTTCCTCCTTACACATACAAATCAGAAAATGAAAGCGTCGCCACAGTTGATCAGCTTGGCAATATCAAGGCTGTGGGCAAAGGAAAAACCATTATTATGCTGGAAGACGACGCAGGCGAAACTAAAACTCTTGAAGCTACAGTAATACAAGAACACTACACTCTGTTATATTCCCCCAACCCTGGCACTCAAGAGGAATTTGTTGTGTGGGCAGGGAAAGTTGGCGGGAAATTGCCCCCTCCTTATTTTCTTGATCTTGTTCTCTCCCGCTTGTATCGCCCAAAAAATACCAGTTGGCATCACGTATCATATCGACGCAATACTAGTACTGAAGAGATGATGAATCCATCTCTTTATATCCAGTTCGTACCTTTTCCAAACATCGCACCATTTCTAGTCGTCAAAGAATAACTGATTACCAAACGGAGCCAGACTATGTCGTCTGTATTTTTATAGAAACTTCCCAGCCTATGGTAAATCCCACACTAACAGTGTGTGAGATTTACCATGGGTTTCGATCTTTTGTGTCGGAGACACTCAAAGGGGCCAGACTACGTTTCCTTCATTTTTTGATCAAAATATCGCAGCCATCGGTAACTCACTCTCGAACATTGTATGAACATCTACACGTAGCAATCTTTGGCGTTGTAGAAATCCAGCGGATTGGATTCGTTTGCGCGTCTGATAGCGGCAAGATCAAAAGATCGCAGCCTTCGGCAGCTCCTACACCGACCTCTGCAGGAGCTGCCGAAGGCTGCGATCTTTTGTTTTAGAGGCGTAGGGCAACCAATGCGTTAAAGGCTCCAATGATCGTTGGCGCACCAATCGTATGATCGGTTGCGCTCAGTCGACCATCCGCAGGAGGCCTGATCAATGGGAACCGTACGAAGAACCAACACCGTGACTGACCTGCAGGACCACTGGATCAAAGCCCAGATTGAAGCAGGTCGCTACCATCCGTCGGATTTCGGCCCTCACCTGTCAAATCTGACAGGTGCGCAATCCGGGTTTTAGCCGTTCAATCACTTCGTCACTTTCCAGGTACGGAGTCAACCCCATGTCCACGACCGCCCCGCAAGCGCTCAAACCGCTGTACATCCCCGCCATGACCACGCTCAAACCCACCGAACACTATGCGGGCGGTATCCCCATTCGTGCAGTGGAAAACGGTTTGCAAATCATTGTGCCGGCGTATCTTTCCATGGCCCTCGGCGACAAAATCGAGGTGTTCTGTTTCGGCACGGTGTTGAGCAAAACGCTCGAATTCGCGTCCGAACTCAATCGCGATGTGATCTTCACCCTCGCCAAAGGTTTTGTACTCGACGGTGACGCCGCCGACATCTACTACAAAATCACGATCAAGAACCAGGATCCCGAAGAATCGACACCGCGCTGGACATTGCTCGTCAAGCTCACACGTCCCGGCGACTACGATGACATCGGCGGCGATGACGGCCACTCCGACTTTAACTTCACCCTCGACCGTTACGTCATCGACGACACATTTACGGAAAAAGACGTGGTGAAGATGCGGATCGTGACCTACCGCAACCTGACCAAATACGACCGCATCCACTGTCGTTGGGGCAGCCAGGCGGTGTTTCATGACGTCACGCCAGAACAAGCGCTGGATCCGCTCAACCATCCGATCGACATTGTTTTCGATTACAAACTGATCGATGCCGCGGGTGACGGCCCCAAGGTGGCGGTTGCCTTTCAGGTCGTCGACCGGTGCGGTAACTACCCGGACGAACGCGCCCCGTGGTCAGCCATTACAAACGTGTTGGTGGACATGGCGGGTAATCGCCTGGACGAACCGTTGGTACTGGTCAACGGTCAGCCGACCCTGCGCGTGGACCTCGACCAACTGGGTGGCAACGACGTCAACGTTCGCGTGTACACAACAAGCAAAGACTTTGCCGTGGGCGATGACGTGCTCCTGACCTGGACCGGCACCCCCGCACAAGGACCGCAAATCATCGTTGGCCCGCTCCTGATGACTGTGGAGTTCGTGCCCTTTCAACTCGACTTCACCATCCCTAACGAGGCCGTGCGGGCCATCGCCAAGGGCAGTGCGTCGGTAGGGTTTATACGTCGACGCGGGGATGATGACCGACTCTCGAAAAACGCCAGCGTCAGCGTTGTGGGTGATATCCGCGAGCTTGAGGCTCCCTCCGTCAAGGAAGTCGTCGGTGGCACCTTGCCGCCCGACACCAACAATGCCACGGTCAATATTCCGTGGTATTTCGGCCGCAACAGCAGCGACCTGGTGAACCTGATCTGGGTCGCAGCGAAACCCGGCGGCGGTACTGAGTACTACGAAGACCCGCGCCCGGTCGGCAGCGTTCCGGAAAATGAACCCATCCTGCGCAGCGTCAGCAACGCCAACATCCGGCGTTTCGACGGGCTGAGCGTCAAGGTCTATTACGTGGTGACCAACAGCGAAGCCCAACTGTTGAGCGTGCGCGAGTCGCTGCCGTTCACGATGCTGGTGGGCGTGGCACTCCCGACCTTCGATGCTCCGGAAGTCGAAGAGGCCAGCGCGGATGGAACACTGAACCCGGATAACGTACCGGCAACCGGCGCAACGCCGGTACTGACGGAGCTCAATACCCGGGACAAGGACAGGTTTTACTTCGACTGGATCGGTCTGGCCAACGGCGGTAGCTACAGCGACCATATCGACCTGATTCCCGCCACCGCCGGCAAGCGCGTGCGAGTGACCGTGCCCAAACAGTACGTCACCAACAACCTCAACGGTACGGTGGTGGTGAAGTACCGTCTTCAGCGCAATGGCGAAACGCTGGGGCATTCGCGGGAGTTGACGTTGCGGATCGGGGTAGTGGAATTCAAATTGCCCGTTGCCACGTTCCACGAAGCGACCGGTGCACAAAAGGATCAACTGAACCCCGATGATATCTATCCGAACGGCGCTACAGTGGTCATCGCCGCCACTGCGCTGTTGAAGGAAGATGATGAAATTACCGTCATCGTGGAAGGCAAAACCACCACTACCCACCCGCACAAGGTTTCATCGACAGAAGCGGGTAAGGAGCTGACCTCGATCAAGATCCCGCATGCGCGGATCGAAACGGAGGACGGTGGGGAAATTGTGCTTAGTTACACGGTTGACCGGAAGGCTGGGGGCACTGACGGGCCGTCTGATCCGGCGGTTTATGATGTGCGTAAAGGAGTTGTGGAGGAAAAACTCAGGGTGTTGGGCGCTCGTTGTGACCACCCAAGAATTCGCCCATCAGGCAGCCCTAGACGTATATTAAGTGCCTTCCACGCAGAAACCGGTCAGCCTGTAGAAGCCCAATGGAAGTACGCTTCAGATCTCCAATGGACAATCGCAGAAACCTGGCGCGATGACTTCCCACACGAACCCTTACAAGTGCGCACAGCCGATGCCCAAGTGACAATCAACCCGATCAATATCAATGGCAATGTTGGCTCATTCATAGCTATCCGCGACGAGGGCGACATGGTGGGTTGGGGTGATTCGGAAGACGGCGGCAGCATTCCCGGCGACATTGCCCTCCTGAAAGATATTGTTGCAGTGAGCAGTGCCCTTCGAGCTTATGCGGTTACTCGCGTTCATGGCACAGTCCATGCGTGGGGCGGAGCTGGCGGCGACATGGGCAGTAATGACCCATCAGGTTTCGCTCAAGTTATTGGCAATACTCTCGCATTCGCCGGTATAAAAATCACTGGACGTGTTATCGCTTGGGGAACGGCGAGTAGTGGAGGGGCGCTTCCCGAAGAAATCAGTGACTTAACGGACATTATCCGACTGAGCGGTACTGCCGCGGCATTTGCCGCACAAAGAGCTAAAGGCGAAATAGTGACCTGGGGCTTATCAGAGTTTGGCGGCGAAATTCCTGTCGAGATCGGCAGGTTAACTGATATCAAAACATTGATTGGTAACCACGGAGCTTTCGCCGGGCTTCGAAGCAACGGCCAGATCGTCGCCTGGGGGCGGGCTGATTTCGGCGGTGTATTGCCTGCGAACATTGCCAACCTGACCGATGTGGACGACCTGAGCGCCGCCGCAACTTTTGCATTCGCTGCTAGACGCAGGACTGGCCACGTCGTCGCTTGGGGCATGGGACCTTTCGGAGGAGAAATTGACCCGGTGATTGGCGCGATGACAGATATCAGAGAAGTTATCGCAGGCTATCTCGCATTCGCGGCACGCCGAGCAACCGGCCATGTTGTGGCATGGGGCGATAGCCGTTGTGGAGGCCAAGTGCCATCTGATATCGCCAGGCTGAATGACATTGTTCAGGTCTGCAATACCTCCTATGCATTCGCAGCCTTGCGAAAAAACGGTACAGTCGTTGCTTGGGGTGACCCCGAGTATGGCGCTGATGTTTCCCCCGTCGCGGATCAGCTCACCCAGGTTCAGGCGCTCTATGGCAATTCGAGATGTTTCATCGCATTGACGAAAGACGGCCGCGTGATCACATGGGGTGACCCAGCGTTAGGCGGCGACAGCAGTGCCGTCCAGGACCGTTTGCGAGGTCAGGTGTCCTATCTGGCCAGTCCCGCCTCAAGAGGCTTGGCACTCAAAGCCCGACGTTTGAGAGCGGCGGATTTAAAAAAACCTTCGTTAACGTAAGTAAGCGCCGCCAAGCCCGCAAACAGTGGTGCTCGTTGTCTAGCGCACCGCTGATCAACTGAATAAATTCCAGATCTGGAAGCAAGCTTGCTCGTTTCCAGATCTGGACTTGTCAAGGCTTCGAACCATGCTTGACGTTTGGGATTGCTGCTGTACCACTCTTGAGATCAAAGATCTGTCGTAGCACCGATGCGCCGATTCGAAACGGGAACGGACTGCGATTTTTTGCATTGAAGGCAACGGATGGATTGCCAATGCGAGTAGCTTTTTGCCTACAAGGAATCTCGGCAAACTCCGGTTAAGTGCAGCGGTTGACTGCCCTGCCCTCACTCCCTATCCTCGCGCCTGTCACGACTCATTCGTGATCGGGTTTGACGGCCTGAACAATCCAAGACGCACATTGCTTTCCAACATGCGCGCGCACTCCTGTGCCCGACGCGTTGCTCAATGGTGACTGTGTGCGGGGCATCTTCGGGTGCGCCGGGTGTCTTGGACCGGTCCGTCAACCTGCACACAGTTGCCACCTATTCGTTTGACGGCGATGAAGTGGCAGTTCTCCGACTTCCAAGAGGCTGCACCATGACCGATCCAAACACAAAGTCCATCCCCCGCGACCAGGTCGCTCACCACCCTTTCAACGTCCGACCCGACATCTCGCTCCTCGACGCCCTCGAACACGCGGCCGTCTACCTCAACTGCGCCGAAACCCTCGCCCACCAAGCCCCTAGCGTCGCTCGCCCGGAACACAGCAGCTCGATGCGCTGGGCCAGCCAGCAAATGCTTGCCAATGCCCGAGCACTGATGCTTGCTGCCATCGCTCGTGTGCACGCCGCGCAGGCCCGGGGTGACGTATGAACTCGCATATTTCGATGACGCACAACGAGGACAGTATTCCAGTTCTACTCGTTTCCACTGAGGCGCCGCTGGATGTCTTGCACAGCAGCGCGGCGAGCCGTTTTCTGGCGGTGACGCAGATGATGGAAAGTCTGGCCAGCCTGGATATCTCGTCAGCGAAAGGCGCGGATGTCCAGCAACTGGCACATGCGGCGGCGATGTTGTTGCGCGATGGCTGTGATGTGATGGATGTGTTGGGGCGGCAGATTCGTTTGCGCGTCTGATAGCGGCAAGATCAAAAGATCGCAGCCTTCGGCAGCGCCTACACCGACCTCTGCAGGAGCTGCCGAAGGCTGCGATCTTTTGTTTTTGAAATATCCTCAAATAACAATATTTCTCGTTTGATACTAAATCCCGGCCCCACCTTTCGTCTTTGAACAAACGGATTTTTTCCCTCGAAGACAAGGAGTCGGCTGCGATGTTCGCGCCCATTACCCGTTCCATGAGCCTCACCCTCGGCCTGTGCAGTGCTGCGTTCAGCGCCGATCTGCTGGCTGAAACCGAAGCCGAAAAACCGCCGCAACCCGCTGACACGGCGCTTGAACTGGCCGCGACCAATGTCAGCGCACAAGGCCTGGGCACCACCACCGAGAACACCCAGTCCTACACCACCGGCGCCATGAACACGGCGACGCGGCTGAACCTGTCGATCAAGGAAACCCCGCAATCGGTGTCGGTCATCACCCGTCAGCAGATGGATGATTTCAAGCTTGGTACATTGTCTGAAGCGATGCGCCAGACCACCGGCGTGGTGGTCCAGCATCTGGATTCGGACCGGGTCAGTTACTCGTCGCGCGGCTATGCGATCAACAACTTCCAGATCGACGGGATGCTCAACACCTTCGATCGCATGAAGTCCGACTCCGACACGATCATTTACGACCGTATCGAGGTGGTGCGCGGCGCTACGGGTTTGACCACGGGGGCCGGTGATCCATCGGCGACCATCAACATGGTACGCAAGCGTCCGACCGCGCAATGGCAAGCGCTGGCCGGGGTCAGTGGCGGCAGCTACGACAATTACTACAGCTACGTCGATGTCGGCGGGCCGTTGGCGTTTGACGGTCGCCTGCGCGGACGCACGGTGTTGGCCTATCGCGACAATCAGTCGATCAAGGACAAATACGCGCTGCAACGGGAGGTCGGTTATGGCGTGCTGGAAGCCGATCTGACTGACTCCACCGTGCTGGCGGTCGGTTACGACTACCAGAACAAGCATGTGCAAGGTTCGTCCTGGGGCACCGTGCCCTACTGGAATGCCGATGGCAGCAAGGCCGGTCTGGGGCGTTCGACCAACATGGCGACGTCGTGGAGTTCCTGGCCGTTGCAAGACAAAACCGCGTTCGCCACCCTTGATCAGCAATTGGCCGGCGGCTGGCGTCTGAAAGCGGCGTACACCCACCGTGACAGCAATACCGACGGCAAGGTCTATTACGCGGGCACCGGATATCCCGAGCCCGACCGCAGCGGCATGAGCGCCTACACCTCGCACATGATCGGCACGCAGAAAATGCAGGCGTATGACTTCAACGTCTCCGGCCCCTATTCGCTGCTGGGCCGCGAGCACGAAATGATGTTCGGCTATGGCGAGGCCGAACGACGCTCGAACTCCCCGTACACCATTGCCGGTGCGCGCCCCAAGGGCTACGGGACCATTCGCGACTGGAAATACATGGGCGACATCGCCAAATTCAGCGACACCGTCACCGACCTCACCGGCTCCAGGGACAATACCCGGCAGAAAGCCGGCTACATCGCCACACGCCTGAGCCTGACCGATGAACTGCACGCCGTGTTGGGCAGTCGCTACGGCAGCTGGCAAGCCTCCAACACCACTAACAGCTACAACGCCAATCGACAGTTGACCAAGGTCGATTACACCCGCCAGAAACAGAACGACGTCTGGACGCCTTACGCCGGACTCCTCTATGACCTGACCCCGGAATACACGGCGTACGTGAGTTACACCGACATCTTCAAACCCCAGGGCAACCGCGACAAGAACCGCAAATACATCGACCCGGTGGTCGGCAAAAATTATGAAGTGGGCGTCAAAGGCAGTTTGCTCGAGGAACGCCTGAACCTGTCCACGGCGCTGTTCTGGAGCAAACAGGACAACGTCGCCGAACTCGACAACTCGGTCCCGGCGGACCCGGTTACCCGTGAGCAGTTCTACAAATCCGGCGGCAAGGGCAACAAGGTCAACGGCTTTGAAGCTGAAGTGTCCGGGGAAATTCTGCGTGGCTGGAACATGACTGCCGGTTACACCTATACCCACTCGGTCGACGGTAAAAGCGAGCGAACCAACACCAATCAGCCGATGAACCTGTTGCGCGTCTCTACCGCATATCGTCTGCCGGGCGAATGGCAGGCGCTGACCGTGGGTGGTGCGGTGAATTGGCAAAGCGATATGTATGGCACCGCGCCCCGACCGGTTGGCCTCGACACTGAAGAGACGCGCATCAATCAGAGCGGCTACACCGTGGTCAACCTGATGTCGCGGTATGAATTCGACAGGCACCTGTCAGCATCGCTTAACGTCAACAATCTGTTCGACAAGAAATATTACGACAACGTGGGCTTCTACGACGGTGTGTATTGGGGTGATCCGCGCACGCTAACGGTGAGTCTCGACTGGAAGCTCTGACGTTTGCTTTCTGACGCGGTGCTGTGCGCTGCGTCTGTCCGACATCGCCCCGCAACATACTGCAAAACCTAAACTCAACCGGCGTTAACCCCGTGTTAATTCATGCCTCCCAGACTCTCTTCCGAGATCTGCTTCATGGACGAACGGCTCCCACTTGTTCAGTAGGAGGCACCATGAAAATCACCACCGTAATGCTTGCCGGGCTGTTGGCCCTGGGTTCTGCCAGCGTGTTCGCCGAGGGCGGCGCTGAGCGTATGCGTTATTACTACGACAATTTCCCGGTTCACCAGAGCGCGCAGAAGAGCGACGCCAACGCGAAAGAAATTCGCGTTCCCGCCGATCAGACGGCGCAGGTGACCGAGTCCTACCGCGACTGAGATTGACCGAGCAACCGATGGACCTTCCGTGGCTCCGCTCTGGCCCGGAAGAAGACAGTTTGGCGCCCTGATTGGGGCGCCTTTTTTTATGGGCATTGAGTGGGGTGTTCGACCTTATGCTGTCGCGAGTTCGCAGATTGGGTCGGGTCAGCAAGATCCAACCCCCTCACCCCAGCCCTCTCCCCAAAGGGGCGAGGGGGAAAGGGAGCCGATTTTCATGCTTTTCAAAACCTACGTTCGGCTCGATGTTTCAGGTCGGCGTACCTTGCCCAAGCACCTCGGTCAGTCCCCTCTCCCTCTGGGAGAGGGTTAGGGTGAGGGGCTTTTCAGGCTTTCAGGCTTTCAGGCCTGCAGATCCTTGATCCAGAACAGCATGCGCCCGTGATCCGGGTCGAACATGCCCGGCGCGAAGCCGAACTTGCGGTAGGAACTCTGCGCCACAGCGTTACCTTCCAGCACTTCGAGGGTGATCTTGCAGCAGCCGCGCTGGCGGGAGATTTCCTCGACTTTCTGCAGCATTTTCTGGCTCAGACCGAGGCCACGAAACTTGCCCACCACCGCCACGTCGTGGACATTGACCAACGGTTTGCAGGCAAACGTGGAAAACCCTTCAAAGCAGTTCACCAGCCCCGCCGGTTCACCACCGACAAAGGCCAGCACGCTGAATGCATGCGGGCGTCGGGCCAGTTCTTCGGGCAGTCGACGCAACACGTCAGGGTCAAGCGAATGACCGCCGCCCATGGGGTCTTCTGCGTAATGATTGAGCACGATACCGATGGCCTCGGCGTGCGTTGGATTGCTGTAGCTGGCTTGAAGTACAAGAATCTCTGCGGAATCCATTTCCATCCCCGGACACACTAACGCCCCGGCGCGCAAAGTGCGCACTGAAAGGCTGCCTGACCTTAGCGTGAGTGTGGACCGGCCGACAATCTTTTGTCTCGTCAGTGCCCCCAGATCAATTCTTCAGTCCAGCCCAATTCGGCAAAATCCTCGGCGCGCAGGCCGCTCTCACCGACACAGAAAAACTCATCCAATTGCGGCGGTTTCACCGACGTGTCGCTGAGCATCGCATGCACCTGGCCACGGTGATGAAGCTGATGCTCGAACAGGTGCGACAGCATGCGCAAACGACTGTCGTGCTGCGGTGTATCGCGGGCAATGGTGACGATGCGGGCCAGATCGGCATCGCGCAATTGCTCGCAATAGGCAATCAGCCGTCGATCAACGTGAGCCTGCTCTTTACGCAGCTGCGGGCCGTCGGTAAACGGCTCGTCCACGTTGAAAAACACATAGCAGTCAGGATGCGGCTCGTCCCCGCGCAGCTCGCGCTCCAGTGCATCGACGTAGAACCAGTCGCAGGTGAGGAGGTGATTGAGGGTCAGGCGAATGCTCGGGAAGAAACTCACCCTTGGGGCGGCCAGATCTGCCGCTTCGAGCTGGCTCCAGACCTTGGCCAGACGGTGATTGGCCCAGGCGTTCTGGTAGGCCATGGTCAGCAAATGATGGGAAAGCGGTTGGCTCATGTCGGCACCCTCTTCACTCAAGCTTCGGCAAAGCGCTGCAGCTGCATCTCCTGCAAGCGACTGAGGGTGCGGCGGAACGGGAATTCCAGATAACCCTCGGTGTACAGCGCATCCATCGGCACCTGGGCCTCGATGTACAGCGGCACCTTGCGGTCGTAGCACTCGTCGACCAGCGCGATGAAACGCCGCACGCCGTCGTCATGAACCGACAATTGCGGCAACTCGCGATCACCGGCCACCACCCGTTCGGCGCCATCTTCGGTGCCGCGCGCGATGCGCCCTTCGCGTTTCCGGGCGCTGAGATTCGGCACTTCGCTCAACAGAATAGCTGTGTAGCGATCGCACAGCGCGATGAAATCCATGGCGGCGAACGGTTGCTCGCAGAGATCCGCATAGCGACACCACAATACCGTTTCGCTGGCCCGCACCACGTTTAACTGACGATGACCGACCGACACAACTTCGGCGCTGGCTGGCTGCCCGGCGTTCAACGCCTGAAACACTTCGTCCAGCGCACTGACCGCAGAGGTGGCCACAAAGTAGCGTTGCAACCCCGCCCCCGGATGCAAACGATGATCCTCGGCGCCGTTCACCGCCACCACCTGCATATGCGCCTTGATCGCGGCAATGGCCGGGACAAAACGGTCGCGGTTGAAGCCATCGGCGTACAAATCATCCGGCGGCAGGTTGGACGTGCACACGATCACCACGCCTTCGTCGAACATCACCTGAAACAGCCGACCGAGAATGATCGCGTCGCCGATGTCGTTGACGAACAGCTCATCGAAACACAGCACCCGCACCTCGGATGCCAGCTCCCTGGCCAGCGCGCGCAACGGATCGGCAATCCCGGTCAACTGGAACGAGCGCTGATGCACCCAGCCCATAAAGTGATGAAAGTGTTGGCGTCGCGCCGGCACTCGCAGGCTCTGATAGAACTGATCCATCAGCCAGGTCTTGCCACGCCCGACCGGCCCCCACAGATAAACGCCGGTGACCGAACGGGCACCGGCGTGCAAGGCTTCGTGGCATTTTTGCAGCGCCCAGACCGCGTGTTCCTGAGCTTCATCCTGGATGAAGCCCTTGTGTTGAACGGCGTGTTGCCAGGCGCTGAGCGGAGAGTCGAAAGTCATGCGCGGCAGTATGCCACGACTGCTACTACGAAAAAGATCAGCATCGTCATCCACCTATTCACCCTTGCGCCGGGCCGATCGAATGACCGTTGAGCAACAAGGCGCTTGACGATCAATATTACCGACATCATATTGGCGAAAATATGTTGGCCGTAATTTTTATTCTTGCCACGCTTTCTGTCTGGAGCATCGCCATGCATTACAAGGTTTTCGGCCGCAAAACCGGCCTGCGTGTTTCTGAACTGGCGCTGGGCGCCGGCAATTTCGGCACCGGTTGGGGGCACGGTGCCGAGCGTGATGAAGCCAAGCGCATATTTGATGGTTTTCTCGATGCCGGCGGCAACTTCATCGATACGGCCAATGGTTATCAGGGCGGGCAATCGGAAACGATGCTCAGCGAATTCATTGCCCCGGAGCGTGATCGCCTGGTGATCGCCACCAAATACAGCATGGGCACGACCCCGGCCGACGGCATTTCCCACACCGGCAACAGCCGGAAAAACATGGTTCGCGCGGTTGAGGAAAGCCTCAAACGCTTGAACACCGATCACATTGATCTGTTCTGGGCCCACGTGACCGATGGCGTGACGCCGATGGAAGAAATCCTGCGCGGTTTTGATGACCTGGTGCGGGCGGGCAAAATCCACTATGCCGGGTTGTCGAACTTCCCGGCGTGGCGCGTTTCCCGCGCTGACGTGTTGGCGGAACTGCGCGGCTTTGCGCCGATCGCCGCGATTCAGGTTGAATACAGCCTCGCCGAACGCACCGCCGAGCGCGAATTGCTGCCGATGGCCGAAGCGCTCGGACTCGCGGCGACATTGTGGTCACCACTGGCCGGTGGCTTCCTCACCGGCAAGTATCGCGGTGGCGATGACAACAACCGAGCCAGCAAACTCGGCATGTTGGTCCATGCGGAAAAAAGCGCTCGCGAAACCGCCCTGCTCGATACCTTGCTGGCCGTGGCCGCCGAAATCGACACCAGCCCAACCCACGTTGCCATCGCCTGGTTACGCGAGAAAGCCCGGCGCTCGACCACCGCGTTGATCCCGATCCTCGGCTCGCGCACCCGCGAACAACTCGACAAAACCCTGGGCGCACTTGAAGTGCAACTGAGCGAGCAACACATGGCGCGGCTCGAAGACAGCAGCGTGGTGCCGGCCGGTGTACCGCACGAGACGATTGCCAGTGCCACACCTCGCTTTACCGGCCCGCAAACGCTGGACCTGCCAATCATCCCGGTGGCCTGACCCGGCTGTGAGTGCTTGCTCGCGAAGGCGGCGGGTCAGTCAACAAAGAGGTTGGCTGAGCTGACGCCTTCGCGAGCAGGCTCGCTCCCACAGGGGTTAGGGTGTGCAGATTAATGATCGACTTTGTGGCGGGCGGCGTAGAGGCAAAGCATTTCCATGGCCAGGGTGGCAGCGGCCAATGAGGTGACTTCGGCGTGATCGTACGCCGGGGCAACTTCCACCACGTCCATGCCGACCAGATTGATCCCGCGCAAACCGCCAAGAATCTCCAGCGCTTGCACGGTGCTCAAGCCGCCGCACACCGGCGTTCCGGTGCCGGGAGCGAACGCCGGGTCGAGGCAGTCGATGTCGAACGTCAGGTACACCGGGTTATCGCCCACGCGCGCGCGGATCGCTTCGACAATCGCTTCGCAACCGCGCCGGTGCACCTGTCGGGCATCCAGTACCTGAAAGCCCATGTGATCGTCATTGGTGGTGCGCAAACCGATCTGCACCGAACGCGCCGGATCGACCAGACCTTCGCGCGCCGCGTGCCAGAACATGGTGCCGTGATCGACCCGCTTGCCCTCCTCGTCCGGCCAGGTGTCGCTGTGTGCATCGAAGTGGATCAGCGACAACGTGCCGTGCTTGCGCGCGTGGGCCTTGAGCAGCGGATAGCTGATGAAGTGATCACCGCCAAACGTCAGCATGGCGCTGCCGGCGTTGAGAATCTGTTCGGCGTGAGCTTCGATGCTTTCCGGGACGCTGTGCGGCGAGCCGTAATCGAAGTCGCAGTCGCCATAATCGATGACCGCCAGATGATCGAACGGGTCAAACGTCCACGGCCAGTGGCGTTCCCAGGCAATGCCGGTGGACGCGGCGCGAATCCCCCGGGGCCCGAAACGTGCGCCGGGGCGGTTGCTGGTGGCGGTGTCGAATGGCACGCCACTGACCGCAACATCCACGCCGCGCAGGTCTCGGCTGTAGCGGCGGCGCATGAAACTGGTGATGCCGGCGTAGGTGCTTTCGGCGGCGGTACCGTAGAGGCTGTCACGGGTCATCGCCTGATCGTTTTGCATGGGCACATCCATGGTGGTGCTCCTATTGTTATTGATGGCTACGGAAAGTGGTCCACAGACGCGTGCGTTGACGCATGTCCTTGAGGCTCATGCTGCGGTCGGCGTAGAGCCGCGCGCGCACATCGCTCGGCGGATAGATGTCGGGGTCGTTGCGCACCGCCTCATCCACCAGCGGCGTCGCGGCCTGGTTGGCGGTGGCAAAAAACAGCGTGTTGGTCAGTTCGGCCACCGAGTCGGGGCGCAGCATGAATTCGATAAACGCCCGCGCGGCTTCGGGGTGCGGCGCGTCTTTGGGGATGGCCAAGTTGTCTTGCCACACCAGCGTGCCTTCCGTGGGAATGCGGTAGGCCACTTCGTACGGTTTATTGGCCTTGTGCGCCTGATCAGCGGCCATGCTTGCGTCGCCGTTGTAGGTCAGCGCGAGGCACACGTTGCCACTGGCCAGGTCATTGATCTGCCGACCGGTGGCGACGTAGAGCACCGACGGCTGGAGTTTCTGCAACAACGCTTCGGCGGCGGCCAGATCGTTTTTGTCGGTGCTGTAGGGATCTTTACCCAAGTAATGCAGGGCCAGACCGATGACCTCCTGCGGCGAATCGAGGATGGCGATGCCGCAGTCTTTCAGCTTGCTGGCGTTCTCGGGTTTGAACAGCAGATCGAGGCTGTTCAGCGGCACATCGGGCAAGCGTTGTTTCACCGCCTCGACGTTCATGCCCAGGCCCAGCGTGCCCCAGGTGTACGGCACGCCGTAGCGATTGCCGGGGTCGACGGCGGCCATTTTTTCCAGCAAGTCCGGGTCAAGGTTGGCGTAGCCCTTGAGGCCCTCATGGGGGATTTCCTTCAACGCGCCGGCCGCGAGTCCCCGCGCCAGAACGCTGGACGACGGCACCACCACGTCATAACCGCTGCCTCCGGTGAGCAACTTGGTTTCCAGCACCTCGGAGGTGTCGAAGGTGTCGTAACGCACATGAATGCCGGTTTCCTGCTCGAACCGTTGCAGGGTTTGCGGCGGCACGTAATCGGCCCAGCTGTAGAGATTGAGGGTCTTGTCTTCGGCCTGAGCCTGAAGAGCCAAAGACAACAGCAGCGCGGGGAAACACAGCTTGAACACGGGAGCCATGACGAACACCTGACCGGAGGAAGTGGTTGCAGGATGCGCCGTCGGATACATTAGAAAAATTGCCAAATAATTATCCTGACTTTATCCCGGAGTAATGTGATGTTGGGTCAACTGCACGACGTGGATTTGCAGCTGTTGCGCCTGTTTGTGCGGGTGGTCGAGTGCGGTGGTTTCAGTGCAGCCCAAGGTGATCTGGGCCTGAGCCAGTCGAGCATCAGCCAGCAAATGGCCAAACTGGAAACCCGCCTCGGCTATCGTCTGTGCAGTCGCGGCAAGGGCGGTTTCAGTGTCACGCCCAAGGGCGAGCAATTGCTGATCGCTGCGCGCACGTTGTTTGAATCGATCGAAACCTTCCGCCATCAATCCAACGGCGTCGCCGGCCGCTTGATCGGTGAAGTGCGCCTGGGGATCTCCGAATCGGTCGATCAATCGGTGTTGCAGCGCGTGGCACTGGCGATCCGGCGCTTTCGTGAGCGTGATGAGTCGGTGCGCATCGAGCTGATCAGCGCCATGCCCGGCGAGATGGAACGGCTGCTGTTGCACCAGCGCCTGGATCTGGCGATCGGCTATTTCTCGCAAGTGCAAAGTGCCTTCGACTATCGCCAGTTGTTCAGCGAAACCCAGCATTTGTACTGCGCTGCCGGCCATCCCTTGTTTACCGATGTAGCGCCGAGTGATGCCGCCCTGCAGGCCTGTGACCGGGTCGATCACCCCTATCGTTTTTTACGCAGTGATGAGCCGTTTCAGGGCAAGGTCTGCTCGGCGCGGTCGGAGCAGGTTGAAGGCACGCTGACGTTTATTCTGTCGGGTAAACATGTGGGTTATCTGCCGGATCACTATGCGCGGAGCTGGCAGGAAAACGGCCTGCTGCGGCCAATTCGTGAGGGCGAGTTGAGTTTCGAGGTGGCGTTTCATCTGGCCCGGCATCGGGCGCAGGTGCCGGGGGATGCGCAAAAAGCTTTTGAAGAAGATCTGCTCAGCGCCTTTGCATGAATCGATTTAGCGGGCAACACCCGAAAAACCTGACCTTTCAGGCAGTTATTGCTCGTTGCCCTCGCCGCCCTCTTGCGGCATCCTGCGCCTCCATTTTCTGACCCGGCCCCGCCTCGCGGCGCGCAAAACACCATGACCGCCTCTGAAAAAGCCCCGCGCAACAACGACCTGATTTACGGCCTCAACGATCGTCCGCACCTGACTGCCACGGTGTTTGCCGCGCTGCAACACGTATTGGCGAGCTTCGTCGGCATCATCACCCCGACCCTGATCATGGGTGGCGCCCTCGGTCTGCACAGTGAAATCCCCTACCTGATCAGCATGGCGCTGTTCGTCTCCGGCCTCGGTACGTTCGTCCAGGCCAAGCGCTTCGGCCCGATCGGCTCGGGATTGTTGTGCCTGCAAGGCACCAGTTTTTCCTTTATCAGCGTGATTCTCAGCGCCGGTTTCATGGTCAAGGCGCGCGGTGGCGGCACCGATGAAATCCTCTCGACGATCTTCGGCGTGTGCTTTTTCGCCGCGTTCATCGAAGTGGTGCTGAGCCAATTCATCGGCAAACTGCGCATGCTGATCACCCCGGTGGTCACCGGCACCATCATCACGCTGATGGGCCTGTCGCTGATCAAAGTGGCAATGACCGACATCGCCGGCGGGTTCGGCGCGCCGGATCTGGGTGCGGCCAGCCATGTGTTTCTGGCGGCGCTGGTGATCGGCACCATCGTCGTGCTGAACCGCGTCGACGTGCCGTTCTTGCGCCTCGGCGCGATCGTCATCGGCCTGACGCTCGGCTATGTAGTGGCGTGGCTGATGGGCACGGTGGATTTCGCCTCGATGCCCGACGTGCCGCTGGTCAGCGTGCCGGTGCCGTTCAAGTACGGTTTCAATTTTGACTGGGTGGCGTTCGTGCCGGTGGCGGTGATTTTCCTCGTGTCGCCGCTGGAGGCTGCCGGTGATCTGACCGCCAACTCGATGATCTCGCGGCAACCGGTCAAAGGCCCGCTGTACATTCGCCGGATCAAGTCCGGCCTGCTCGCCGACGGCCTCAACTCGGCCATGGCGGCGGTGTTCAACAGCATGCCGATGGTGACCTTCGCGCAGAACAACGGCGTAATTCAGCTCACTGGCGTGGCCAGCCGTTACGTGGCTTTCTTCATTGCCGGTTTGCTGGTGTTGCTGGGGTTGTTCCCGATGATCGGCGCGGTGCTGCAACTGATGCCGAAACCGGTGCTCGGTGGTGCCGAACTGGTGATGTTCGGCACCGTCGCGGTGGCCGGGATCAAGATCCTCGCCGAAGCCGGCCTGCATCGGCGCAACATGTTGATCGTGGCGATTTCGCTGGGCATGGGCCTGGGCATCGCCGCTGTGCCGGAAGTGTTGCGCGAACTGCCGCAAGCGCTGCGCAACATCTTCGAATCGCCAATCACCGTCGGTGCGTTGTGCGCTATCGTGCTGAACATCTTCCTTCCGGAAGAATTCATTGAGCTGGAAGAAGACGATTTCGACCCGGAAGCTTCTATTCTTCAGGTCATGGAAAACCCGGACATGCCGGCCAAAGGTGAACCTGCCCCGGCGGCGGCTGTCGCACAGTTGAACCGCTAACGTCTGGCCTGACAGAAAGGGCTGAGCCGGTGACGGTTCAGCCCTTTTTTGTTGAGAGACCGTTTATGCGCCGTTTCCAAGCCGTCATGCTGTCACTGCTTCTGCTGTCGCTCAGCGCCTGTGCGCTATTCCCCAACCGTGATCCGGTGAACATCAATGTGGTCGGTCTCGAGCCGTTGCCGAGTCAGGATCTGGAAGTGCGTTTCGCCATCAAGATTCGCGTGCAGAATCCCAATGAGACGGCCATCGACTACAACGGCATCGCCCTGGACCTTGAGGTCAACGGCCATTCACTGGCCTCGGGTGTCAGCGATCAGAGCGGCTCGATCCCACGCTTTTCCGAGACCATTGTCAGCGTACCGGTGAGCATCTCGGCGTTCTCGGTACTGCGCCAGACGTTGGGCCTGAGTCAGACGCAAACCCTCGATAACCTGCCCTATGTGCTGCGCGGCAAGCTTGCCGGTGGTTTGTTTGGCACCATGCGTTTTGTCGACAGCGGCAAGCTCAGCCTGCCCAAGGCCACTGCCGCGACCTGGTAAAAATGCGCTAACCTGCCTCGTTCATTAAAGACATTCAGGGAGGCTGCAGGTTTATGGAAGACATGCCGACGCTGTACACCGAACGACTGATCCTGCGCCCATTGCAACTGGCCGACGCCGAAGCCGTGCAACGCGAATTTCCGCATTGGGACGTGGTGCGTTATCTGAACGCGGCCGTGCCATGGCCGTACCCGGAGGACGGTGCCCTCGCCTACCTGCGCGACATTGCCTTGCCGGCGGTGGCGGCGGGCAAGGAATGGCCGTGGACGATTCGCCTGAAATCGGCACCGGAACTGTTGATCGGCAAGATCAGCCTGATGGATCAGGCCGACAACCATCGCGGTTTCTGGCTGGCGCCGGCGTGGCAAGGTCAGGGCTTGATGACGGAAGCCTGCACGGTGGTGACCGATTACTGGTTCAACGTTCTTCAACGCCCAGTGATGCGCGTGCCGAAAGCGGCGCCGAACATTGGCTCGCGCAAGCTCTCGGAGCGCGCGGGGATGCGCTTGATCCGGACCGATGAAGGCGATTTCGTCGGTGGGCGTTTCCCTCGGGAGCTGTGGGAAATCACCCGGGAAGAATGGCAGCAACGCCACTGATTTCCAGACACACCACCGATCCATGTAGGAGTGAGCCTGCTCGCGATAGCAATCTGTCAGTTAACGATTATGGTGTCTGGCAGACCGCTATCGCGAGCAGGCTCACTCCTACAGGGTTCGGTGTCAGGCAGTACCCTATGTGTTGAAGCGCACGCCCGGTTTGGCCCGCTCATCCACACTTAACTCAAACACATCCGGCCGCGCATAGTGGCCGACCACATCGTAGTCATACCGCGCGCGCACCAGTTCATCGGTGTCGATTTCAGCCGTGAGCAACCCCGCCTCGCCGCGCAACGGCCCCGCCAGCACATCGCCCATTGGCCCGACAATCACGCTGCCACCGGCAATCAGCGGGCGATCCGCCGGCCAATTGGCGATTTCAACGCCTAACGCCTGAGGCGAGGCCTGCACCTGACACGCACTGACCACAAAGCAGCGACCTTCATGGGCGATGTGACGCATGCTGACCTGCCACATTTCACGCTCGTCCACGGTCGGTGCGCACCACACTTCAATGCCTTTGGCATACATCGCCGTGCGCAGCAGCGGCATCATGTTTTCCCAGCACACCACGGCGCCGAGCTTGCCAACCGGGGTGTCGAACACCGGCAAGGTCGAACCATCGCCCTTGCCCCAGATCAGCCGCTCGGTGCCGGTGGGCATCAGTTTGCGGTGTTTACCAACGAGTCCCGCCTGCGGATCGAAATACAGCGCCGTGCAATACAACGTGCTGCCAGCACGTTCAATCACACCGATGACCAGATTGGCCCCGGTTCGCGCCGACAGAGCCGCCAGCGCCTCAGTTTCGGCACCCGGCACGTCGATCGCATTGGCAAAATAACGGGCGTAGGCTTCACGCCCTTCCGGCAGGCGATACCCCAATTGCGTGCCGAATCCCTCACCTTTCGGATACCCGCCCAGCAGCGCTTCGGGCATCACCACCAGCGCCGCGCCGGATTCACTGATCGCGCCTTCCCAACTCAGAATCTGCTCCAGGGTCGCGTCTTTACCTTCGGGCAACGCGCCGATTTGCAGCGCTGCAACAATTGATTTGGCCATCGCGGTGACTCCTTAAAGGTCAGTGGTTGCCGATTCTGCGGCGCCACGCGATCATGAATAAAGCCCCGATCACTGCTGAATGATATGAGCCAAATGAATATCGCCAACGTCGATCTCAATCTGCTGAAAGTCTTTGAAGCCCTGCATGAAGAGTCCAGCGCCAGCCGCGCGGCGTTGCGTCTGGGCGTCACGCAATCGGCGGTCAGTGCGGCGCTGCGCCGATTGCGTGAGGTTTACGGCGATCAATTGTTCGTGCGCACCGGGCGTGGCCTGGCGCCTACTCTCAAAGCCAATCAATTGAAACCGGTGGTCAGCGAAGCGCTGAACAAATGCCGGCAGAGCCTGGCGATGGTCGACCCAACGGCCAATCAATACGATGGCCGCTCAGTCACGGTGGGGCTGTCGGATGACTTCGAGATTGCCTACGGCCGTCGCCTGATCGAGGAAATTGCCCGCAGCGCACCGAAGCTGCGCTTGATCTTCCGGCAGACTCATAGCCAGATCGTCGCCCGCGCGCTGATGGAGCGCAGCATCGACCTGGCAATCACGGCAGGTGGCTTTGCCGAACGCCTGCTCAGCCGTCAGGTGTTGGGCGAAGGTGGATATGCGTGTCTGGTCGATCCGGCAAGCCTTGCGCCCGGCCAGCAGCACATCGATCTTGAGGAATTCGTCGCTCGCGAGCACCTTCTGGTGTCGTCCGGCGGGTTTATCGGGATTACCGATGAGGGCTTGGCGACGCTGGGCCTGGGCCGACGGGTGTGCGCCTCGACCACGCATTTCGCCGCGCTGCCGTACCTGCTCAAGGGCAGTCGGGCGGTGGCGACGATTCCGACGCATGCCGCCGAGAGCATTGCAGCGCTCAGCGGTCTGGCGCTGCTGCCCTGCCCGCTGAGTTTGCCGCGTTATCCGATCGAACTGGGCTGGCGCACCAGCACGCAGATCGATCCGGTGGTGGTCAAAGTGCGTGAAGCGATTGCCGCGACGTTCGGTTGAGACGTTACTTGTTGGCGGCCATCAGGCGATTGACTTCACTGCGCACCATGTTGGCGAACTCCGGCGGCGACATGCCGTCCAGTTCCGCGCGGACCCACTCGGCCCACTTGCCTTTGCGCTTGGCGCGCTCGCCGAACAAACGCGCGGCTTCGCCTTTGGCTTTGCCCAGATTGTTCTGCCAGAGTTCGAACAGACGGGATTTCTCGTCTTCCAGCGCGGCGCGCTCTGCGAGTGATTTGTCGGCCAGATTGAAACTCATGGGGAATTATCCTGCTGCGTAAAATGGCGACATCTTACACGCTCGACGGCAATCTCCCGCGCAGGATTTTCTTTCTGACCTAAATTCAGTGCAACTTTTCAGCAAGCGCCACACTCCATTGATCACTGTCCATTCAACTGCAAGGAGTCACCCAATGGCCCGCAAATCCGCCGTGCAAGCCGCCGAAGATCAAATCAAGGATCAGGCCTTCAGCGAACTTCAGGCTCTGATCGAAGAGTCCGACAAACTGCTCAAGAGCAGCGCCTCACTGGTCGGCGAAGAAGCGGAAACGCTGCGCGGACAAATCGCCTTGAAACTGCAACAGGCGCTGGATTCGGTTTCGAGCGTACGTGATCGCACCAAACCGGCGGTCGATGCCACCGAAAGCTACATCGGCGGCCACCCGTGGCAGACCGTGGCGATCTCGGCCGGTTTCGGTCTGGTGGTCGGTTTGCTGCTCGGCCGTCGCTGAGTCGAACCCACGCAAAAAAGGCGAACCCAAAGGGTTCGCCTTTTTTATGCCTGCCGTTTTTTTGCTATTCAGATTGAATTCAGCTCGGTATCCCACGTCGGCGTACCTCCCCCATTCACCTCGGTCAGTCCCCTCTCCCTCCGGGAGAGGGTTAGGGTGAGGGGCCTTGGCTCTTCGCTCAAACCCCCGCCAACTCACGCAACTGCGCCAACGTCTGCCCATCCAGCACAATCCCCTCCGCCAGCGACTTACTACGCTGCCAATGCCGACGATCCCCCGGCAAACGCTTGAGCCCGACGCCGTGCATCTGCCGCACCAGTTCGCCACTGCGCTCGGCAAAACTCTGCCCGGCGGCCTTGCTCGGATCGATGACGATCAGCAGTTGCCCGGTCCACGGCGTTTTCGCCCCGGGATGATTGGACCAGTCGAACTCAAAGGAAAAATTCCCGCCCGTCAGCGCTGCCGCCAATAGCTCGACCATCATCGACAGCGCCGAACCTTTATGCCCACCGAACGGCAACAGCGCGCCGCCCTCAAGAATCGCCTTGGGGTCCTGAGTCGGCTGGCCAAGGCTGTCCACGCCCATCCCGGCCGCCAGCCGCTCACCCTTACGCGCGGCGATCTGCACGTCGCCATGGGCGATCGCGCTGGTGGCCAGGTCGAAGACGATCGGTGCGGCGCCGGCCCGTGGCGCGGCGAACGCAATCGGGTTGGTGCCGAACAGCGGCCGGTCGGCGCCATGGGGCACCACGCAGGTCATGCTGTTGACCACGCTGAGCGCCACCAGACCTTCATCGGCAAAAGGCTCGACATCCGGCCACAGTGCGGCGAAGTGGTGAGAGTTGCGAATCGCCAGCACGGCAATCCCGGCGTTTCGCGCCTTCTCCACCAACAACGGCCGGGCGGCGGCCAGTGCCGGTTGCGCGAAACCGTTGCCGGCGTCGACACGGACAAATCCCGAGGCGACATCTTCGACCTGCGGCACCGCGTGCCCGTTGACCCAGCCGCTGGCCAAGGTCGAGACATAGCCGGGAATGCGAAACACGCCGTGACTGTGAGCACCATCGCGCTCGGCCCCGGCGCAGTTGGCGGCGAGTACTTGCGCGACGGCAGCGGAGGTGCCGTGGCGCAGAAAAATCGTTTCAAGCAGTTGCGTCAGCGCTTCGAGAGACAACGAGGACGAGACAGCAGAAGACACATGATCGTGTGGCGCAGACATCTGAAGCTCCAGAATGATTATTGGAGGGAACAACAGCGTACGGACGACTTGCTCGTCGATTAACCATGCCCTGACAACCGCCTGTCAACCCTCGGCCGCGAGATCAGCAAATTTCGTTGCGAGTGCGATAACTATCTACCACCCACACATCGCCTGCCCTTCGTAGGATCGGCCTCACTTGCGTGTCGAACACACGCGCCCTACCGAGGCTCGATCATGGCTGAACCGGCGTCCCCCCTGTTTTTCTCCGACATCTTGAATTCACCTGGCTTGTGGCCGTCGCTGCGCAACACCCACGGCCTGGATGACGCCGATTTCAAATGGCTCGGCCACGTCAGACTGGCCAGCCATGCATTGCGCAGCAAGCAGTCCCCGCCGATGCATGCCCAGTGCATTCGCCTCAATGCCGGCAAACTGGCCCCTGTCACGCTGGCGGGCAGTTTCATCCTCAGTGAACAGGCTGAGGACAAACGGGCGATGCTCTACACGCCCTACGAGGGCATCAAACAATACGAAGACCTGAGAACCCTTAAAGCCCTGCTCGAAACACGCGTGAACAAAGCCGATGAAGAGGATGACCTCCTGGCGTTTCTGGCGCTGTCCGAACGCAGAAAAATCGTCGAACAGAGCGGTATTACCCTGAGCTATGAAACCATCGACGGCGATATCTTCGACAGTCAGGACGAGGTCGTTCGCACCGCCCAGCGCCTCAATGCCGAGGCGGTGCTTGGCGAATTGAAGCAATTGCCATCGCTCTCGTCCTTGCTGGAAACAATCCTCGATGATCTGTTGCGTGAGCACTTTCCCAAGGTACGCCAGGCACAGACCCGGGTGAATTTTTATACCGATGCGCCCGCCGAGGACACGAATTCCGCGGCGGCGGACAAGCATTGGCACGCCTCCGTGAGTTTGAGCGAAGCGTTGCTGATGTTCTATCGGCACCCGCAATGGCCAGCCGAGCAGTTACACGAATTCTCCAACCCCGGGCACGCACCGATCGCCGGGGATCAGGCCCTATGGGAGAACGCACTCAAGCAAGCCTCGGAAAAACTCCAGGCACTGCTGTTTGGCGAAATGCAAAAGTACTGGGACACGCCGGCCGTCGCAGGCTCTGCGCGCCGCAGCTTTTTCAGTCAGGTACTGGAGGAACAGGCCCGTGCCGAACTCTTGATCAAGCGTGAAAGCGGGATCATCGACGCCACGCAGTTCGCCATATTGCATCACATGATCAAACCCACCGCCGTGCCGGCACGCCGCCCGACCATCGAAAACGTGCGCCTCTGGGAATACCAGCCCAACTACGTCGAACTCGCGGGATCGTTGATGATCAGTCATACCGACGCGTGTCTCTACACACCGACCATGGGCCTGCAAGTCCTGCATGATTACCTTGATCTGAAAAACACCGTGTTGAGCAAATTCCGCGCCCCCGGTCATGAGGATGAGTTGTACGGGCTGCTGAACCTTGAAGAGCGCAAGCGCTTCGTCGGCTTCGACCACCCGCATGTCACCGGAGAAAGCATCGGCGGTGAGACCTTCAAGGTGTTGTTCGAGGCCATCATCACCAAGCAGCGGCAGAACATCGCCTACGCCATGCAAGTGTTCCGGCAAAGCGAGGGCTCCGTCGACATCCATGCCCTGTTCGACAAGGCCCTGGATATCCGCGCCATGGTTCATGAACGTTTGCTGGAACTGGATGCCGGCGAACGCTGGTCGACCCGGCCGGTGCTGGCCGGCGTCCAGCAGCCGTCCATGGTGCTCGCCCACAAGGCTGAAGAGGTGATTCGGTCCTTTTCGGGAATCGATGCCTTGCTCACCGGCATGTTCAAAGGCCAGCCGTTGGTGACGCCGACTCAACAACGGCGCTTTCTTGAGCACATGAAGGACAAACTCGCCCATTCGCTGTTTGTCGGTGTTACGGGCGAAGCCTCGTTGCGAGTGCTCAGTGGCTCGCTCGACACGGCTGAACAGGCCATCGTCGATACCGTGTTCCATCCTGATCAACCGCGCCGCGACAATCGGCGTTCACTCAATGGCTTTCGCCCTGACGCCTGGTCGCTTACGGTGCAACACCCCAAGACTCTCACCCCCTTGCCCCTGGCCCACTGCGTGTTGCTGACCGAACGCGGTGGCCTCGACGATGTGCATTCAGGCCGAGCGATTGTGTGGACACCCGCTCAGGGGCTGGAGGTTTTTCCAGGCGTTACCCGTGCGCGACGGGCACTGGAGCGGCGCTTGAAAGACAATGTCGGACGCCTGTCGTTGCTGGAAAACCTGGCTCCCGACGATCATCTGTTCCATCAGAACTATGCCTTGGGCGCGTTACGCCTGATCGAAGACAATGTGCTGCACAACCGCGTGCAATCAGGCATCGAACACTTTCTTGCGCGTTGCGATCGGGCGCGCGAACGATTCAAAGACCAGCCCGGACTGACTACGGCACTCAATGGTCTGAAAAAACAGCCGATCGACACCAACCTGCTGCGCGGCATTGACCTGGCCAAGGCGATCAATCAACAGCAGTCACTCCCCGCCTGGCTCGGCATGGCGCGGGTCGAAGAACAACAATTGCACCTCGAACTGCTGGAGCAATGGCGTCACAGCGTCGTCGATCACAAGGACTACCTCAGCGGCCTGACCACCCTGCCCGACTACGTCAACAGAACCCTCAAAACGCTCCTTGAGGCGCGATTTGCCGGGCAGCAGCTCGACCCGCAGGACATCGAGATCATTCCCAACCTGGCCCTGGCGGGGCCCGCCCGGATGCTCAGCGAGTTTGCCCTGAATCACATCAACATCGCCCAAGGCACGGGCTTCTCGGTCATCTCGAAAACCGCCAAAGCGTTGCCGCCCGATCTCGATCAAAACGCGGTACGGCAACTGTTGCTGTCGCTGCACATACCGACGACCTACGCCAACTCTGTGACGGCCGCGTTGTCCGTTGGCCACGCCGAGGCCAACGAACGCAGACAACGTTTCTTTCGCCAGTTGCCCTGGCAATTGCTGCAGCACGCCCATGAAATGAAGCTGCAACAACAGCTGTCGAGTGGTGCGTTCGATCAACTCTGCCAGGTGCTCGACATGCCGGACGGCCTTGCGCGTGCCACGGTTGACGGCGCCCATGCCATCGTCTCACCTCTGTCGCTGATCAAAACCGCCGGCGCCAGCGCGGTGCAAACGCTGGGTTTGTACGTGATCGGCCCCGGCAAGGGACATTCAGGTCCTCTGGTGCTGTACGCGCCGTATGCCGATCAGGTGCTGCGTGAATTCACTGACGAGGCCAGCCTTGTGGCCGCGGTGAACACCCCGGGGAGCTTTCAACATCTGCTGATTCGCCGACTGCCGGCCGCGCAGCAGTCGGTGTTCACCGGGCTGTTGCAATCGACTGTGGGCGAAACCAGTGAGATGACCCTGTCCAGCAACGCAATCACCGGCAATCTCTTGCATCGATTCTATGCTGACAACCTCAAGCTCCTGCCCCAGTTGCTCGCGTGTCAGTTGAAAAGCGACGCACAAGCCGATTGGGAGGCGGCGAAAAAACTCTTCGGCCGAGGCTTCCATCTGACGGCGGCACTGCTGCCGGGCAAAATCTCCTACATAACGTTTCTCTGGCAAGCTTACAAAGCGTTCAAGGATTCAGCGGAAAACCTGCAGGATCATCACTGGTCGCGCGCGCTGAAGTCGTTTATCGAAGGTGCCATCCAGATGATCAGCCTGGGGCGACTGAGCATCAAGTCCGCGGAAGCCGTCGCAGCTGCGTCGCCCGCAGCGAAGGCAGCTACCACGCCTTCGTCTGAGGCGACCGACATGGCCGCCAAACCACCCGCGCCAGTCGCCGCTGCCTGGTCACAACTGAGGATCACTTCGCCCTGGCGCACTGAACTGCAAACCTTTGAAACGCCCGCCGTGGCTCTGGAGGACCTCAAGCGTCACAGCAAAAAAGCCACGTTCGAAGACCCCATCACCAAACGCACGTATACGGCCGCTGATGGCAAGGTTGTGCGCATTGAACAACCCGGCGCCGATTGGCGGATCGTCAACGATACGATGAGCGGCCCGCTATTGACCCAGGCTGGCTCCCGACTGTTGTTGGCGCCCGACCGCCATGCAGTGCAATACGGCGCAGCACTGACGAAGCTAAAGCGCTACGGTGTCAATCAGGATCGCCGCGCGCTGATGAACATCGAAGCGATGGGCATGAATGAAATACGCCGCAACTATCCACACAAAGCCCACGTCATTCAGCACGCCATCGACCTCGCCCGTTTTTATGCCTTTAACTGCCTGCATAACCTCGCCCAATTGAAAGCCAACGTCCCCGGCACCCGACTCGATGGCTTTCTCAAGGTTTTTTTTGGTATTCCCCATGTCGATCTGAACCTGTTGAGCAAACTCAACAAAGCGATCGTGCCCATCTGCAAGGCACTGGTGGATCCTGACGACGATCTGATGAACACCGAACGCTTCGTGGTCGGCTCCAACACCTACTTTTCCTCAATCATTGCGTTCGTATTGAATAACGACGATCTGAAAAAAGTGCATTTCACCGAAAATTTCTTCCACCCGCAGCTTGACGGGTACAAACCGGTGGTGCCCGCCGACTTCAATATTGATGGTCATGCACAGGCCGCAACACTCATCCACGAGTTTGCCCACCAGTTTTCCAAGGCTGAAGATATTGCCACCCTGGAGGCGCGTCGACCGTTTCATGACCTGATCACCACCCTCACTTCGTATGGACGTGCCATTCAGGACGACCTGGTCCGGTTCCAGGCTGATGCCCTGTCCATCACAACGCCCCGCGACGAACTGTTTGCGCGATGGAGCAGGAGCGAGGGTTCGTTCGTCAATCTGGATCAGTTCGTGGGGAGTGAGAAGCTGGGCAAGGAAATCCTGGCATTGACCCAAAGCCCCACTATGGAGAAGGCGCGCGATGCGTTTCTGGATCAGGGGTCAGCCGATATCCGGATCGATGTGATCTTGCGCAATGCCGATTCGATTGCCCGCCTGGTCTGCGAAATGGGCCGGCAACTGGATCCGGTGCCGCTGCCCTGAAATACGTAGAAAAAAGGCGCAGGTCGAAACCTGCGCCTTTGCCGATCAGGGTTAATCAGTCCTTCTGATCCCGCAGCACATTGCCCGACGCACCGTCGATGCGGAACTCGTAGACAACGCCATCGGCCTTACGCCCTTCGCCTTTCCAGTAACCATTGTTGTCCGCTTCGATCTCATAAACCTCGACATAACCGGCCTTGGTCTTGACGATCTCGATGGCTTTTTCGATGGTGATCCAGCCAGCGCCCGGGCGGTCGGCCAACGCTGCGCCTGCGCTGAGCAAACCGGCAGTGGCAATCAACGCTGCGATAGTCTTTTTGATCATTTTTTCACTCCATTTGTGGATAGTCGTCATTGGCGTCCTGTTTTTTGGGTGCCGCCGCGAAAAATAAGTTCCACTTTGATGGGTAAATGCCATGACGAATGTTCTCGGCCACTTCCCGACAAGGTTAGAATGTGCGAAATCAGGACGAGTCAATGACCCAAGACACCCTCTCGGAAGCCGAATACGATGCCATCACCGATGCCGCTGCGCATTGGTGCATGCGTGTGCACGCCGCCGACTGCACGGACGCAGAGCGTCGCGCGTTCAAGCAATGGCACGACGCCCATCCACTGCATGCGTTCGAATATGAAGCCATGCTGGAAATCTGGGACGTGGCCGAACACTTGCCGCGCCCGGAACCGGTCGCCGCAGTCCCGTCGCACCGGCCAGCGCGTCAACCTTCGCGTTCATGGCGTCAATTCGCGGTAGCCGCCGGTGTTTGTGCGCTCGCGCTGCCATTGGCGGCGTACACCGGCTGGAACCTGGGCTGGTTGCCCGACAGCTATCAGCATTTCGCCGCCACCGACAACGTCCGTCAGGTCACCCTGAGTGATGGCAGCCAGCTCGAACTGAACCTCAACACCGACCTGACCTTCAGCAACTACAAGGACGAACGCCGCGTCACCCTGAAAAAAGGTGAGGCGTTTTTTACGGTCAGCCATGACGTCACCCATCCGTTTGTGGTCCGCGCAGGCGAAGGCAGGATTCGGGTCACAGGGACACGCTTCAACGTCTGGATGTATCAGGACCAGGTGCGCGTAAACCTGATCGAAGGTTCCGTGCTGGTCACCAGCAATCGTTCCTTGCCCGGCGATGGTCTGCGCCTTGGCCCGTCGATGCAGGCGCGTTACAAGCAAGGCGATTACATGCCGCAGATCAGCCAGACCTACGCCGGTGACACATCCCTGGCCTGGCGCAACGGCAAACTGGTGCTGGATAACCTGGCGTTGAGCGAAGCACTGCCACTGATCAACCGTTATCTGAGCAATCCACTGGAGCTGGCTGACAACAGCACGGGTTCGATTCGTGTGGGTGGCATCTACAACATCAAAGAGCTGAACAACCTGGCCAACAACCTGCCCAAGGTGCTGCCGGTCTACCTGAGCCGTAACAAGGAAGGTAACCCGGTGATCAACTCGATACCGCAACAACCGCCAAAAAGCTGAAGGCCGCCCCCTTGCAGGATGCGGCCTTCAGGCTCAACGCGATAAACGCCGGGGTTTATTGAGCGGCGACGTTCCCCGCCTTGTCCAGCGTCTCGCGAACAGTCTGCACCTGATACTGCGGATCAGCCTGGATCTGCTGTTCGGTAAACGGCAGCACACCCCACTGCTTCTTCGAGAACGCCTCGGTCTGGTCCCGCGAATACTTCGATGCCGGATCGCTCGACAGCGAGAACGCCAGCAGCCCTTGGGCATGCGGCCCCTTTTCATCGAAGGTCACAACTTGCAGGTAGCTGGTACCGCTGACCACTTCGAGTTTGCCGTCCTCACGAGGCACGCTCTGGATGGCGTTGTAGATCCCCAGAGTCGCCGGCCCGCCGTGAATCGGCGTCTGTTGCCCACCACTGCTGACCACCTGGATATCACCCCAGCGGGTTTGCGGCGTGAGGCCCATTTTTGTAGTCACTTCGACCGACGCCAGCATGGCTTCACGCAGCGCTTTGGCCACTGCCGGCTGCTCGAATGCAAGGCCACGTGGAGTGTGTTGCGCATCCTTGGGATCGAACGCCACGCGCCAGACATCCGGCGAAGCCTGCAACGCCTGCATGATGTTCTGGAAGTGCACCAGGCCCACACCCGAATCGAGATTGGCGCGGCCATCCCAGGCCTTGAGGCTGACGCAAACCGGTTTAAGGGCCTGAGCATCGGCGCCGAGGTCAGCGGCACAGAATTTCACCAGATCCGGCATCACTTGAGTCGCCAGATACACCTGGTCGTCCATCACCATTTGCTGCAGATCCTTCACCGCCAACGGCCCTTTCTTGCTCAGCGTGCTCAAGCGATCCAGCGCGAACCGGGCGCGCAAGCCCAGCGGCTGGCCATCCTGACTGATCAACGGCGAGAAACCGGTGAGCGGCTGCGCCGGGTTGGCCAGCCATGCCGAGTCGTTGGCGTGCTGGACGAAGTCTTTGCGCAGCAGTTGCGGCAATTGGCTGGCGGCATAAATACCCTGCTGCGCCGCTTGTGGATCGATGTCCCAGGCACACGCGCTGTTGGAGCCGTCCAGCACAATCATTTTTGTGCCGATACGTGGATCACTGCATTTGGC
This sequence comes from Pseudomonas sp. AIG, assembly GCF_977020205.1. Lineage (NCBI taxonomy): Bacteria > Pseudomonadati > Pseudomonadota > Gammaproteobacteria > Pseudomonadales > Pseudomonadaceae > Pseudomonas > Pseudomonas sp. AIG. Next base: position 188,611 of record NZ_CDROCK010000001.1, on the reverse strand, counting down.
CAGTTTCTCGGCGTTGACGTTCGGCACCACCGACAGGTTCATGTACAGCGTCTGGCCCTTGTCATCGACGGCCAGGGTGTTGACCCACGGAATGCCCTGAATCTTGTGCACCGAATCCTGCAGTTGCTGAAGCGTGGACGCCTGATTCATCGCGTACCACTGCGTAAGTACCCGATCATTGTCGAGGTTGGCATCGCGCAGGCTATAGGCGAACTGATTGTCCCAGTCGAGCTTGCCCGGCCATTGCACGATCGGCCCGAACTGCGAGCTGTAGACATCACGCAAGACTGGCACTACCTGCCCATCGGCCTGTTTCACCTGCACGGTGACGGTCTGCTTGTTCAATGGCAGAGATTTGCCATCGAGCAGATAACGGGTGGAATCCTTCGGATCAAGTTGCAGACGATACAGGGTGAAGTGCTTCGAAGAATCGACCGTGTGCGTCCAGGCCAGATGCTGATTGAAACCGATATTGATCATCGGCAGGCCTGGCAGCGCAGCGCCCATGACGTCGAGTTTGCCGGGAATAGTCAGGTGCATTTGATAGAAACGCATGCCGCCGACCCACGGGAAATGCGGGTTGGCCAGCAACATGCCGCGGCCATTGAACGAGCGCTCGCTGCCCACGGCTACGGCGTTACTGCCACGGTCCAGCGCAAAACGCTGCTGACGCGCATCGGCCAGCTGATAGGCCGTGACGTCTTGCTCGATCCGCGCTGTTGCCTGCGGTGGTGTAGCGCCGGCCAAAGCCTCGGCGAACTGGCCGACACCGCCCTCGACCAACAGACGGCGGGTCAGCTTCACCAAATCTTGCGGCTCGATATCCCGTACCCACTCGCCCTGACATTGTTGCGGCAAGCCCTGCGGGCGACGCTCGGCCAGATAACGGTTGTAACCGGCCGCATAGCCCTCGACCAGATCACGCACTTGCACAGGCTGCGCCCGCCAGAACGCCGTGACCGCCTCTGGCGTGTTGAGCCAGGTAAAGAACACGTCACTGACACGGTTTTCGCGTTGCTCGACGGTGAACTGATCCGGGCCGAAATAACGGGAACGCTGGCCATTGACCGTCACGACCTCGTTGGCCAACAGACACAGATTGTCCTGCGCATACGCATAACCGATACCGAACCCAAGCCCACGCTCGTCCTGCGCACGAATATGCGGTACGCCAAAGGCAGTACGACGAATATCAGCGCTGACATCCGTGGCCGGGCTGAACGCATGGGCCGAACCACTCAGGCCCAAAACCACACCGGCCAACGTCAGTCCGGTTAACTGTCTGGAAATAATCACGCTCGCTCCTGATCGACATGCCAAAGAGCGGATCTGACGCTGACGCGACCCCGCCCTGGAAACACCCACGCGTCCACGCGCAATGAGCCTGTCGAAGAAACGAAGCCAGAAGAAAAAATTTAGGACTGAACAGATCAAAAGCCCCTCACCCTAGCCCTCTCCCAGAGGGAGAGGGAACTGACCGAGGTGATGGTGAGAGGTACGCCGTCGTGAAATACCGAGTCGAACTCAGGCATTGAAAAGCCCACAAATCGGCTCCCTCTCCTTGGGGAGAGGGCTGGGGTGAGGGGTAAATCCAGCACAAACCCAAAGCCGACCGCACGCTCTTCCACCACTCAACAGGATGAGCGTTAGCTCGGCTGCAGCTGTTGATCTTGATTCACCGGCCGCGTCGGCAGGCTGAGCGGAGGGATTGATCCGGGGGTGGGAGCGCAGCGACCGTTTGGCGAAGCCAAACACAGCGAGAGGAGGTGCAGCGAAGCAAACCGTAGGCGCTGCGCCCGGATCGATCCCGGAGCGAAGGAACCCCGAGCCCCAGCGAGCGGGCCGAACGCCGGGGCCCAGCCTTTTGGTTACTTTTTGCTGGGCCGGCACTCCGGCGTCTGAAAAAGTGACCCGCTGTAAGAGCGCAACCGCCAGCCGCAACCCCCAAAACAACGGATAAACCCCCAAAACCCCAAGCGCCTGGCCGGCCCAAAGGCCGCCAAGCCCAAAGCAACCTCACCCCAGAATCACAAGGAAAAGACAAAACCCCGACAAATTTTCTACATTTTTTCTTTCATGATTTGTCGTGCTGATACGTCTTGTTTAGAGAGAGCAAAAAAACCTACCCCGATCAGACTCTGAAAAGGAGTAATCGCATGTACAACTCGCAACTACCAACGGACGGTAGCCAGGCACCCAAAGGAGTTCCCATGAGCCCCCACGCGAGCGATTTCGGGCAACGCGTCGAGCGTCACGGAAACGAACGCATCCGCTTGCTGCTGAAAAGTTTCGGACTGCGCACCAGCCTGATCCGACTGAAAGTCATCGACGCCCTGCTGGTCGCGGCACAAAGCGAACGGCGTCTGGGGGTGCGCGGTGTCCATAGCCAGTTGCTCGACCTGGATATTCCGCTGTCCTTTCTCAGTGTGCGCGAGGTGCTCAAGCGCCTGTGCGCCGAAGGGGTGATCACCTTCAATGAAGACAAGAGCTACAGCCTGCATCCACAGGCTGCGGCAGTCCTCAACAACGATTGAAGCGTACGGCAAACGCCGTCAAGGCTTGACCTTGCGGCGCATCACGCCGTTGATCACCACCACGATCACCGCCACCCCGATGGCGACGAACTGGAACGTCTTCTCCGAAATCATTCCGGCGTTTTGCAGCCAGGACAGGCCGAGCATGATCGCCAGGACCGACACGGCGATCAGAATCGAATAAATCAAGCGTTGCTTGTGGGTCATTGCGGCTTCCTGAAGCGTTGAAATGTATCCGGTTTGTATCCGTTCGCATGCCATGCACATACCGTTCTACGGGGATGCGCCGCTGCAATCGGGGTCTCATGTTACAGCCGATGAAGAGTTTTGGCTTCATGACGGCGTAACCATGAGGAATTTTCAAAATGCTGCGTCGAATCACCTGGCTGATTCCCGTTCTTGCCCTGCTGACCCTGAGTGGCTGCATCATCTTCCCCCACGGCGGCTGGCATGACGATCACCACCGTTATTACCAGGGCGGCCCTGGCTATTACCAACATCGATAGAACAGGATTGTTCGCCCTGCCCGCTCGCCGATCAACAGATTGAGGCAGGTCATCACAAGTCCGATCAACTTCAAACAAAGCCCGCCCTGTTGCGGGCTTTTCTGTTTTTGCCGCCAGCGGCGGCGCAGTTGTAACTCGCCCTGTCCCTGAGCCGGGCGCGTTAAATAAGTAGTAAGCATTTGAAATCTAATGTCGCAGCAAAAAAATAGGTCGCGCAAGTCTCTGCCACTAGTCTCTCGAAACTTCCTTCATTCACTAACCGGGACGTTTATGCAGAGAACACTGATAAGAATCGGGCCGCGACAGGTGCTCGGATTTTGTTTTGCGCTCAGCGCTTTTGAACTTCTGACTTATATGGCCAGCGACTTGATCATGCCGGCCATGTTGGGCGTTACAACAGAGCTGCAGGCTGATGTGCGGCATGTGCCGAACGCTTTCAATCTTTATCTGATTGGCGGTGTCTGCCTGCAGTGGCTGATTGGGCCGCTGTCCGATCAATGGGGTCGACGGCCGGTATTGTTGATCGGCTGCGCATTATTTGCGCTGGCGTGCGCGGGGGCATTCGTCGCCCAGAGCATCGAAGCGTTCAATCTGCTGCGACTGCTGCAAGGCATGGGCCTGGGCTTTGTGGTCGCGGTCAGCTATCCCGCCCTTCAGGAAGTCTTTTGCGAAGCCGATGCGGTGCGTTTGATGGCGCTGCTCGGCAATATCGCCCTGCTCTCACCGCTGGTGGGGCCGTTACTGGGCATTCTGCTGTTGCAATGGCTGTCCTGGCGTGAGCTGTTTCTGGGGCTGGGCGTCGCCGCCTCGCTGGTCTGGGTGGGCCTGTTCGCGTGCATGCCAGAAACGGTCGGCGTTACTCGTGGCGATGGCCATCGGCTCGCCCCGGTTCCATTCTCATGGCGCCAGACCCGCCGACGCTACCGCGCCCTGTTGGGCAATGGCCGATTCGTCGCGGCCAGCCTCGCGTTGGGTTTCATGAGTCTGCCGCTGATCGCCTGGATCGGCCTGGCACCGTTGCTGCTGATCCAGTCGCTGGGGCTGACGCCGCTTGAATATGGCGTGTGGCAAATCCCGATTTTCGCTGCCGTGATTGCCGGCAATCTGATCCTTGACCGTTTACTGGCCACGCACGCCTTACCTCAACTGATTCAGTTGGCGCTCTGGCCTTTTTGTCTGGGACTTGTGGCGTTGATCGGTTGCGCGCTGAGTGGCGCAGGCCTGGCTCCGGTGGTCGCCAGTCTGGCGCTGTACGCGGTCGGGCTCGGCATGAGCAATGCCGTGCTGTATCGGCTGGCGTTGTTTGCCAGTGATGACAGCAAAGGCCTGGTTTCAGCCCTGGCCGGCATGATTTCGATTGCCGTGATGGGCCTCGGCGGCCTGCTCATTGCCGCCATCGGCGGTGGCGCTCGCCTCGAACTCTTCGCACTTTGCGCCGCCTTCAGCGGCCTGATGTGCCTGCCCCTGTTGCAGGGTTTGTTGCAAGGCACACAACCCGACTCCCCTTCTGCTCGATAACGGACTATTGAATGAACCCCTTCCACGCCAGCGATGCGCTTTGCGCGTTGCCACACCCCTATTGCCCGGATTCCGTGCCGGCAGGTCTGTTCGATCAGGCCATGACCGAGATCAGTCGATTTCATTGCCAGTACACCCCAGGCTACGAGCACTGGCTGAACGCCAACGGCCTCGACGCGCAGGATCTCGACAGGGTTGCTGACTGGTCCCGTCTGCCGCCGATTCTGGCCAACTTTTTCAAACAGCAGCTGTTGCTCAGTCCGACCGGGGAAAAGGCCCTGGAACTGACCTCATCCGGCACCAGCGGCCAGAAAAGCCGCATGCGCTACGACGCGCGCAGCCTGTCGAGCGCACAGTTCATGGTCGAGCGGATCTTCAGTCATTACGGCTGGAACACGCCGGATACGCCATGCAACTACCTGCTGCTGAGTTATGAACCGCAAGGTGCGATCACACTGGGAACGTCCTACACCGACCAATTCCTCTGCCGCTTTGCGCCCGCCAACCGAGTTGTCTACGCCTTGCGCAGCAATGGCGATGAGCATCAGTTCGATGTATTCGGGGTTATCACGGCCCTCCAATCGTTCGCCGAAGAAGGCCTGCCCGTGCGTATTTTCGGCTTCCCGGCGTTCCTTTGGCAGGCCTTGCAGCAGATGCAGGCCACCGGCGTGCCTGCGCTGAAACTGCCGGCTGATTCGCTGGTGTTTTTCGGCGGAGGCTGGAAAACCCGGGCCAGCGAGGAAATTCCCAAACAACAACTCTACGCACGCATCGCCCGCCAACTGGGTGTCGCAACCTCACGGTGTCGCGACGGTTACGGAGCGGTCGAGCACGCGGTCCCCTACATCGAATGTGCCCGGCATCATTTCCATGTTCCGGTTTACGCCAAGGCTTATGTGCGCAACCCGCAGGACTTTTCCATTCAGCCTTACGGCCTGCAAGGCTTGCTGGGGTTTGTCTCGCCTTACATTTCGTCCAGCCCGGCGCACGCAGTGGTGATGAGCGATCTGGCAACGCTGCACCCTGGTTCGACCTGCGGTTGCGGCCTCGCCAGTGACTGGTTCGAACTGCATGGCCGCGCGGGCACCACCGCCGGCAGAAGCTGTGCGCTGGCCGCGTCCGAATTGCTGGGGAGGCACTGACATGTACCTGATCGACGGACAATTGCACGCAGACTTCGACCTCGATAACGCCTTGGCGCGACTGCATCAAACCTTGCCGCAACACCTGAGTACGCCGCTGGACAGCGACACCGTGCTGACCGCCGCCGCACATTTTGCGCAGCAACTGCACAACGCCGATCTGCCGCTGGAGCACGAGCAGCGCCAGGCACTGATCGACTTCTGTCAGCCTCACGCGCTGCGAACCAGGCTTGAGCGCGAACTGGGCGAACACGCCGAATCCCTGCGGCGCATCGATTACCGACAATCGCGGTTTGAACGCTGGAGCCCCTTGGGGCTGGTGGTCCACGTCACGCCGGCCAACGCGCCGCTGCTGGCGTGTTGCGCGATGATTGAAAGCCTGTTGGCCGGCAACATCAACTGGCTACGTCCCAGCCGCAGCGACCAAGGCCTGACGGCGCGCCTGCTGCACACCCTGGTGCAATGCGACCCAAGCGGCCAGTTGCGCCATCACGTTGCCGTGTTGCCGGTGACGACGGAGCAGATCGGCCGCTTGTGCAAAATGGCCAACGGCGTTTCGGCGTGGGGCGGTGACACTGCGCTGCAAGCCATCCGACAGCAGTTGCCGCCCGGATGTCGCTGGATCGACTGGGGGCACCGCGTCAGTTTTGCCTACCTGACGCCGGACGCTGCCTCGCCGCCGGCGCTGGACGCGATCGCCGATGAAGTCTGCCGACTGGATCAGCAGGCGTGCTCCAGCCCGCAATGGTTGTTGGTCGACAGCGATGACCCCGCCACACTTCAGGCGATCGGTTCAGCCTTGGCCAAGGCGTTCGAGCGCCGCGCCGGGCAATGGCCGGCGCTGATCCCGACGGTTCAGGAGGCCTGCGAGATCACCACTCACACCCTGATGACGCGTCTGAGCGAGAGTTTTTCCGGGGTGACGGCGCAGGTCTGGAGTGCGCCGGGCTGGCGGGTGATCTGGACCCACGATCAATTGTTCACGCCCTCGCCGCTGTTTCGCACGGTGTTGCTCAAGCCCCTGCCACGAGCGCGACTGGCGCACACGCTGCTGCCCTGGCGCAACGTTTTACAGAGCTGTGCGCTGGTCTGCGCAGAAGCGCAGATCGCTGAATTGGCACGCATGCTGATTGCCGCCGGCGTCAGCCGAATTGCGCCGATCAATGCGATTCATGATGGCTACGATGGCGAACCCCACGACGGCGTGTACGCGCTGCAACGTCTGAGTCGGCGAGTGTCAGTCAGTGTCGCGCCGACGCAATTGCCTACCGGCATGACCCTCGACCGGCGACCTGGCGCGCCGACGCTGGCAGGCCTGCCGATCACCGACAAAGCCGCGTTTATCGCACGACCGACGACTGCCGCGGCACAGCTGTTTTTCCGCTCTGGGGGCAGCAGCGGCACACCGGCGCTGTCGGGCTTCAGTTACCGCGATTTTCAACGCCAAATGCAGGCGGCGGCCGATGGCTTGTTCGCCGCGGGACTCGATCCGTGCCGCGACAAAGTGATGAACCTGTTTTTCAGTGGCGGCTTGTACGGTGGCTTCTTCAGTTTTGCCAAAGTCCTGGAAATACTGGGTGCCAGCCACTTGCCAATGGGCGCTCCGGCCGACGATGACTACAGCGATATCGCACACGTCATCATCGAGCAGCGCGTGACCGTGCTGATTGGCATGCCCAGCACCGTGCATCGCTTGTTCCTCAACGAACAGCAGCGTCTGAGCCGTTATGGCGCCATTGAAAAAGTCTTTCTCGGCGGTGAACACATCAGTGACCAGTGCCGCGAGCTGTTGCAGCGCTGCGGCGTTTCCAGCATCCGCTCGGCGGTGTACGGCAGTGTCGACGCAGGGCCGTTCGGGCATGCCTGCGCCGCGACCGGCGATGGCGTGTTTCATCTGATGGACACTATCCAGCACCTTGAAATCGTTGCACTGGACGAAGACGTGCCAGTCGCTGGCGATGAAATCGGCCGATTACTGTTCACCGCCAAAGCCCGCGAGGGCCAGCAGGTACAGCGTTATGACGTCGGCGACACGGGGCGCTGGCTGTCCGGCGAATGCGCGTGCGGGCTGAGATCCCGGCGATTCGAGTTGCTGCAACGGCACGGCAGGCTCGTGCGTATTGGCACCGATTTCATTTGCCTGAACGAACTTGCCCGGCACCTGCAAACGCCGTTTCAGTTGCACCTCGATCACGCCCCTGACGGACTCGAACGTTTGCTGATTCGCAGCCCCGGGGTCCCCGCAGACATTCTCGCCCGACTGCAAGGCTATGCGACGCTCGCGACCCTCGTGCGAACCGGGCTGCTCACCGTGCAAGCGCACACCTGCGAGCCGCAGCAGTTCGACCGGAATAGACACAGCGGAAAGATTCCGCCCGTGGTCGACGCTCGCCGCTAAAAAGCCAACTTCGTCCATTACCAGAACAACTAAAGAGAACACTATGAACACAGCATTTGAACTGAATCAGTTACTTGCCTTCGCCCGCGAACACTCAACGTATTACGCCAGACATTGGCAAGACGTTGCGCCGCAGACAAGCACACTGGATGAACTTCCGCCGATTGATCCGCAACAGTATTGGGCCAACAGTAATAACTTCGATCAATGGCCAGTCCTGACATCAACGGTCGAACGCGCACTGGTGTTCAAGACCGGTGGAACAACCAGCGCGGGTAAACTTTCGGTATTTACCCGCGAAGAATGGCAGGCACTTGTGCGCGACTTCGGTCGCCATCTCGCGAGCCAACTCAATCCGGGAGACCGGGTGGCGAATCTGTTTTTTGTTGGCGACCTGTATGCCAGTTTCATCTTTATCCACGATGCACTGGCGCACGAAACGGCGGGTATTACCGAATACCCGTTCACCGGCGACGTCGACCCTGCGGTGCTGGCTGACTCGATCCGCGTGCACCGGATCAACGTGCTGGCCGGCGTGCCCGCGCAATTGCTCACGTTCGCCAGCGTGCTTGAGCGCCAGGGGCTAACCCTGGCCGAAGTCGAAACCGTGCTCTACGGCGGCGAAAGCCTGTTCGCCGGGCAATTGCAGATCTTGCACCGAGTGTTCCCCAACGCACGGATCGCCTCCATCGGCTACGCCAGTGTCGACGCGGGATTCATCGGCGCCACAAGCCGCGATTGTGCCTTGGGCGAGCACCGCATGCTGGCCAGCCACAGCGTGCTGGAAATTATCGATGAGCACACCGGTGAAGTGATTGAAGAGTGCAATCGTACCGGGCGCCTTCTGATCACCAACCTCACCCGCCGGCTGATGCCATTGATCCGTTATCCCGTGGGTGACCTCGCCTGCTGGCGAGAACCGGCCGAGGCGTCCATGCGCAAGTTTGCCTTGATGGGCCGCAGCATGAGCAGTCAGCGTATAAGGGTGAGCAGCCTGACCCTGTTGATCGAAGACATCGCCAAAGTGATTCAGCGCAGCACTGTCAGCGCCGACTGGCAACTGGTCATCAGCCAATCGGCAAACGTCGATATCTTGTGTCTGAAGTGGGTGCCCGAGGCGTTCAATTCCGAGACAGCGCAGACCGGCACAACCTTGCAAAACGGCTTGATCGAGCAATATCCGCTGATCGCGCAACTCTGCGCTGATGGCCAACTTGAACTGCAGGTCGCCCATTGCACAGCCGAGGCACTTGCTCGCCATCCGCGCTCCGGCAAACGCCAGCGAGTCGTCGACCTTCGCAACTACGACACCCCACATCCGGAGCAACGCCCATGGACAACGTGACGCTGCGCAGTTATCGCCGCTCCGATGCTGGAGCGATCAGCCGTCTGTTCCGGGAAATCTATGGCGACCATTACGTGCAGCCGCACGTGTATCTGCCTCTGATGATCAACCAGAATCATGGCGATGGCAGTTGGCATTCGTTGGTAGCGGAGTCCGGCAAAAAAATTCTTGGCCACGCCACGCTGTGCCGCAACACAGGATCAAACACGGCGGAACTGGCATTGAGCGTGGTGCATCCGTCCACGCGCGGGCAGAACATCGCCACGCATTTGGGCACGCGACTGTTGATCCATGCACAGGCACTGGGTTGCCATGGCGTAACCATCAAACAGGTCACGCAGCACGCCTATACGCAACGCATGGCTGACAAGCTCGGCTTCTGCAGCACGGGATTGATGCTCGACTACGTGCCCTCGCCGTTTGGCGAACCACTGCCAGAATCCATCGTCATCGGCTACACGCCGATCGATGGCTCCCGCCGCCCACTCCCGGCGCTGTCATGGCCAGAAAGCTACCGCGCTTTCATGGAACATCTGTGCCGCGTACACGGGACACAGGACAAGGAAGCGTCATGGGTGGGAGCGCCTATTCATGTCGAACAGTGTTCCGGGCGCTATGACGTGATTCTGCAAAAACTCGACAACGGTTTGCTCAAACAGCTGAAGCAACTGCCTGGACACTGGATGATCTCGATCAGGCTCAGACTGGCGACAGGGTTCGCCAGCGCCGTGGACAGCCTGTCAGCGATGGGCTTCGTCTTTACCGGGATTGCCCCGAATGAACGCTGTGCGGGATGGCTGGCGTTGTTTCATCGCGGTTATCGGCCGCGTACGCTGGAGTTGCGTTGCCCGCACATCCAACGGCTGCATGATCAGGCGCAACAACAAATAGCGTGCGCGAAAGCGTCGCTTTCTTGAAGCAGATCGAATCCATCGACACCGCCCGTTCAGAGTTTGAACGGGCTACAACGGTCAGGCTCAAGCCTTGGACCTGACGCCTTGGTCAACCGGCTTCGCGACGTTGCCATCACCATAGGTCTTCAGATTCTGCAGGACGTAGATCGCTTTCTTGAACTCGGGGATGAGGTTTTTCCCGTAGGCGTTGCCATTGAGACCGTTGGACTGAATAGCATCGAGCTGGGTGGCAAAGTATTCCAATGCGTTGAATTTGACATCGATATCCTTGGTCACGCCAAAACGGTCGAACTTGTCACCGGCGTTCTTCAACGTAAAGGAAGTGATCTCGGAGATCAGCCCGCGGCTGCGCAGCATCTCGCTCAGATTGCCCATTTGTTTAACCGAAACATTCGCCGGATCGAAGCCCTTGATCGCCTTGCGCAAACCCTGCTTGTCCATCTCGGCGGTATTCAGCGCGGTGGGATCATTACCGACCAGCGTCAGCATCTGCTGCACCTTGACGCTCTGGGACACTTGTTTCTTTGCGCCGGTGTCGCGCACCAGTAGTCCTGCCTTGGCCTGCCAGCCGCCGACAATACCGATCGTCATGAAAAGACTCCCTGTGAAATGACCTGAAATATCCGAGTGAACGGCATTAATGGCCGCGAGTATCGGCGGGCGAACTGATGGCACCAACCTCTTTCTGCACTTTTTTACAATTCTTGTACATTCTCGATACAAATGCGCAACGCCGCGCAAACCCTGACTCAGAGCCGTCATCACAATGAAATGAAAATCGCTTTTTCAGCCAGTCACAGGCGCTGCCCAGCGCTTGTGTATCGAACCCGATACCGACCAGTCATCGGCGCTCAGGTTTTTTAGGACGCAAGTACCTAAAGCTTCGCGATGTAACGACGATACTTTGTGGATACCCGCACTGTTTTGCCCCTGCCCCCTAATAAGAAACGCTGCTCAAGGACCGGTCTCCATGCCCGCATTCCGCACTATTCAGGCTCGCTACACGTTGTTTCTGGTTCTGTTCATCCTGCTGTTGTCGGTGTTGACCGTGGTCGGCATCAGCCAACTGGTCGCCCCGAAACTGCGGCATACCGAAGAACAAGTGGTGCTCAACCGCATCGCCGAAGTCGCCGAGCAGATTCAGGGCGAATTGAACAAAGTGCAGGCGCAACAGCGCAGCATCACCCAGACCATCCCGCTGCTCGACAGCGCCGCCATCGACACGGTACTGCCTGGCCTGGTCGATCAGTACGGCGAGTTGAAGGTCTTCGGCGGCGGGATCTGGCCGTTGCCGGGGCAGCGTGAAGCCGGGCGCAACAAATTCAGTACGTTCTGGCACCGCGATGCGTCGGGCAAACTGGCCGTGAACACGTTCTGGAACAGCGACGCAGCCCCCAACTATTACGACCAGAGCTGGTACAAGGGCGGCATGGCCACACCGCGCGGCCAATGCGCATGGGCAGCAGCCTATAAGGATGACGCCAGCGCCGAGCCGCGTACCAACTGAGCCATGGCCATCCAGAAAAACGGCAGTGCCTGGGGCGTGTCGACCATCGACGTCACCCTCGGCTTCTTCAACGATCTGGTGGCGCGCAAGGAAAAAGACCTCAACGCCGAGATGTTGATCATTGAGGCCGACGGCAAGATCATCAGCAACAGCTCGCGCATCAGTGGCCCGATCGTGCTGAAGAACATCAGCGAACTGGCCGCCACGTCGACCTTCGCCAGCCAGGTAAAAAACGGCCTGCAGAACCGTGATCAGGCGCAGCGCATCGAGTTCGACAACAACGGTGAAGCCAGCACCTTCTTCATGCGCCCGATTGAAGGCACGCCGTGGTTCCTCGCCACCGCCCTGCCGACGAAAATGCTCACGGCGCAGCGTGATGACGTCCTCAGCACTTTGAGCCTGTTGCAGATTCCGCTGGTGATCCTGCTGGTGCTGTTGCAGGTCTACGCGATTCGCCAGTTGGTGCAGCGCATGAAAGCGTTGAAAGCCAACATCGACTTGCTGTCCAGCGGCGATGCCGACCTGACCCGGCGCATCACTATTCGCGCCGAAGACGAACTCGGCGCCATCGGCCATTCGATCAACACCTTCATCGCCTATCTGCAAAACATGATCGGCGAGGTCACCCAGGCCACCGGGGCCATGGCGTCCAGCCTCGATAATCTGCAACGCACCTCGGCGCACACCAGCCAGATCCTGCTGCGCCACGCGTCGGAAACCGATCAGACCGTTACCGCCATCACCGAGATGAGTTCGACGGCAGAAAGCGTGGCGCAGAACGCCGCTGAAACCGCCGCGTTCACCCAGCGCGCCAATGAAAACGCCGACCGCTCGCGCGTGGTAGTGGGCGAAGCGACCAACAGTGTCGTGGCGCTGATCGATGAAGTGGCCAGCGCTACGCATAAAGTCGAAAACATGCAGCAGGACGCCCAGCGCATCACCGAAATCCTCGGGGTGATCGGTGCGATTGCCGGGCAGACCAACCTGCTGGCGCTCAACGCCGCCATTGAAGCCGCACGGGCCGGTGAGCAGGGCCGTGGTTTTGCCGTGGTGGCCGATGAAGTCCGCGCCCTCGCCGCTCGCACCCAGGCCAGCACCTCGGAAATCAACGAAATGTTGACGCGCCTGACGCAGGGTGTGAGCTCGTCGGTCAGCGCCATGGAAAACACTCAGGCCAGTTGCCAGTCCGCCGCCGACGCCACCGCCCGGGTCAACTCGGGTCTGGATGAAATGGCCGGTTCGGTCAGCCACATCAACAGCCTCAGCACACAGATCGCCACCGCCGCCGAGCAGCAAAGCGCCGTGACCGAAGAGATCAACCGCAGCATGGTGCAGATCCGCCACATGGTTGATGAGCTGGTGCAGAGCGGCAAAGCCAGCGAGCTCAACACCCACCAGTTGCTTGAGGCCAACAGCCGGGTGAGCGCGATCATGGGGCGTTTCAAAGTCCGCTGATCGCGGCTTCCCACAAGGGCTTTCTGCCCACCAGATAGTCCCTGTGGGAGCGAGCTTGCTCGCGAAAGCAATCTGCCAGTCGCTGCTTCAGTGTCTGAATGACCGCATTCGCGAGCAAGCTCGCTCCCACAGGTTGGTGCTGCGTTTTGCAACAACTGGAAACATTGCGTTGATGCCGAGCAGGAAAAACCGGTCAAAATGCGTTCTTTTTGATCGTCACCCGAGCCGAGAATCCGCTATGCGAACCCACCTGCGTCTGGTCGCCCTGAGCGCCCTGTTCATTTCTTCCCTGGCGCAAGCCGCCGACCTGATCCCGATTGAAGTCCATCGTGACGCCAATTGCGGTTGCTGCAAAAAATGGATCAGCCACCTCGAAGCCAACGGTTTCAAGGTCGAAGACCACGTCGAAAGCGACATGAGCAGCTTCAAGCAACAACATGGCGTGCCGCCGCGTCTGGCGTCGTGCCACACCGCAATCATCAACGGCAAATTCGTCGAGGGCCACGTGCCGGCGGAGCAGGTGTTGGCCTTGAGCAAGCGTGACGATCTGCTCGGCGTGGCCGCACCGGGTATGCCGATGGGCTCGCCGGGCATGGAAATGGACGGTATGAGCGATGCCTATCAGGTCATCGGCCTGAAGAAGGATGGCGCTGACGTCGTCGTGGCGGACTACCCGGCCCATTGATGTTCACGGCTTACGGCGGGCTGTTCCTCGCCGCATTCGGTGCGGCGACACTGTTGCCGCTGCAGTCCGAGGCATTGCTGGTCGGTTTGCTCGTCAGCGGGCATTACTGGCTGTGGGGTCTGCTCGCCGTGGCAACCCTGGGCAACGTACTCGGCTCGCTGGTCAACTGGTGGCTGGGCCGTGGCATCGAACGTTTTCAGGATCGGCGCTGGTTTCCCGTCAGCCCCGCGCACATGGCGCGGGCGCGCAAACACTATGAACGTTACGGCCATTGGTCGTTGCTACTGAGCTGGTTGCCGATCGTTGGCGATCCGCTGACACTGATTGCCGGCGTCATGCGTGAACCGCTCGGGCGTTTTTTATTGATCGTCACCCTGGCCAAAGCTGCACGCTATGGTGTGCTGGCCTTGCTGACGCTGGGCTGGCTGGGTTGAACGTTCGGGCGCAGGCATTGCCTGTGTTTAACGTCGGCATAATCCAGTCATTCCAGCATCGGCCGATTTCAAACGGAGTTTGACCTTATGTCTGTCATGTTTTCCCGTTGGCTACCCGGCCTGTTTCTTTGCGCCGCCCTGCCCCTGTCGGCACAGGCCGCAACGCCAAGCGAAGCCGCGCCGGAAGGCCCGGCCTACGGCCCGGAACTGCAAGGCTTCGAATATCCCTACACGCTAAAACACTTCACCTTTCAGTCTCAGGGCAAATCCCTGCAGATGGGTTACATGGACGTCGCCGCTCATGGCAAAGCCAACGGCCGCACCGTGGTGCTAATGCACGGCAAGAATTTTTGCGCAGCCACCTGGGACAGTTCGATCAAGGCACTGAGCGAGTCCGGTTACCGGGTCATCGCACCGGATCAGATCGGTTTCTGCACCTCGAGCAAACCCGACCATTATCAGTACAGCTTCCAGCAACTGGCGACCAACACCCAGCAATTGCTCAAAGCGCTGGGCATTCAGAAAGCCACCCTGCTCGGCCACTCCACCGGCGGCATGCTCGCCACCCGCTATGCCTTGCTGTTCCCCGAGCAGGTCGAGCAATTGGCACTGGTCAACCCGATCGGTCTGGAAGACTGGAAGGCCCTCGGCGTGCCTTACCGCACGGTAGATCAGTGGTATCAGCGCGAGCTGAACGTCAGCGCCCAAGGCATCCGCGATTACGAACGCAGCACTTACTACGACGGCCGTTGGAAACCAGAATTCGACCGCTGGGTGGACATGCTCGCCGGGTTGAGCAAAGGCCCGGGCAAGCCCCAGGTCGCGTGGAACTCGGCGCTGATCTACGACATGATTTTCACCCAGCCGGTGTACTACGAATTCAAGAACCTGAAGATGCCGACCCTGCTGCTGATCGGCACCTCCGACACCACGGCCATCGGCAAGGACCTCGCGCCACCTGAAGTAAAAGCGAAAATCGGCCACTATGACGTGCTCGGCAAACAAGTGGCCAAGCTGATCCCGCAGTCGACGCTGGTGGAATTTCCCGGCATGGGCCACGCGCCGCAGATGGAAGAACCGGCGCAGTTTCACAAGGCCTTGCTCGGCTGGTTGAATACATCCAATCCCGTTCATTGATGAGGTAAGGCTGATGGCGGTGCAGATTGCAGTGATCGATGACTGGCAGGACGTGGCCCGCGACGTGGTCGACTGGTCAGTGCTCGATAGCCTCGGGCAAGTGACATTCGAACACGATTATCCGGCGGACAACGCCACCCTCGCCGAACGCCTGGGCCGCTACCAGGTGATTTGCGTGATGCGCGAGCGCACGCGGTTCGACGAAGACCTGCTCAAGCGCCTGCCCAACCTTGAACTGCTGGTCACCGGCGGCATGCGCAATGCCGCGCTGGACATGCAGGCGGCGGCAAAACTCGGGATCAAGGTTTGCGGCACCGACAGTTACAAGCACGCCGCGCCGGAATTGACCTGGGCGCTGATCATGGCCGCAACGCGCAATCTGGTGAACGAAGCCAATGCCCTGCGCGACGGTCACTGGCAGCAAGGGCTGGGCGGCGATCTGCACGGTAAGACCCTCGGCATTCTCGGTCTGGGCAGCATCGGCCAGCGCGTCGCACAGTTCGGCCAGGTGTTCGGCATGAAGGTGATCGCCTGGAGCGAAAACCTCACCGCCGAACGGGCCGAACAGGCTGGCGTGACGTACGTGAGCAAACAGGCACTGTTCGAGCAGGCCGACGTGTTGTCGGTGCATCTGGTGCTCAGTGAGCGCAGTCGCGGGCTGGTCGATGCGCAGGCGTTGGGCTGGATGAAGCCGACCGCACTGCTGGTCAACACCGCGCGCGGGCCGATTGTCGATGAAGCGGCGCTGATCAAGGCCTTGCAGAAAAAGCACCTTGCCGGGGCAGCACTGGACGTATTCGAACAGGAGCCGCTGCCGGCCATGCACCCGTTTCGCACACTGGACAATGTACTGGCGACGCCGCATGTGGGGTATGTCAGTCGGCAGAATTATGAGCAGTTCTTTTCGCAGATGATCGAGAATATTCAGGGGTGGTCTGCTGGGGAGCCGGTTCGCCTGCTGAACTGAGAACTCCCAACATTGCGCTGGTGTAGCGACCACCGCCTTCGCGAGCAAGCTCGCTCCCACATTGGATCTGTGCCAGGAACAGATTTTCTGTCCACTGAAGATCTCCTGTGGGAGCGAGCTTGCTCGCGAAGGGGCACTCACTGTCCGCACACCAACAAACTGCCCGCACCACAACAGTGCAACCGCCCTCCCCGCTAGCACAATATCGTGACTACTCAGTCACCGTTTTAGCCCTTCCTTGTAAAAAAACCTGCACTTCGTCGGTGCGTTTACCCCGCCAAAGCACGGTTGCCGTTAACGGCAAACCGATTGTCGAACAATTTACCCATTTGCTCTGGCCCGCTCTAGGATCTGGCCTAGACTGGTTTTTTCGGGGTACGACCTGTCGGTCACATTGCGGAAAAAAACTCGAAACTTTTGCCCAAAGCGGCGGGTCATCTGAAAGGCAGGGCCAAAGCGACTGGTGCAATCCTTGCAACGGCCTCTACACCCATTCTGCTTGCGCGTGTTGGGTAGCGTTTGCTCACCGATGCGTGGCGCGTTTGCGCCCGGCCACAGGATGTGGCCATGGACATCACTTGTTCCAGACAAGAATCAGATCAACAAAACGGGAGTTACATATGATCAGTGCGGCATTGGATATTCAGGGAGAGCGTGCTCAGCAGTCAGTAGGCGAATCGAGCACCGTCAGTGTTCCCGGCAGCCGACAGATCTACGTCCCCGGCACCAAAACGCTGACTCCGGTAGCGAGCCAGAACCCGAACAAAAAGAAAGTGCTGTTCGTCACCTCGGAAATCGCCGATCTGGTGAAAACCGGTGGTCTGGGTGACGTCTCCGCTGCCCTGCCCCGCGCCATGGCCCATCTGCACGATGTGCGCGTGCTGATCCCCGGTTATCCGCAAGTGATGCACAGCGAGAACCCGATCCACATCATCGGCGAACTCGGTGGCCACGCAGCGCTGCCGCCGTGCAAGATCGGCCGCATGGACATGCCCGACGGTCTGGTCATCTACGTGCTGATCTGCCCGGAACTCTACGAGCGCGAAGGCTCGCCCTACGGCGCCAACAACGGTCGCGACTGGCCGGACAACCACATTCGTTTCGCCCGCCTCGGTCTGGCCGCTGCCGACATCGCCGCCAACCTCGCGCAAATTCACTGGTGCCCGGATCTGGTGCACGCCCATGACTGGCCGGCCGGTCTGGCCCCGGCGTATATGCACTGGCGCGGGCAGCGCACGCCGACCCTGTTCACCATTCACAACCTCGCTTATCAAGGCGTCACCAGCCTCGGTTCCTGCCCTGAGCTGGGGATCCCCAACCATGCCCTGCAACAGGAAGGCATGGAGTTCTACGGCAAGATGTCGTTCCTCAAGGCCGGCATGGCCTATTCGAGCCACATCACCACGGTCAGCGCGACTTATGCGCAGGAAATCACCACCCCGGATTTCGGCTGCGGCCTCGACGGTTTTCTCGCCGCCAAGACCCAGCAAGGCTTGCTCAGCGGTATCCCCAACGGTATCGACGAGAGCTGGGACGCCGCCACCGATCCGCACCTGTTCGCACCGTTTGCCATTGGTGACTGGGAAGGCAAAGCGGTCAACGCCGCGCACGTGCGTGAGCTATTTAAATTAAATGACTCCGAAGGCCCGCTGTTTGCCGTGGTGTCGCGACTGGTCTATCAAAAAGGTCTCGACCTGACGATCGCGGTGTCGGAGTACATCGTGCAGAACGGTGGCCAGATCGCCATCATCGGTCGCGGTGAGCCTGAAGAAGAACAAGCCATGCGCGAACTGGCGCTCCGCTTCCCCGGGCAGATCGGTGTGCGCATCGGCTTCAATGAAACCGACGCCCGCCGGATGTTCGCCGGCAGCGACTTCCTGTTGATGCCATCGCGTTACGAGCCTTGCGGTTTGAGCCAGATGTACGCCCAGCGCTTTGGTTCGCTGCCAGTGGCACGCAATACCGGCGGACTGGCCGACACCATTGAAAACGGCGTTACCGGTTTCCTCTTCGATGAGTCCACCGCTGAAAGCTATCAAGAGGCCCTCAGCCGCGCATTCAAGGTATTCGCCTTCCCCGAACTGCTCAACGCCATGCGTTGCCGGGCGATGGCGGCGCCGTTCAACTGGTGCAAAGCGGTTGAACCGTACGCCGAACTCTACGAACAACTGGTCGCCAAGGCGCTGGGTAAAGCTCACCACAAATAACCAGGGAGGTTCACCACGATGCCGTTACGGTCTACTGAAACCTGGCCCCACGGCGCGATCATGCTGGACGCCGAACACACGCAATTTGCGCTATGGGCGCCCGATGCGTTTTACGTCAGTGTCGAACTGGAAAACGGCCAGTCGTTGCCAATGCTGCCGCAGGCAGACGGCTGGTTTGTGATCAAGGCCCGCTGTCCGGCGGGTACCCGTTACCGCTATAACATCGACGGCGAACTGGAGGTGCCCGACCCGGCCTCCAGAGCACAGGATGGTGATCTCGACCGCCACAGCGTGGTGGTCGATCCGCTGAGCTATCAATGGCGCCACAGTGCCTGGCACGGTCGGCCGTGGAGCGAAGCGGTGATCTACGAGTTGCACGTCGGTGCGCTCGGGGGGTTCGCGGAAGTCGAACAACATCTGGCGCGCCTCGCGGGCCTGGGCATCACCGCCATCGAACTGATGCCGTTGGCGCAGTTCCCCGGCGAACGCAATTGGGGCTACGACGGTGTTTTGCCCTACGCACCGCAAGCCTCCTACGGCACCCCGGAACAACTCAAACACCTGATCGACAGTGCCCACGGCCATGGTCTGGCGGTGATTCTTGACGTGGTCTACAACCACTTCGGCCCCGACGGCAATTACCTGCACCGTTACGCCAAAGGCTTTTTCCGCGAGGACAAACACACACCGTGGGGCGCGGCGATCGATTTCCGCCGCGACGAAGTGCGTGAATTCTTTATCGAAAACGCCCTGATGTGGTTGCTCGAATACCGCTTCGACGGTTTGCGCCTGGATGCGGTGCATGCCATCGAAGACCCGGATTTCCTCACGCAGATGGCCCAGCGCATCCGCGCGCAGATCGACCCGAGCCGGCATGTCTGGCTGACCGTGGAAAACGAACTGAACCAGTCGAGCCTGCTCGAATACGACTACGACGCGCAGTGGAATGACGACGGTCATAACGCCCTGCACGTCTTGCTCACGGGTGAAACCGACGCCTATTACGCCGACTACGCCGCACAACCCACTGAACAACTGGTGCGCTGCCTGAGTCAGGGGTTTGTCTTCCAGGGCCACATCACCCGTCACGGCGAACCGCGCGGCGAGCCCAGCGAACACCTGCCCTCCACGGCGTTCGTGCTGTTCCTGCAAAACCACGATCAGATCGGCAACCGCGCCTTCGGCGAGCGCCTGCATGATCTGGCCGATCCGCGCGCCGTGCAGGCCGCGACCGTGTTGTTGCTGCTGTCACCGATGATTCCGCTGATGTTTATGGGCGACGAGTTTGCCGCCGAGCAGCCGTTCCTGTTTTTCACCAGTCATCACGGCGAATTGGCCGAGTTGGTGCGCGAGGGTCGACGCAATGAATTCGCGGCGTTCAGCGCCTTCACCGATCCGCACAAGCGCGAGCAGATTCCCGACCCGAATGGCGAAAAAACCTTCCATGCCTCACAGCCAAGGTTGATCGGCCATGGCAGCGCAAAACAGCAGGAAACCCTCGCGCTGTACCAGAAGCTCCTGCAATTTCGCCATCAATACATCATTCCCCATTTGTCCGGCACGCAGGCACTCGGCGCCCATATGCTCGGTTATGGCGCGGTCAGCGCACGCTGGCGTCTGGGCAATGGCAGCGAGCTGCGAATTGACCTGAACCTCAGCGACACGCCAGTGGTCAACCCTCCACAGACCGAGGCCGTGTGGTTGTTTCAACAGCCACCCACCGTCGATCTGTCGGAATCGGGCGTACTGCCCGCGTATTGCGCGCTTGTCAGCCTCACGGCCGCAACCCCTTTGCAACCTCTGAATGGAGAGCGCCTATGAGCGATGCGCAACTGGAAATTCTTGCAAGCCGCGCCGGCCTCGCCGTCGACTGGATCGACGCCAACGGCCGCCCGCAAAAAGTCGCCCCGGCGGTGCTGCGCAATGTCCTGATCGGGCTCGGCCACCCCGCCAGCACCGCGCAGGAAATCGACGCCAGCCTGTTGGAACTGCAAGCCGTTCAACAAGATCGCCACCTGCCGCCGCTGTTGACAGCCGATGTCGGTGTCGGCGTGGATCTGGCGCGATACTTCGCCCCGGAAACGCCGTGTGAAATCCACCTTGAAGACGGCTCGCGGCTGAACCTGAAACTCGATTCCGAAGCGATATTGCCCGGGCTGATCCCGGTCGGTTATCAACAGGTGCACATCAGCGATCAGTATTTCACCCTGGCCGTGGCCCCGGAGCGCTGCTTCAGTGTCGGCGATGCGGTGGATAATCCGATTCCCCGCGTCTGGGGTCTGAGTGCGCAACTGTATTCGCTGCGCCGCCCCGGCGACGGCGGTTTCGGCGATACCCTGGCGCTGGAAGACCTGGTCCGCGTGGCCGGTGAGCGCGGCGCCGATGCCTTGGCGATCAGCCCGCTGCATGCCATGTTCAGCGCCGATACCGGGCGCTACAGCCCTTATTCGCCATCCAGTCGATTGTTCCTCAATTCTCTGTACGCCGCACCGGGCGCGATTCTCGGTGAACGTGCTTTGCGCGATGCCATCGACGCGGCAGGTCTGGCCGAACAGTTCGCGCAACTCGAAGACTTGAAACTGATCGACTGGCCGAGCGCCGCCGACGCCAAGCAAAAGCTCCTGCAAGCTTTGTATGAAGGGTTCGTTGCCGGTGACCACCCGCTGCACCCGGACTTCGCCAGTTTCCGCCATGCCGGTGGCGAAGCACTGGAAAACCATTGCCGGTTCGAAGCGATTCAGGAAATGCGCGCCGCCCGTGGCGAAAACCTCGACTGGCGCCAGTGGCCGGAACACTGGCACGACCCGCGTGGTGCTGCGCTGGAAGCGTTTGCCGAGGAATACGCCGAGCGCATCGGTTACTTCGCTTTTTGTCAGTGGCTGATCCACCGCTGCCTGGAACGCGCGCAAACCGCTGCACGCAGTGCCGGCATGGGCATTGGCCTGATCGCCGATCTGGCAGTGGGTGCCGACGGCGCCGGCAGTCAGGCCTGGAGTTTTCAGGACGAATTGCTCGCCTCGCTGACCGTCGGCGCACCGCCGGATATTCTCAATCGCACGGGTCAGGGCTGGGGGATTTCTGCGTTCTCCCCGGAGGGCCTGATCCGCAATGGCTTTCGCGCCTTCATCGACATGCTGCGCGCCAACTTCGCCCATGCCGGCGGCCTGCGCATCGACCATGTCATGGGCCTGCAACGTTTGTGGGTGATCCCCAATGGCGCGGCGCCGGCCGATGGCGCCTACCTGTATTACCCGGTCGATGATTTGCTGCGCTTGCTGACGCTTGAATCCCATCGTCACCAGGCAATTGTCCTCGGCGAAGACCTCGGCACCGTGCCCGATGGCCTGCGCGAGAAACTCATCGCCCGCTCCATGCTCGGCATGCGCGTGTTGTTGTTCGAACAGGACAACACCCATTTCAAACCGATTCTCGACTGGCCGGACAACGCACTGGCGACCACCAGCACCCACGATTTGCCGACGCTCAACGGCTGGTGGCATGGCCGCGACATCGACTGGAACGCGCGGTTGGGTTTTGTCGATGCCAACGGTGAAATCGAATGGCGCCAGCACCGCCAGCGCGAACGCGAAGGCCTGCGCGGCGCGTTGAGCCAAGACCCGCAAAACTTTCGCGAGGAATCCCACGAGGCCGATCAAGTGGTCGATGCCGCCGTGCGTTTCCTCGGCCACACCCGCGCGCCGCTGGTGCTGTTACCACTGGAAGATGCGCTGGGCATCAACGAACAGGCCAATCTGCCCGGCACCATCGACACCCATCCGAACTGGTCTAGACGTTTGCCCGGTACCAGTGAGGCGCTCCTCGACGGTGCCGATGCGGCGCGACGTCTGGAACTACTCGCGTGCGCGCGTCTTCAGGCTGCCGAGCGTGACCAATGAATCAAACGCTCATCCAGCCCCTGCGCGCGACCTTGCGTCTGCAATTTCATAAAGGCTTCACCCTTGAACACGCGGTGCCCTTGGTGCCGTATTTCGCCCGCCTCGGCATCAGCCATATTTACGCCTCGCCGCTGCTCGCGGCGCGGGCTGGTTCGATGCATGGCTACGACGTGGTCGATCCGACCCAGGTCAATCCGGAACTCGGCGGTGAGCCAGCGCTTCGGCGCTTGGTCAGCACCCTGCGCGAACACAACATGGGGCTGATCCTCGACATTGTCTCCAACCACATGGCCGTCGGCGGCAACGACAACCCGTGGTGGCTCGACCTGCTGGAATGGGGACGACTCAGTCCGTACGGCGAGTTCTTCGATATTCAGTGGCACTCGCCGGACCCGTTGATGGAGGGCCAGTTGCTGCTGCCGTTCCTCGGCAGCGATTACGGCGTGGCGTTGCAGGAAGGCACGCTGAAGCTGCTGTTCAACCCACACACCGGCAGCTTTTACGTCGAGCACTACGACCACCACTTCCCGATCTGCCCGAGTGACTACGGTGAGATCCTCAAACACCAAGAGACGCTGAAATCCCTCGCTGATCGGTTCAGCACGCTCAGTTATCAAACCGATGCACATTCGCTGGCGATGCCACTGAAGGAAGAGCTGCGCGAACTGGCGAGCGATGCGCAGACGCTCGAAGCGATTCACAGCAACCTGCAGCATTTCGACTCAACGACAGAAGCAGGCTTCCAGGCGTTGCATCAGTTGCTCGAACGCCAAAGCTACCGCCTCGCCAGTTGGCGCACCGCAGCGGATGACATCAACTGGCGGCGCTTTTTCGACATCAACGAACTTGGCGGCTTGCGTGTCGAGCGTCCGGCGGTGTTCGAAGCGACCCACGGCAAAATCTTCCAGTTGATCGCCGAAGGGCTGGTCGACGGCTTGCGCATCGACCACATCGACGGCCTCGCCGACCCGCGTGGTTATTGCCGCAAACTGCGCCGCCGGGTTGATCTGCTGGCACCCGACAGGCACTTGCCGATCTACGTCGAGAAGATCCTCGGCGCCGGCGAAACCCTGCACCGTGACTGGGCGGTGGACGGCACCACCGGTTATGAATTCATGAATCAGCTGTCGCTGCTGCAACACGATCCGGACGGCGAATTCGTCCTCGGTGACCTCTGGCAACGACGCACCGAACGCCCCGCCGCGTTTATCGAAGAAGCACAACTGGCGCGGCAGCAGATCCTCAACGGTTCGCTGGCCAGTGACTGCGAAAGCGTCGCCCAGGCCCTGCTGCAAGTGGCTCGCGATGACCTGATGACCCGCGATTTGACCCTCGGCGCGATCCGCCGGGTGTTGCAGGCGTTGATCGTGCATTTCCCGGTGTATCGCACTTACATCAGCGCCATGGGCCGCTCGGCGCAGGACGAGGTGTTTTTCCAGCAGGCCATGGACGGTGCGCGGCAAACCCTCAGCGAAGCCGACTGGCCGGTGCTCGACTGCGTCGCGGCCTGGCTCGGTGGCACGCCGTGGCGACGCAAACCGCGTGGCCGCTCGCGGAAAATCCTCAAGCACGCTTGCGTACGTTTTCAACAACTGACCTCACCGGCAGCCGCCAAAGCCGTGGAGGACACCGCGCTGTATCGCTCGGCGGTGCTGTTGTCGCGTAACGATGTCGGCTACAACACAGAACAGTTCAGCGCCCCGGTCAGCGACTTTCATGCAGTCAACCAGCAACGACTGAACGAGTTCCCCGACAACTTGCTGGCCACCGCGACCCACGATCACAAACGCGGCGAAGACACCCGCGCGCGTCTGGCCGTGCTCAGTGAACGCAGCCATTGGTACGCCGAGCAGATCGAATTGTGGCGCGCCCTCGCCCGCCCGGTGCGGGTTGACGATCAGATGCCGTCGAGCGGCGATGAACTGATCCTCTATCAAGCGTTGCTCGGCAGTTGGCCGCTGCAACTGCGCGATGACGATCAGGCCGGGTTCGCCGACTACGCCAAGCGCATCTGGCAATGGCAACAGAAAGCCCTGCGCGAGGCCAAGCTGCAAAGCAGCTGGAGCGCGCCCAACGAAGCCTATGAAAACGCAGCGCAAGCGTTCACGGAAAAGCTGCTCACCGGTGAAGAAGGCGAACTGCTGCGCGCCGCGTTGAGCAAGACCGTCAACAGTATCGCCGCCGCCGGCGCCCTCAATGGTTTGGCGCAAACCTTGCTGCGCATGACCGTGCCGGGGGTGCCGGATCTGTATCAGGGCAATGAGTTCTGGGACTTCAGCCTGGTCGATCCGGACAATCGCCGGCCGGTGGATTACGCCGCGCGCGAGCAGGCCTTGCAGGCGCCATTGCCACCTGTGGAACTGCTGGCGAACTGGCGTGACGGACGCATCAAGCAAGCCTTGATCGCCGAAGTGCTGAACCTGCGCGTCGAGCATGCCGAACTGTTCCGCCGGGGCACTTACCAGGCCCTGGAAGTGCTCGGCAGTCAGGCGCACAACGTGCTTGCGTTTACCCGTGAGCACGAGGGGAAGCAGGCCATTGTGATCGTACCGATCCGTTGCGCCACCCTGCTGGAAAACGGTGCTGTACCTCAGGTCGATGCGCTGCGCTGGGGCGATACGCGGGTGGTTTTACCGTTCGCCGCCTCTGACACAAACCTGAAGGGACTTTTTTCAAGCAGCGCAGTCACAAAAAACAGGGAGCTGAATATCAGCCACGCGCTGGGGGATGTCCCGGTCAATCTCTTTATCCAACACTTAACGTAAGCACGAGTTCAGTTCAGGAGCATTGCGATGAGTACCGACGATAAACGCATTCGCGAATTCGCCTATCAAATCTGGGAATCGGAAGGGAAACCTGAAGGGCACGAGGAGCGCCACTGGGAGATGGCGCGCAAACTGGCCGAAGCCGAAGCTCTGGCACCAAAGAAACCACCTAAAGCCGCTGGCAGCAAAGCCGCGGGCAAGGCTACCGAGGCCAAGGCCCCAGCCGCCAAACCGAAACCTGCGGCCAAAGCCAAACCGGCCAGCGCCGCCAAAGTAATTCCACCGGGCGAAAAAGCCCCCGAGAAAAAGCCTAAAGCGCCGCGAAAGCCTTCGGCGATCTGACGCTTACCGGAAATATGAATTGAATGACCGTGTGGCGGGTTCGCTCGCCACCGAGGGCTAACTCGCCCTGAAGAAATACACAAATCCCTTGTGGGAGCGAGCTTGCTCGCGAATGCGATCTGCCATTCAACATTGAAGTCGACTGACACTCCGCCTTCGCGAGCAAGCTCGCTCCCACAGGGGATTGGTGTTAACCGAACCATCCCGATTTTTGCAGGAGCATTCATGACCCGTCCAAAGAAAGCCGAGCCCACCGCGCACGCCGAGCCGTCGAGAATCCGTGAAGGCCTGCCCTTCCCGCTGGGTGCGACCTGGGATGGGCTGGGGGTCAACTTCGCGCTGTTTTCCGCCAACGCCACCAAAGTCGAACTGTGCATCTTCGACGATGCCGGCGAAGTCGAACTCGAACGCATCGAACTGCCGGAATACACCGACGAGATCTACCACGGCTACTTGCCCGATGCGCATCCGGGACTGATCTACGGCTACCGCGTCTACGGCCCGTACGACCCGGCCAACGGTCACCGCTTCAACCACAACAAATTGCTCATTGACCCGTACGCCAAACAACTGGTGGGCCAATTGAAATGGTCGGAAGCGCTGTTCGGCTACACCATCGGCCACCCCGACGCCGACCTCAGTTTCGATGAACGTGACAGCGCGCCGTTCGTACCCAAATGCAAGGTCATCGACCCGGCGCACACCTGGGGCAACGACCATCGCGTCAGCGTGCCGTGGGACAAGACCATCATTTATGAAACCCACGTGCGCGGCATCAGCATGCGCCACCCCTCGGTGCCGGAGAACGTGCGCGGCACCTTTGCCGGTTTGATGGTCGACGATGTGCTCGAACACATCCGCAAGCTTGGCGTGTCCACCGTCGAGTTGCTGCCGATCCACGCCTTCGTCAACGACCAGCATCTGCTGCACAAAGGCATGACCAATTACTGGGGCTACAACAGCATCGCCTTCTTCGCCCCGGACCCGCGCTATCTGGCGAGTGGCAAGATTGCCGAATTCAAAGAGATGGTTGCGCACCTGCACGAAGCCAACCTCGAGGTAATCCTCGACGTGGTCTATAACCACACCGCCGAGGGCAACGAGCAAGGCCCGACCTTGTCGATGCGCGGCATCGACAACGCCTCGTACTACCGCTTGATGCCCGACGACAAGCGCTTCTACATCAACGATTCCGGCACCGGCAACACGCTGGACCTGAGCCACCCGTGCGTACTGCAAATGGTTACCGACTCGTTGCGTTACTGGGCCAGCGAGATGCACGTCGACGGTTTCCGCTTTGATTTGGCAACCATTCTCGGGCGTTATCACGACGGTTTCGACGAGCGTCACAGCTTCCTCGTCGCTTGCCGTCAGGACCCGGTGCTGCGTCAGGTAAAAATGATCGCCGAGCCGTGGGACTGTGGTCCCGGTGGCTATCAGGTGGGCAACTTCCCGCCGGGCTGGGTCGAGTGGAACGACAAGTTCCGCGACACCGTGCGCGCGTTCTGGAAAGGGGACGACGGCCAGGTTGCCGACTTTGCCAGCCGCATGACCGCTTCCGGCGAGATGTTCAACCAGCGCGGGCGACGTCCGTATTCGTCGGTGAACTTCATCACCGCCCACGACGGTTTCACCCTCAACGATCTGGTCTCGTACAACGACAAGCACAACGAAGCCAACGACGAAAACAATCAGGATGGCAGCAACAACAACCTGTCATGGAACCACGGCGTCGAAGGCCCGACTGACGATCCGGAAATCAACGCCTTGCGCCATCGGCAGATGCGCAATTTCTTCGCCACCCTGCTGCTCGCCCAAGGCACGCCAATGATCGTTGCTGGCGACGAGTTCGCCCGCACCCAGGACGGCAACAACAACGCCTATTGCCAGGACAGCGAGATCGGTTGGGTCAACTGGGACCTG
The DNA here is from genome assembly GCF_977020205.1 of Pseudomonas sp. AIG. NCBI lineage: Bacteria > Pseudomonadati > Pseudomonadota > Gammaproteobacteria > Pseudomonadales > Pseudomonadaceae > Pseudomonas > Pseudomonas sp. AIG. The sequence continues at coordinate 160,936 of NZ_CDROCK010000001.1, read as the reverse complement.
AGCGAAGACGGCAAGGCGCTGCTGAAATTCGTCAAACGCCTGATCAAGTTGCGTCTGACCTACCCGATCCTGCGCCGTGGCCGGTTTCTGGTTGGCGAGTACAACGAAGACATCGGCGTCAAGGACGTCACCTGGCTGGCGCCGGACGCCACCGAGATGACCACCGAGCATTGGCACGATGCGCACAACCGTTGCCTGGGCATGTTGCTCGACGGTCGCGCGCAGGAAACCGGGATTCGCCGCAAAGGTGCGGATGCGACGCTGCTATTGGTAGTCAACGCCCATCACGACATCGTCAACTTCACTTTGCCGGAAGTGCCGGACGGCGGTTTCTGGACCTGCATGATCGACACCAATCAGCCGTCGATCCGTGGTCAGGAACGCTTCGAGTTTGGTCACCAATACTCGGTCACCGGGCGCTCGTTGCTGCTGTTCGAACTGCAACGTGATGAAGAAGATTGATATGGACCTGCACAGCTATCTCGCCCGGCGCCCGACGGATTATCCGCACACCGTGGCGCTCGGCGATTGCCTGCGGGCACTGGTAGAGGCCGGACTGGATCGATTGCCGTTGCCGGGCAGTGGCCACACGCTGGAACGCTTTCAGCGTCTGGCCGAGGTTGGCGGACATGATCTGGGTTTGTGCAAACTGTTCGAAGGCCACACCGACGCACTGGCGATCATTCAGCAACTGGGCGGTTCGCCGACACCCGGCAGCACGTGGGGCATGTGGGCGGCGGAACCACCGCAGGCGCGGGTCAAGGTCAGTCCGTCCGGGCACATGGTCGCGCTGCACGGACGCAAGGCCTGGTGTTCCGGTGCCGGCGTGCTCAGCCATGCCTTGCTCACCGCGTGGGACGTCGAGGATCAGCAACAACTGGTCGCCGTCGCCCTCGACCAACCGGGCGTGACCGTCACCGAGCAAGGCTGGCAAGCGGTCGGCATGGGCGCTACTGGCAGCGTTGAGGTGCTGTTCGACGGCGCCGAAGCGCAGGCCATCGGCAACCCCGGCGACTATCTGCAACGCCCGGGTTTCTGGCAAGGCGGAATCGGTATTGCCGCGTGCTGGTACGGCGCCGCGCGGCAAATCGCTGAAGCGTTGCGCACGCAGTGTGGGCAACGCCCGGAACCTCACGCCCTCGCCCATCTCGGCGCCGTCGACAGTGCCCTGCAGGCGGCCGCCGATGTGCTGCGTTTCAGCGCGTTGCACATCGATGCCCATCCCGAGGACAACGCCGAACTGCTCGCCCGTCGCGCCCGCGCGGTGGTCGAGCAATCTGCCGAACAGGTGATGCGTGAGGTCGGCCGCGCCCTCGGCGCCGGGCCGTTTTGCAAGGATCGGCACTTTGCCCGGCTCAGCGCCGATCTGCCGGTGTTCTTGCGCCAGAGTCATGCCGAACGTGATCTGGCTGCACTGGGTCAGTTGATGGCCGAACAAAGCGGTGAGGCATGGACGTTATGAAAACCAACCCGATTGTCGGCCAGGGCACGAGCCTGCATCAATGGCAGGCTTCGCGGCATCTGGCGGAACTCGACAGCATCAACATTCTCAGCCTGGTGCCACCGGGCGCGCGGGCGGTGATCGTCGCGCCGCACCCGGACGACGAAGTGCTCGGTTGCGGTGGCCTGCTGCAATTGCTCGCTGAGGCTGGCCGGCCTCTGCAACTGATTTCGGTCACCGACGGCAGCGCCAGTCACCCCGGCTCCAGTCGCTGGCCGGTCGAACGTCTGAGCGTGGTACGCCCGCAGGAGTCTGCCGAAGCGCTGCGCCGACTCGGTCTGCCGATGCATCGCGTGAAGTGGCTTCGCGGCGGCTTCACTGACACTCAGGTCGCGGCGCAGGAAGCGCAGTTGGTCGAGTTCATCGAGCGTCATCTGCGCCCTGACGACGTGCTCTTCACCACCTGGAGCGAGGACGGTCATTGCGACCACGAAGCCGTTGGCCGCGCGAGTGCCGAAGCGGCGCGTCGGGTTGGCGCAACCTGCCATGAACTGCCGGTGTGGACGTGGCACTGGGCAACCCCGGAGGACGCCTTCGTACCGTGGCAACGCGCGCGCAAGATTCTCCTGACGCCGGCGCAAGTCGCACGCAAGCGCCACGCGGTGCACGCGTTTGCCAGTCAACTGGAAGGCGATGCTGACGCCGGACTCGGCCCGGTGCTCGCCCCCTATGTGCTTGATCGCCTGCTGCAACCCTTTGAAGTGGTGTTTCTATGAGTGTCGAGGATCGCTATTTCGACGGCCTGTTTGCCGGCAACGACGACCCGTGGGCCTTCCGCGATCGCTGGTACGAGCAGCGCAAACGCGCGATCACCCTCGCCGCCCTGCCGCGTCCGCATTATCGGGCGATCTTCGAACCGGGCTGCGCCAACGGCGAGTTGAGCGCCGAACTGGCTGCCCGCTGCGATCGCTTGCTGTGCTGCGACACCGCCAGTGCCGCAGTAGCGTTGGCGCGCACGCGTTTGAGTCTGTTCGATCACGCCGAAGTGCGACAAAACCGTCTTCCCGGCGACTGGCCGGAGGAAAAATTCGACCTCATTGTATTTAGCGAGATCGGCTACTACCTCGATAGTGAAGATCTGACAGACGTGATCCGTCGGGCCAGTGATTGCCTGACTGCCGACGGCCAGTTCCTCGCCTGTCACTGGCGTCCACCCATCGACGGATGCCCGCTGAACGCGCGGCAGGTTCATGACCTGATCCACGAAAAATTGCATCTGCCACGACTGGTTCTGCATCAGGAAGCAGACTTCATTCTTGAAGTGTGGAGCCGTGAACCGCGCTCGGTGGCAGCACTGGAGGGATTGCGATGATCGGCATTTTGATCCCGGCACACAACGAGGAAGATCTGCTCGACGACTGCCTGAGCGCGGCCATGCGCGCCAGCCGGCATGGCTTGCTGGCCGGCGAGCGGGTTGAAGTATTGGTGGTGCTCGACAGTTGCACTGACCGCTCAGCGCAAATTGTCAGCGGTTATCCGGTGCTGAGCCTGCACATCGACGCGCGAAATGTCGGCCAGGCGCGTGCGGCCGGCGCACAGTTGTTACTGGAGCGTGGTGCGCGCTGGATCTCCTGTTCGGACGCCGACAGCCGCGTGGCCGATGACTGGCTGGTGGCACAGCTGGGCTTGGGCGCGGACGCCGTCTGCGGTACCGTCACCGTCGAGCGCTGGCACGAGTCGTTCGATGAAGCGGCGCAAATCCGCTATCACCGGCATTACCACGCCGGCGATGGCCATCGGCATATTCATGGGGCCAATCTGGGCATCAGTGCCGACGCTTATCGCTGGGCCGGCGGCTTTAAACCGCTGGCGTGCGACGAAGATGTGCAACTGGTGCGGGAGCTGGAACGGGACGGTGCCAACATCGCCTGGAGCCATCGCCCGCAGGTTCTCACCAGTGCACGCTTCGACAGCCGTGCGCGCGGTGGCTTTGGTGACTATCTGCGAAATCTGGCACAGATAGAACAATAAAAAGCGGATCAGATTGATCTGTTACGCGACGAACTTCACTTCATGAGCAATACTCTGCTGCGCGGCAATCCAGGGTTCGGAGCGTCGCAGGGCATTCAACCAGCCTTCACGGGTCGGCGGCGTCTGACAATCACTGCCGCGCGCACGACTGAGGGCGCGACTACACAAGGACGTCATACCATGAAACCGTTATCCCTCAGCGACAACAGTGTGCCGGCGCAAATCTGGAACAGCGCTGCGCAACTGGACAACATTCCCGTGATCAATACCCGCAGCCTGGTGCCCGACGGTGCCCGCGCCGTGGTCATCGCGCCGCATCCCGGCGATGAAGTGGTCACCTGCGGCGGTCTGCTGCAATTGCTTTCAAGCCTCGGCCATCCGCTGCAACTGCTGTCGATCACTGACGGCAGTGCCAGCCACCCGGGTTCGCGGCAATGGTCGGAAAAACGCCTGAGCGTGTTCCGCCCGCAGGAAAGCGTCGAGGCCCTGCGCCGCCTCGGCCTGCCGATGCACAGCCTGAAATGGGTGCGCGGCGGCTTCACCGACAACGCCCTGTGCGACCAGCAAGCGCAAGTGACCGAATTCATCAGCCGCTACCTGCGCCCCGGCGACGTGGTGTTCAGCACCTGGCGCGGCGATGGCAACGACGACCACGAAGCGGTGGGCCGAGCCAGTGCGCAAGCAGCGGAACAGGCCGGCGCGACCTTTCATGACGTACCGGTCTGGGCCTGGCACTGGCCCGAGCGCGACCAGCAACTGATCCCCTGGGAACGCGCGCGCAAACTGCGCCTCGACACCTGGACCGTGGCGCGCAAGAGCCACGCCACCCACGCGTATGCCAGCCAGCTCAAGGGCGAGCCGGCCATCGGTATTGCGCCGATGCTGCCGCCGGTGATTCTCGAGCGGATGCGCCTGCCCTACGAAATTGTCTTTGTCTGATATCTGATTCCCTGTGGGAGCGAGCTTGCTCGCGAAGAGGCCGTCACATTCAATACTCGTATCGACTGGACCGACGCCTTCGCGAGCAAGCTCGCTCCCACAGGGTTTGATGTGCAATCGAAATTATCCAGAAGGAACTGCCGCGCCTCCCCATCAGTCGCATGAATAAGCGGCCCGCCATTCAGAGGAGTAACCGTGTCCAGCGATCCCAAGCGTCATGTTGTCGACGCGCCCGTCATCCATCGTCTCCGGGTGCTGACGGTCAACACCCACAAAGGCTTCACCGCGCTCAATCGGCGCTTCATCCTGCCGGAACTGCGTGAAGCGGTGCGCAGCACCTCCGCCGATCTGGTGTTTCTGCAGGAAGTGGTGGGTGAACATGAGCGGCATTCGAACCGTTACAACGACTGGCCGCAAACCTCGCAATACGAATTTCTCGCCGACAGCATGTGGAGCGATTTCGCCTATGGGCGCAACGCCGTTTACCCCGACGGCCACCACGGCAATGCGCTGCTGTCGAAATACCCGATCCGTGAGTACCGCAACCTCGATGTCTCGATCACCGGGCCTGAACGTCGCGGCCTGCTGCACTGCGTGCTCGATGTGCCGGGGCACGCCGAGGTCCACGCGATCTGCGTGCATCTGAGCCTGCTGGAAAGTCATCGGCAATTGCAGTTGCAGCTGCTGTGTCAGTTGCTCGAATCCCTGCCTGATGACGCGCCGGTGATCATTGCTGGCGACTTCAACGACTGGCAGCTTCAGGGCAATGTCGCCCTCGCCCGTCGCGACTATCTGCACGAAGCCTTCGAGCGTCATCACGGGCGCCCGGCCAAGACTTACCCGGCGCGTTTTCCGCTGCTGCGGCTGGACCGGATCTACCTGCGCAATGCCAGCAGCCATGACCCACAGATCCTCGGCAACAAGCCGTGGACGCACCTGTCGGATCATTTGCCGCTGGCGGTGGAAGTGCATCTGTAAGCGCAATTCTGACAAGACCGTCCGTCAGCCCTGCTTGAACCGTGAGGAAATTCATCTACACCTAAAAAAGCTCAAGGAGTAGCGCATTCAATCCATTAGGCCATGGATTTGATGTAGGGCATCAACTTTAGATGATGCCCAATTCATGGCACACCCAAGGATGAATTCCCCGAATTTGCCGTAGGGAATGACCATGCCGCGCTACTCCACACCTCTGCGGTCACTGCCGCACGTCTTGCTCCTGCCTGCTTCGCTGCTGATGTTGACAAGCCACCCCGCTTCTGCGGCATGCAACCTGGTGCCCGGACCAGGCAATGACAACTACACCTGTGACAGCGGCACCAGCGCTTCACTGACGGATCTCGCCGGCAACAACAGCCTGACCTTCCCCGTCAACGGCACTGGCCAGATCAATGGCAGCGTGACTTTCGGCGCAGGTGCCGACCGGGTCGAGATCAACTCCGGTGTCATCACCGGTGCGGTCAGTCAGGGCAACGGCGTCGATGATTTCGTCATGAATGGCGGTTCAATCGATTCGCTGGCCCAAGGCGACAGCCGCGATACGTTCCTGATGACCGGTGGCACCATCGTCGGCGCCTTCGAGGACGGCGATGTCGCGCGCATGACCGGTGGCACGATCGGCCGGGTCGACATGAAACTCGATAACAACATTTTCGACATGTCCGGCGGGCAGATTCTCGGCAATCTGGTAACCGGGTTCGGCACCGATACGATCATCGTTTCCGGCGGCCGCATCGGCGGCAACATCAGTGTCAGCGGCGGTAACGACAGCATCACCGTCAGTGGTGGGGAAATCGTCGGCGAGATTCGCGCCAGCGTCGGTGATGACCGTTTCCTGTGGGACGGCGGCGGCATTATCCGCTCGGCGATCCTGATGGACGTCGGCAATGACACGGCTACCCTGCGCAATCTTGGCGACAGCATTCTTACGCTGACGCCCAGCGTGGACGGCGGCGTCGGCACCGATACGTTGACACTGGACAACACGCGCACCGCCCTGCCTGCGCGCTTGATCAATTGGGAAACTGTCAACCTGAGCAATGCCTCGCAGCTTGATCTGGGTTCGTCCAGCCTGGTGCTGGGTGACGCGGGAACCGGCACGGGCGCGTTGAACATCGACGCCAGCAGCACACTGCTTTCCACTCAGGGCAGCGTTGCGCCAGCGCTGACGGGGCAAAGCGTGACGCTCAACAATGCCGGGGTCATCGACCTGACACAAGGCAACAGCCGCACCAACGACACACTGACCGTGCAAGGCAACTATGTCGGCAACCGTGGTCAGTTACTGCTGCAAAGTACCGTCGCTGGTGATGATTCGGCAAGCGACAGACTGATCGTCAACAACGGCAGCCTGGAGGGTTCGACGGTTATCAGTGTCAGCAATGTCGGCGGTCTGGGCGCACTGACTCAGGTCAATGGCATTGAACTGGTGCAGGCACAAGGCAGCGCTGTCAGCAGCAATACGGCGTTTACTCTCAGCGGCCCGGTGTCTGCCGGCGCTTACGATTACTACCTGTTCAAGGGTGGCGTCACCGCCGGCACCGAGAACAACTGGTATTTGCGCTCGGCCGTTGTCGCACCGCAATTGATGAGCGTGCCCAATCCCGATCCGGCATTACCACCGCTTCTGGTTCTGGTCGTGGCCACGCCCATTGCAGCGGCCATCACCCCGCTCGATGGCGCGTCCGGCGAAGCGCTGTCCATCGCCTCGCTGCCGGTGTTACCTGCCGCCGTGGCCGGTGCCGCGCCAATTCCTCTGTATCGCCCGGAAGTACCGACCTGGTCGGTGTTGCCGCCCGCTGCCGCGCAGCTAACGTTGAATGCACTGGGCACGTTTCATGATCGTCAGGGCGATCAGCGCTTGCTCAGCGAAACCGGCGCATTTGGCGCCGGTTGGGGCCGGGTCTACGGCAAGAATCTCGAGCAGACCTGGGCCGGTACGGTGACTCCGCGTCTGGACGGCTCACTCAATGGCTTTCAGGTCGGCAATGATCTGTACAGCTCGCAGACTTCCGGCGGCCAGAACCAGCGCGTAGGGTTCTTTGTCGGCCACAGCCGTTTGCAGGGTGATGTCGACGGTTTCAACGAGGGCTTCCAGCACAACAGCGCCGGCAAGATCAAACTCGAAGGCGACAGCTATGGCCTGTACTGGACGCTGACCGACCCTTACGGCTGGTACGTCGACACCGTGGTGATGGGCACCCGTTTTGACGGCGACAACCATTCCGATCGTGGCGTCAAACTGGACAATCGTGGGCACGCGCTGACCTTGTCGGCCGAAGCCGGTTATCCATTGCCGATCAGTGACACGTGGGTGATCGAGCCGCAGGCGCAGGTCATCCACCAGAAAATCTCCCTCGACAGCCAGGACGATGGCATTTCACGCGTCTCGTTCGATTCCGACGGTGCCTGGACCGGCCGCCTCGGTGCCCGCCTCAAGGGCCGTTATCAAGTCAGCGGGCTGCCGGTGGAACCTTACTTGCGCGCCAATCTATGGCATACGTTTTCCGCTACTGACTCGGTGACATTCGGCGCCAGCGATGTCATCAGCACCGAACAGAAATCCTCGACAGCAGATATTGGCCTGGGCGTCTTGTTGACCCTCGACCGCGCCGTCAGTGTGTACGCCAGTACCGATTACAGCAGCAATATTGACAGTACTGACGTGCGCGGCGTGGTCGGCAATCTGGGTGTGCGCATTAGCTGGTAGACCTTCCGTCGGCAATCAAACCTCTCTACCTCGGAGCTTTTCCTGCGTTTTTCCATGCAAACAACCACTTAGTTATGTGCAGAAAAACAAACGCTTGCAAAGCCCGCTTTGCCACTACCGCTCATCGTTCAATTTCTTGACGGGCACGCTCGACTCTTCTTATCTCAACCTTAACTACCCCCGGAATCACAACCCGGGACGAGCCTTCGGACACTCGCGAAATCGAGCGGTAAGGGTTCGTCCCGCTCCATTCGGTCGCCCCTCGTTCGGGGTAGGAGAGACGCCACACAGAGAGAATGCATGCGCCTGCAAGGTAGACCTCCATGAAAATTTCGATAACCCCACACGAGATCAAAATCACTTTTTGCACAGTGTCGAGTTCCATCTTGCTGTGCTCATCCATGGAGGCGCAGGCCGGTCCTGCGGCGGATGAAACCACCCCGTGGTATCGCTCGGACGTGCCGGTCATGACACTGCCCGTCACCGTCATTACCCCCGGCCCGCAACGTTTGAGCCCACGCCCGGACTTGCAGGGGGCGAACCTGATCACCGAGGACCTAGCCCCGTCAGCCTGGGATGAGTTGTACGGCAGAAGTGCGCGTCAGGCACAAACCGATGTGCTGTCGTCGGGTTACGCAACACCCGGCAGCGGCGACTTCAAAGGACCAGCCGTGCTGACTCTGCAAAGTGGCAGCCATACCCAGACCATCGGCCTGATCGGCGGCCTCAACCAGATTCAAGCCAATGCCAATGGCCTGCTCACCAGCCGCGCCCTGGCAGACCCGAACAGCGACACCCTCAATCTGCAAGGCCAAAGCCTTGGCGCCTACTACAGCCTGAGCGGAGCCCAGGGCTGGCACGTGGATTTATCCGCCAGTGGCGGCCGGGTCAGCGGTTTCAGTCGCAACGAACAGGGCGCACGGCAAGCCACGGAGGGCAGCGCACTGACGCTGTCAGTAGAAGGCGGTTATCCGATTGGCCTGAGCGAAAACTGGGTGGTCGAACCGCAGGCGCAACTGATCAATCAACGCATCACCCTCGACACGCCCTACGCCGGTTCGGGCAATGCTTCGTCCACTGATCTGACAGCCTGGAGCGGCCGCGTCGGTGCGCGCTTGAAAGGCAGTTACGATTTGAATGGTCTGCCGGTAGAGCCCTATGTGCGCACCAACCTCTGGCACACGGTGTACACCGGCAATACCGTGACACTGGATCAGGTCGACAAGATCAGCAGCAGCCGCAAGTCCTCCACCGTCGAACTGGGCTTGGGCCTGGTGGCGCGGGTGACGCCGGCGGTGAGTCTGTATGTCAGTGCCGATTACAGCAGTGATGTCGATGACAATGATTTGAACGGGATCATTGGCAGCCTTGGGGTGAGGATGCGTTGGTGAGCGTCGGGTCACCGAAGCCCCCTGTGGGAGCGAGCTTGCTCGCGAAAGCGGTTGAGCATTCAACATCATCGTTGACTGACAAACCGCCTTCGCGAGCAAGCTCGCTCCCACAGGTTTTACTGTGCCTTGGATCAGTCCTCAGGTTTAAGGATCAACACCGCCAGCGGCGGCAGATTCAGCTCCAGCGACAACGACTGGCCATGGCTTGGCATTTCATCGGTAAACGCCCCGCCGCCATTGCCGTAATTGGAACCGGCATAGGTGTCGGCATCGCTGTTGAGCAGTTCAGTCCAGCGCCCGGCAAACGGCACACCGACGCGATACGCCTGACGCGGCACCGGTGTGAAGTTGGCCACCACCAGCACCGGTTTGCCTTCCTTGCTCCAGCGCAGCCAGGCATAAACGCTGTTGATCGCATCGTCGCCGATCAACCATTGAAAGCCCTGCGGCGCGTCGTCCTGATCGTGCAGCGCTGGCTCGTCGCGATACAGCCGATTGAGGTCGCCGACCAGCTTCTGCACGCCTTTGTGTTCGGAGTATTGCAGCAGATACCAGTCCAGTTGCTGATCGTGATTCCACTCGCGCCACTGGCCAAACTCGCAGCCCATGAACAACAGCTTCTTGCCCGGGTGGGTCCACATGAAGCTCAGATAGGCACGCAGATTGGCGAATTTCTGCCAGCGATCCCCCGGCATCTTGTCGATCAGCGAATGCTTGCCGTGTACCACTTCGTCGTGGGAGATCGGCAGGATAAACCGCTCGGACCAGGCGTAGACCAGACCAAAACTCAACTCATTGTGGTGATGGGCGCGGTACACCGGATCCTGCTGGATGTAATGCAACGAATCGTGCATCCAGCCCATGTTCCATTTGTAGGCGAAACCGAGGCCGCCCTGCTGCGTGCTCTGGCTGACGCCCGGCCACGCGGTGGATTCTTCGGCGATCACCAGTGCGCCCGGCGCTTCCAGCTCAACCACGTCATTCAAATGCCGGAGGAAGTCGATGGCTTCCAGATTCTCCCGGCCACCGTGGCGGTTCGGCACCCATTCGCCGGCCTTGCGCGAATAGTCGCGATAAAGCATCGAGGCCACCGCATCGACGCGCAAACCGTCGACATGGAAATGCTTCAACCAGTGCAGCCCCGACGCCAGCATGTAGCCGTGCACTTCGGTGCGGCCGAGGTTATAGATCAGCGTGTCCCAATCCTGATGGAAACCTTCCAGCGGGTTGCCGTACTCGTACAGTGCGGTGCCGTCGAACTGCGCCAGACCGTGAGTATCGGTGGGGAAATGCGCCGGCACCCAGTCGAGAATCACGCCGATCTCGGCCCGGTGGCAGGCGTCGACGAATTCGGCGAACTGCGCTGGCGTGCCATAGCGCGCGCTCGGCGCGAACTGCGACAGCAACTGGTAACCCCATGAGCCGCCGAACGGGTGTTCCATGATCGGCATCAGTTCGATGTGGGTGAAACCCAGTTCCTTGACGTAAGGAATCAACCTTTCAGCCAGTTCCGGCCAGGTGTACTGACGGGCGACTTCACCGAGATCATCCAGTTCGCACTGCCAGGAACCGGCGTGCAGTTCGTAGATCGACAGCGGCGCCGAATGCTTATGACGGTCGCGGCGGCTGCTCATCCAGTCCTGATCCTGCCAGTCGATCTGCAGCGGCTCAGCGACTTTCGACGCGGTGTCCGGTGGCAGGCTGGTGGCCAGCGCCATCGGGTCAGCCTTGAGCGGCAGAATCCCGTGAGCGCCGAGAATTTCGTATTTGTACAACTCCCCCGCCTGCAGACGTGGGATGAACAACTCCCAGACCCCGGACGGATGACGCAGACGCATTGGATGGCGGCGTCCGTCCCAGACGTTGAAATCACCGACCACCGACACGCGGCGGGCATTCGGCGCCCATACGGCAAAGCGCACGCCGTCGACACCATCCACGGTTTTCAGTTGGGCGCCGAGGCAGGCACTGAGGTCACGGTGATTGCCCTCGGCGAACAGATACAGATCCATTTCACCGAGCAGTTGACCGAAGCTATACGGATCCTCGGCAACTTGCTCGCCACCGGCCCAGCGCGTGCGCAACTGATACGGTCGCGCCTGATCGAAATGGCCGACAAACAGCCCCGGCGTTTCAGTCTGCGCCAAGGGACCGCGTTCTTCGCCGCTGTCCTTGTCCAGCACCACCACGCTCAGCGCACCGGGCAGGTAGGCGCGAATGAACTGCCCGCCGGCGCCATCGCCGTGCGGGCCAAGAATGGAAAAAGGGTCCTGATGTTCAGCGCGCACCAAGGCGTCGATATCTTTCGCCGAGGGCAACAATGCTTCTTTGACCGCACCCTGTTCCTTGTTCGAGAAACTCATGACTACTCTCCACCAAGATCGGAAAAGGGTTTAAGCCCCGTCAATAACCCGTACAAACCGTGCAACGGCACGGGCAGCCACGTGGGGCGATTTTCGGCTTCATAGGCCACTTCATAGGCCGCCTTCTCCAGGCCGAACAACGCCAAAGCGGCGTCGGCACCTTCAGGATCTTGCCAGGCATGATCAAGACTAGCTGCCGCCCGGCGATATGCCTGCACAAATGCCTCGCGCGCTTCGCGCAGGTAACGTTCGGCCACCCGATGACGCGCCGCTTCGGACTCGGCACTGTGATCGACGTTGTGCACATTGATCGTCATCGCCGCCGCGTAATCGAATGATCGCAGCACACCGCTGACGTCCTTGTACGGGCTGTGTTTGCCACGACGCTCGCTCAATGGCCGCGCCGGCTCGCCCTCGAAGTCGATCAGATAAGCATCGCCCTTGATCACCAGCACCTGGCCCAGATGCAAATCGCCGTGGACACGAATACGCAAACCGCCGACGGCTTTTTTCGCCAGATCCTGCACATGCGCAAGAATGGTTTTCTTCTCGTCGACCAGACGTTTGACCAGTTTCTGATCCGCTGCGCTGAGTTCGCCCTGATGCTGCTTGAGCAGTTTCAAGGCGTGCTCGACCTGGGCCACAACATCCTTGCCCGTCGCCTGCATGTCCTTGGCCGTCGACACCTGCGGGGCGAAGTCGGCATTGTCGGTAGACGCGGCCAGCACCTGATGCATTTCGCCCAGGCGCTGACCGAGCATGCCGGCAAAATCCTTCAATTCACCCAGCGCGTTGTAATGTTGCTCCTGTTCGGACATGGCATCGGCCAGTTCATCGCGCAGCGCCCGTTCGAGGTTGTTCTGCGTCCATTCCCACGCATCGCCCTGATTGCTCAGGTAGCCTTGGGCGATCATCAGCAAATTGTCTTCACCCTTGGCATCGCGGCGGATCACCGAGCCGAGCAGCGGAGAGATATTGGCAAATCCGGCCTCGGTCAGGTAAGCGCTCATCTCCAGTTCCGGGTGTACGCCAGAAGCGACTTTACGTATCAGCTTGAGCACCAGGCTGTTGCCGATCACCACCGAGCTGTTCGATTGCTCGGCGGACAGATAACGCACTTCCGATTCGGCACCGAGGCCGAGTGTTTCCAGCTGTGGCGTCGGCGCAAAGCGGATTTCGCCCTCGGCCGACTCCAGCACGGTGTTGTTCTGCATGCCTTGCAGCACTGCACGAACAAATGCTTCAAGACTGAACGCGTCGGTGATCAGACCAACCTGTCGTACACGGCGTACACGGGACAAGGCCAATTGCTGCGGCAACGCCGGGCCGACCTGATCCTCGGAAATGAAACCGAACGGCAGTTGATAACGACTGGTCTGCCCACCGCTGGTGACTTCGATTTCGCTGAGCAGCACCGGATGCTGCGCATCGCCAAAGCGCACGCCATAGGCCAGATGCACCTTATCGATGGCCGCATCTTTGCCGGCGAACCAGCGGCGATTTTGCAGCCAGCTCGGCAGAATGCTTTGCTCCAGCGTCGTGCGGGACGGTGCTTCGAGCAGTTCTTCCATGCGTTTTTTCAGCACTAGCGTGGTGAAGTCCGGCAGGCTTTGCGCCGGCTCGACGTGCCAGCTCGGCATCTGGTTTTCCGCCGCCAGCGCGAACCAATAGAAACCGTATGGCGCCAGGGTCAGGAGGAAATTCAGCTGGCCAATCGGCGGGAAGGCATTACCGCCGAGCATCTCCACCGGCACCATGCCGACGTAGGCCGACAGATCCAGCTCGGCCGCTTGCGCACTGCGCGAAACGTTGGCCACGCAGAGGATGATTTCGTGTTTGCCATCGGCGTCGGTAAATTCGCGGGTGTACGCGAGAATCCGTCGGTTGCTTGGCGAGAGCATCTTCAGCGTGCCGCGACCGAACGCCTTGGACTGCTTGCGTACAGCAAGCATGCGTCGCGTCCAGTTGAGCAACGAATGCGGGTCACCGGCCTGCGTCTCGACGTTGACCGACAGGTAACCGTATTGCGGGTCCATGATCGGCGGCAGCACCAGGCTGGCCGGGTCGGCGCGGGAGAAGCCGCCGTTGCGGTCGATCGACCATTGCATCGGCGTGCGCACACCGTCGCGGTCGCCGAGGTAGATGTTGTCGCCCATGCCGATCTCGTCGCCGTAATACAAGGTCGGCGTGCCGGGCATCGACAGCAGCAGACTGTTGAGCAATTCGATGCGGCGGCGATCGCGCTCCATCAACGGCGCCAGACGCCGACGAATACCGAGGTTGATCCGCGCGCGACGGTCAGCGGCGTAGTAATTCCACAGATAGTCACGTTCTTTGTCGGTGACCATCTCCAGCGTCAGCTCATCGTGGTTGCGCAGGAAAATCGCCCACTGACAGTTGGCAGGAATTTCCGGAGTCTGGCGCAGAATATCGGTGATCGGGAAGCGATCTTCCTGGGCCAGCGCCATGTACATGCGCGGCATCAACGGAAAGTGAAACGCCATGTGGCATTCATCACCGTTAAGGCCAGCCGCGTCGGTGTCGCCGAAATACAGCTGAGTGTCTTCCGGCCACTGGTTGGCCTCGGCGAGCAGCATGCGGTCAGGATAGTTGGCGTCGATTTCCGCACGGATCTGTTTGAGGACGTCGTGGGTCTCGGGCAGGTTTTCGTTGTTGGTGCCGTCGCGCTCGATCAGGTAAGGAATGGCGTCGAGGCGCAAGCCGTCGATGCCCATGTCCAGCCAGTAGCGCATCACCGACAGCACGGCTTTCATCACTTGCGGGTTGTCGAAATTCAGGTCCGGCTGGTGCGAATAGAAACGGTGCCAGAAGTACTGACCGGCGACCGGGTCCCAGGTCCAGTTGGATTTCTCCGTGTCGAGAAAAATGATCCGCGTGCCGTCGTATTTCTGATCGTCATCCGACCACACATAGAAGTCGCGCGCCGCCGAGCCGGGTTTGGCCTTGCGCGCACGCTGGAACCACGGGTGCTGGTCGGAGGTGTGGTTGATGACCAGCTCGGTGATCACCCGCAAGCCGCGTTTGTGCGCCTCGGCGATAAAGCGCTTGGCATCGGCCATAGTCCCGTAATCGCTGTGCACGCCACGGTATTCGGCGATGTCGTAGCCGTCGTCGCGACGTGGCGAGGGATAGAACGGCAATAGCCAGATGGTGTTGACGCCGAGGTCGGCGATGTAATCGAGTTTGGCGATCAGGCCGGGAAAGTCGCCGATCCCGTCGTTGTTGGAGTCGAAAAACGATTTGACGTGAACTTGATAGATCACCGCATCCTTGTACCAGAGCGGGTCTTTGATGAAGGTGGCTGCCTTGGGTTTCTTCGCCATGTGAAACTCCTGCTGAATGCTTTAAAAGCGCCCCACGATGATCGTTCCCCCGCTCTGCGTGGGAATGCCGCCATGGACGCTCTGCGTCCGTTTCTGGGACGCGGAGCGTCCCGGGATGCATTCCCACGCAGACGGTTCGACGCCTCGACGTGGGAACGATCATTACGTAGCGGTGATTCGCCAGATGCCGAACGGTTGATACGCCGGGTCCAAACGCATGAACTGATATTTGCCATGCCAGTCCCAGCGATGCCCGTTCATCAAGTCTTCGCCGTGTGTCGTTGCGTCATCGGGCAGGCCCATTTCCCACAGCGGCAGTTCGAAATTCGCTTCCTGCACGTTGTGCGGATCAAGGCTGACCGCGACCAGAATGAAGTTGCTGCCGTCGAAGCTGCGCTTGCCGAAATACAGAATGTTGTCGTTCCAGGCGTTGTAGACCTTCAGGCCCAAGTGCGTGTGCAGCGCCGGGTTCTGCCGGCGGATGCGGTTGAGCTGGGCGATCTCGGCAATGATGTTGCCCGGCGCTGTGAAGTCGCGGACGCGGATTTCGTACTTCTCCGAGTCGAGGTATTCCTCCTTGCCCGGCACTGGGGCCGATTCGCACAGCTCGAACCCCGAATACATGCCCCACAGGCCCGAGCCCATGGTTGCCAGCGCGGCGCGGATCAAAAAGCCCGGACGCCCGGATTCGTGCAGGAACGCCGGGTTGATGTCCGGCGTATTGACGAAGAAGTTCGGCCGGTAGCATTCGCGCCACGGCGATTCATTCAATTCGGTGAAATACGTCGCCAGTTCGGCCTTGGTATTGCGCCAGGTGAAATAGGTGTAGCTCTGGGTGTAACCGACCTTGCCCAGCCGGGCCATCATCGCTGGCGTAGTAAAGGCCTCGGCGAGGAAGATCACTTCCGGGTACAGCGCCCGCACATCGGCGATCAGCCATTGCCAGAACGGCAGCGGTTTGGTGTGTGGATTGTCGACGCGGAAGATCTTCACGCCCTCTTCGACCCAGCCAATGACGATGTCACGCAGCTCGATCCAAAGGCTCGGAATCGCGTCCGGCGCATAGAAGTCGACGTTGACGATGTCCTGATATTTCTTCGGCGGGTTCTCTGCGTATTTGATCGTGCCGTCGGGGCGCCAGTTGAACCAGCCCGGGTGCTGTTTGAGCCACGGGTGATCCTGGGAACACTGAATGGCGAAGTCGAGAGCGATTTCCAGCCCATGATCGGCGGCAGCGGCCACCAGTCGGCGGAAGTCCTCGCGGGTGCCAAGTTGCGAGTGAATCGCCTCGTGACCGCCCTCCTCGCTGCCGATGGCGTAAGGGCTGCCGGGATCATCGGCGCCGGCGGTCAATGAATTGTTGCGGCCCTTGCGATGGGCGCGACCGATCGGGTGGATCGGCGTGAAGTACAGCACGTCGAAGCCCATATCCTGAATCATCGGCAGGCGCGCGTGCACGTCATTGAAGGTGCCGTGACGGTGCGGATCATCGGTGATTGAGCGCGGAAACAGTTCGTACCAACTGGCAAATTCGGCCAGTTCGCGTTCGACGTCCATCGGGAACTCAGGACTGACACTCAGGTAGGCGCGGTGATCGGCTTCAGCCATCAGTTGCGCACTGCGCGAGTGCAGAAACAGCGCGACCTGCTCGGTTTCGAGCAGCCCGGACAATTCGTGGTGCAACGCGGCGAGCTGTTCGCTGAGCTGCCCTTCGCTGCGTTCGGCGGCCTGTTGCACCATGCTCCGGCCTTCCTGCAACTCCAGCGACACCGGAACAGCAGCGGTGTGTTTCTTCTCCAGTTCATACTGAAAACTGGCGAAGTGGTCGATCCACGCTTCGATGCAATACAGGTAGCGGCCCTGATGTTCAGGGCGGAACTGGCCTTGCCAGCCATTGTTGCCCTGATCGGCCATGACCTCGCTTTGCCAGGTCTCTTCGCCTTCCTCGCGCCAGCGGATGCGCACGGCGAGTTTGTCGTGACCGTCGGCAAACACCTTGCTGGTGACTACCACTTCGCGGCCGGCAATCGACTTCACGGCGAACTGCCCGCCTTCAAGGGTCGGCATGGTGTTTTCGATGGCAATGCGCGGCAACAGCAACGCCTGCGACAGCGGCATGTGCGGGTTGTAGCTCAGTTCAGAGGGTCTTTCAGCAGTCATTGAGCATCTCTCCTTAACGCCCCAAGGACGCTCTTGTGCCGGTTCAGGGTTCGCAACGTAGCGCCTGCCCCGGAATGAACTCACTTAGGTTCCGAGCGACCGGCGCCGGGAAAAGTTCAGATGAAATTGCCGTGTCAGAAAAGCGGATCGAATTGCGCGCAGGGTGGTCAATCCACTTAAGCACTTCTCACGCCATGTGCCACACGGAGGTCATCAGATGAACATCCCGATCCCGGCCGAAACGCCCGATCCGAACATCGACAAACCCACGCTGCCCGAGACCGAGCCGCAACCGATCCCCGAGCAGGAACCGCCCGGCACCACGCCACCGCCTAAAGAAGAACCGCCGAGCACGATGCCCCCGGTCATCGTCTAACTGATCGTTCCCACGCGCAGCAAAGGAACGCAGCCCGGGACGCTCCGCGTCCCAAAGCGGACGCGGAGCGTCCATTGAGGCATTCCCACGCAGAGCGTGGGAACGATCATCCGGCGCAGGAATGATCAGTGGTCGTCAGTCTTCTCCTCTTCCTTTTCGAAAAGCTTCACGATCCGCGGCATCACGCTAAAAATGGCCAGCGCGAGAAAGGTGCTGAGCAACGCCGTAGCCTCTTTGCCCAACCCGGCGGCCACACCAATGGCCGCCGTCATCCACAGCCCGGCAGCGGTGGTCAGGCCTTTGACATGTCCCTCATCGCCTTCCTTGTTTTTCAGGATAGTGCCGGCACCAAGAAAGCCGATCCCGGCTATCACCCCTTGCACCACCCGGCTCATCGCATCCGACTCGGCCCCGGACGTCTGCGGCACCAGCACAAACAGCGCGGCGCCAAGCGCTACCAGCATGTGCGTGCGCACCCCGGCCGCCTTGCCCTTGTGCTCGCGCTCAAAACCGAGAATCCCGCCCAGTACTGCCGCCATCAGCAGGCGCACGGTGATGCGCGTCAATTGCGAAGCATCGCCAACGTCGGCGAACTCCGCTTGCAGGGTTTCCCACACTTCATGCCACCACGCGTTCATCGTGCAGTCCTTGTTATTGGCTCGGTAAACGATGGACAGCGGCGACCATTAATCAGTTGCGCAGAACGATCAGCGCAGCGTGCGCCCTAACGTTGCAGACCTCCCTGAAAAAAAGGACCGCCCCTATGCCTCTTCGAGTCGATGAATCCAATCCCGAGCAAAAAGTGTGTTTTTTCACCGTTGAACATGGCGAGGAAATTCGCATTTGCGACACCCTGGAAGTCATGACGGATAGCGAAAAATCCATGTCATTCGTGGAAATAGAAGGCCGGCGCGTTTACATCACCGAGGCAGAAGCCGACGAATTGACCGTCGCAGGCGCCAAGGACGGCCGCAAGCATTTGAAGGCCGACGAGAGTGGTTCGGTGATTTGACTGACCTTGATCAACACCCCGCGCAAACGCCTGCGATAGGCGTTTGCGCCTTTGCCTGCGGGCTGCTTCAAGTTGTCGCAGGCATTGCGCGAAATCTCATCTGATCCGCTTTTTATTGAAATACCTGAGCCTGTTATGCAAACAGATCGACGCTCATAGTGCTCTGGCCTGATGGAGGCTGATGAGCGAATAACCATGAGCGAACAAATCCCCGTCCGAACCGTAGAAGCATCCCCGACTATTGCTCCTCATATAAAGAAGGTGCCCGCACGCCCAATGAAGGCGACGGCCAAGTCCAGCGACAACCAGATCCACACCCGCAGCTTCACCGGCCTGTTCCGCACCCTGCGCATGAGCGGCGCGGGATTTCTGTTCGTGCTGTTTTTCGGCACCGTGTGGCTGAATTGGGGCGGTCGTCAGGCGGTGCTCTGGGATCTGTCCGAAAGCAAGTTCCACATCTTCGGCGCGACGTTCTGGCCGCAGGATTTCATTCTGCTTTCGGCGCTGCTGATCATCGCCGCGTTCGGCCTGTTCGCCATCACCGTGTTTGCCGGTCGGGTCTGGTGCGGCTACACCTGCCCGCAGAGTTCGTGGACGTGGATCTTCATGTGGTGCGAGAAGCTCACCGAAGGCGAGCGCAACCAGCGCATCAAACTGCAAGCCGCGCCGTGGAGCCTGAACAAACTGGCCCGGCGTGCGGCCAAGCACACGTTGTGGCTGGCGATCAGCGTAATGACAGGCCTGACTTTCGTCGGTTACTTCACACCGATCCGGCCACTGGCCGAAGAATTGCTGACCCTGCAAATCGGCGGCGTCAGCCTGTTCTGGGTGCTGTTCTTCACTGCCGCCACTTACATCAACGCCGGTTGGCTGCGTGAAGCGGTGTGCATGCACATGTGCCCGTATGCGCGGTTCCAGAGCGTGATGTTCGACAAGGACACCCTGGCGATTTCCTACGACGTGGCCCGTGGCGAAAACCGTGGCCCGCGTAAACGCGACGTGAAACCGCTGGAAGCAGGCCTGGGCGATTGCATCGACTGCCAGTTATGCGTGCAGGTTTGCCCGACCGGCATCGATATTCGTGACGGTTTGCAGATGGAATGCATCGGTTGCGCCGCGTGTATCGACGCCTGCGACTCGATCATGGACAAAATGAATTATCCGCGTGGTTTGATCCGCTACAGTTCCGAGCGCGAATTGCAGGGCGGCAAGACCCATCTGCTGCGCCCCCGACTGATTGGCTACACCGTGGTGCTGGTGGCGATGATCGGCGCACTGGCGTTGGCGCTGATCGAGCGGCCGATGGTCTCGCTGGACGTGACCAAGGATCGCGGGCTGTTCCGTGAAAATGCTCAGGGCCAGATCGAAAATATCTACACCCTTAAAGTCATCAACAAGACCCAGCAACGCCAGGATTACAACCTGACGCTGGTGGATGGCGGTGGCTTCCAGCTGCAAGGCAAGACCGAGCTGAGCCTGGCCCCGGGGGAAATTGTCGATGTGCCGGTGTCGGTGGCGATGACCACGGAACGCCCGGCCAGCAGCTCGCAGACCTTGAGTTTCAAGATTGCCGACAGCGATGAGCCTGAGGTTTATAGCGTGGCGAAGAGCAGGTTTGTGGCGCCGATGAATCGTTGAGCCGTTAGAATCGTCCCCCCTCACCCCAGCCCTCTCCCCCGAGGGGGCGAGGGGGAAAGGGAGCCGATCTCCAAGCTCTTCAGATCCGGAGTTCGACACTGAAATTTCAAGTCGGCGTACTACACATATTCAACGCGGTCAGTCCCCTCTCCCCCAGGGAGAGGGCTAGGGTGAGGGCTTCCTCCCTGACACACCTCAATAACAGCAGCACCAAGGTACTCGATGAAACGCTACGAAAAATTCGCCGACGACATCGCTGAACTGATCCGCTCCGGCGTCCTTGGCCCCGGCCAGCGCGTGCCTTCGGTGCGCTACGCCAGCCAGACCTACGGCGTCAGCCCGTCCACCGTGTTTCAAGCCTATTACCTGCTCGAACGCCGCGGCCTGATCCGCGCCCGGCCGCGCTCCGGCTACTTCGTCAATACCCACGCACCGAGCCCGTTTTCCGAGCCAGTGATCAGTAGCCACGTCAACGATTCCACCGAAGTCGACGTCAGCGAACTGGTGTTCTCGGTACTCGATTCGATCAAAGACCCGAGCACCATCCCCTTCGGCTCGGCATTCCCCAGCCCGACCCTGTTCCCGCTGCAACGCCTGTCGCGCTCGCTGGCCAGCGCCGCCCGCGAGATGGATCCGCGCATGGTCGTCACCGACATGTCGCCGGGCAACCCGCAACTGCGCCGGCAGATCGCCCTGCGCTATATGGTCGGTGGCCTGATGCTGCCGATGGAAGAGCTGTTGATCACCAACGGCGCCCTCGAAGCGCTGAACCTGTGCCTGCAAGCGGTCACCGAACCGGGCGATCTGGTCGCCATCGAAGCCCCGGCGTTCTACGCCAGCCTGCAAGTCCTCGAGCGGTTGAAACTCAAAGCCGTGGAAATCCCCGTGCACCCGCGCGATGGCATCGACCTCGGCGTGCTCGCGCAAACCCTGGAACGCCACCCGATCAAGGCCTGCTGGTGCATGACCAGTTTCCAGAACCCGATGGGCGCAACCATGCCCGAGGCGAAGAAACAGGAACTGGTGGAATTGCTGCGCCGCCATCAGGTGCCGCTGATCGAAGACGATGTATACGCCGAACTCTATTACGGCCAGCAAGCGCCGAAACCGGCCAAGGCTTTCGACACTGAAGGCCTGGTGATGCATTGCGGCTCGTTCGCCAAGAGCCTCGCGCCCGGGTATCGCATCGGTTGGGTCGCCGCCGGCCGCTACGCGCAGAAAATCGAACGACTGAAACTGATGACCTCGCTGTGCGCGTCGATGCCGGCGCAAGCAGCGATTGCCGACTACCTGCAACACGGCGGCTACGACCGGCATCTGCGCAAACTGCGCTACGCACTGGAAGAACAGCAGAGCGCGATGCTTGCGGCGATCGCCCGGTATTTCCCGGCGCAGACGCGGGTCAGCCAACCGGCGGGCGGTTACTTTTTGTGGCTGGGATTACCGCCGCCGATGGATTCGTTGAAGTTGTTCCAGATGGCACTGGCGCAAGGCATCAGCATCGCGCCGGGGCCGATTTTCTCGCCGACGCAGCGGTTCAGGAATTGTATTCGTCTGAACTATGGCAGCCCGTGGACGGAGGATTCGGAGAAGGCGATGGAGACGTTGGGGCGGATTGTGCGGTCGTTCTGACAGATAGATGGTGTTTATGTTGGCCTCTTCGCGAGCAAGCTCGCTCCCACATGGGTTCTGTGTCATTCACACATCCAATGTGGGAGCGAGCTTGCTCGCGAAGGGGGCGGTGCTATCGAAGCAAATCCAAGCGATTAGCGCCCGCCCCCCAAATCAACAAACGTACCCGTCGCATACGAAGCCTTATCCGACAACAACCAGACAATCGCCTCCGCCACCTCATCCGGCCGCCCCCCACGGGCCATCGGAATCGCCGACTCCAGCTTGCTGACCCGATCCGGATCACCGCTCAAGGCATGGAAATCGGTGTAGATGTAACCCGGGCGCACCGCGTTGACCCGAATCCCTTCGCCGGCCACTTCCTTGGACAAACCGATGGTGAAGGTATCGAGTGCGCCTTTGGAGGCCGCGTAATCAACGTATTCGTTCGGCGAGCCAAGACGCGAGGCCACCGACGACACATTGACGATACTGCCGCCCTGCCCGCCGTGCTTGGGCGACATGCGCAGGATCGCGTGCTTGGCGCAGAGGATCGGCGCCAGGACATTGGTTTTCATGATTTTGAGGATACGGAATTCGGACATTTCGTCGACTCGCGACTTTTGTCCGACGGTGCCAGCGTTGTTCACCAGTGCGGTGACCCGGCCCAACTCGGTGTCGACCCGATGGAACAGCGCAATGACTTCGTCTTCGATGCTGACGTCGGCGCGCACGGCGATGGCTTGTGCGCCCAATGCGCGGACTTGCTCCAGCACGCTTTGTGCGGCCTGTTCATCCGACTGATAGTTGATGCAGATCCGATAGCCTTGCCCGGCAGCCAACAGCGCCGTCGCGGCGCCAATTCCGCGTCCGCCACCGGTGATCACAATGACTTTATCCATGCTGGCCTTTCCCCCCAATGCACACGTAACAGTCGGGGGGAAGAATAACCGCCATTGGCGGGTTTTGCATGAGGTCTGTTGTGTCGGGCCGGACGCCTTCGCGAGCAGGCTCGCGCCCACAGGGGTATGCATGCCAAATGTGGGAGCGAGCCTGCTCGCGAAGAACGATAACCCAGTCGATCAGACCGCCGCTAACTGCTCACCGCGCGCAATATCCTGCATGAATTTTTCCGCCGGCATCGGATGCCCCAGCAGAAAACCCTGTAAAGAATCACATCCCAGCTCAGTCAGAAACGCCTGCTGCACGCCAGTCTCGACACCCTCGGCGACAATCCGTAATCCCAGCGCCTGCCCCAGCGCAACGATCGCCGAGACAATCGCCGCATCGTCACTGTCATGCTCCAGATCGCGGACAAACCCACGGTCGATCTTCAGCTCATTGGCCGGCAACCGCTTAAGGTACATCAGGCTGGAATAACCGGTGCCGAAGTCATCGATCGACAGATCGACGCCCATGTCCGACAACTCTTGCAACACCGTCATGCTCGCATCGGCATCGCTCATGGCCGTGGTCTCGGTGATTTCCAGGGTCAGGCTGTTCGCCGGCAAATGGTGAGTGGCCAGCGCCTTGGCCACGCTGCGCACCAGTCCGGCGTGGCAGAACTGCAACGCCGACAGGTTCACCGCGATCCGCCAATCGGTGTAACCAAGTACGTACCACTCGCGCATCTGCCGACAGGCTTCGTTAAGCACCCATTCACCGATCGGAATGATCAGCCCGGATTTCTCCGCCAGTTCGATGAACTTGTCCGGCATCAGCATGCCGTGGATCGGGTGTTGCCAACGCAGCAACGCTTCAGCGCCGACCGGACGGCCATTGGCGGCATCGAACTTCGGCTGGTAATACAGACTGAACTGGCTGTGCTCCAGCGCCGCGCGCAGGTCCTGCAACAACTGCAACTGCTTGCGCGCGTTGTTGTTCATCGACGCGTCGAAGAAGCTGTAACCGTTTTTGCCGCCGCCCTTGGCGTGATACATCGCGGCGTCGGCGTTCATCAGCAGTTCCTGGGCGTTCTGGCCATTACCCGGGTACAGGGCGATGCCAACGCTGGCGGAAATTTGCAAGTCGTGTTCGGCCACGCGGAACGATTGCGCGATCAGGCCGACCTGACGCGCCGCCAGCCCCAAAGCGTCATTGGGTTCGGTGAGGCGCACCAACAACACGAATTCATCGCCACCGATCCGCGCCAGCGTGTCCGGGCCGCGCAAGTCTTCACGCAGACGCAACCCCACTTCGCGCAACAACTGATCGCCCATGTGATGACCGAACGCATCGTTGACCGGTTTGAAGCCGTCCAGATCGATGAACATCAAGGCAAAACAGCCACCCTGCTCGTGGACCTTTTTCATTGCCTGATTAATCCGGTCGTCCAGCAACATGCGGTTCGGTAGACCAGTCAGGGTGTCGTGCAGGGCCAGTTGCGTGAGTTCGCGGTTGGCCACGGTCAGCGAGTGCGCCAGATCCGCCGTGCGCGCTTCGAGGCGTGCGTCGAGAATCGAAGTCAGCAAAGCAATCGACAACACCGCCAACGTGGTGATCAACACCAGGCTGTCGAGACCATTGCCTTTCAGGCCATTGACGGTGGCGCCACAGAAGCTGCCGTCCGGGAACTGCGCGGCGGCCATGCCGGTGTAATGCATGCCGACAATGGCGATGCCCATGATGACCGCCGCCCCGCCACGAATCAGTCGCACATAAGGCGAATGCTGACGCAGGCGGAAAGCGATCCACAGCGCCGCCGCCGAGGCGCCGACGGCAATCAGCAACGAAGCGCCAAACAGCGTCGGGTCGTAGTCGATGCCCGGCGTCATGCGCATCGCCGCCATGCCGGTGTAGTGCATCGCGCTGATCCCGGTGCCCATGATCAGCGCTCCGAACGCCAGTTGCAGAATCGGCAGTTTCGGCTGACTCACCAACCATAAGGCGAATCCACAGGACAACACGGCGATGAGCAGCGACAGCGCGGTCAGGGTGATGTCGTAACCCAGATCGATCGGCAGCTTGAAGGCGAGCATGCCAATGAAGTGCATCGACCACACGCCGATGCCCATGGCGAACGCCCCACCCGCCGTCCAGAAATGCACCGCACGGCCCTTGGCCGTGGCAATGCGACCGGTGAGGTCGAGCGCGGTGTACGAGGCGAGAATCGCCACACACAACGAAATGAAAACCAGCGTGGAGGAATAACTACCGATGAGCATGGGAATTCTCGTGGCCACCCAACGCAGATTGCGTCCGTTCCCGGTCGGGCAAATGCGGCGATTGTACTGATTGCACAGAAGAACGCACTGACAAAGTAAGCAATTGGCCATCAAGCCGATGAAACGCTCGTTTGATCGGTCGACAAGGCTCTGGCGCGGCGCTCACGGCTTTACCCGATCGTTCCCACGCTCTGCGTGGGAATGCCTCAGCGGACGCTCTGCGTTCGGCTCTGGATGGGACGCGGAGCGTCCCGGGCTGCATTCCCACGCGGAGCGTGGGAATGATCAGTGAAGCCAACCTTCAGCGGGTGTTATCGCTGACATCCAGTTGCCCGTCCCAGCCACCGCCCAGCGCCGCGATCAGTTGCACGCTGGCAATCAAGCGGCTTTGCAGAATGTTCAGCACGCTGCGCTCGTTGCTCAGTGCCGTGGCCTGCACCACCACCACATCGATGTAGGCAATCAATCCAGCCTTGTACTGATTTTCCGTCAGGCGCAGGGAATCCCGGGCGGCATCAAGGGCTTCCTGACGCACCGCCGCTTCATCCTCGTATACCTTGAGCTGCACCAGGTAGTTTTCCACCTCGCGGAAACCGTCGAGCACCGTCTGGCGGTACTTGGCCACGGTCTGGTCATACACCGCTTCGGTGCGGTCGACCTCAGCCGAGCGAATGCCGCCGTCGAACAGCGGCAACGACAGTTTTGGCCCCACCGACCAGAAGCGGTTCGGCAGGCTGATCAGGTTCTGCGAGGTACTGCTGCTGTAGCCGCCGCTCAAGCTCAAGGTCATATCCGGGTAATACGCCGCTTTGGCCACGCCGATGTTGGCGTTGGCGGCGATCACCGAACGCTCCGCCGAGGCGATGTCCGGGCGCCGTTCCAGCAGCTGCGAGGGCAAGCTCAATGGCACCTGCGGCAACTTCGGAATGGTCTGCACTTCAGCAATGTTGAAATCCGCCGGGGCTTGCCCGGTGAGCACGGCGATCGCGTTTTCGAATTGCGCGCGCTGCCAGATCAGGTCGACCAGATCGGCCTGGGTGCTTTTCAGTTGCGTCTGCGCCTGTGCTACAGCGTCGCGCCCGGAAACGCCCGCGCGGTACTGGTTCTGGGTCATTTTCAGCGAGCGTTCGTAAGCAGCAACCGTGGCTTCAAGCAAGCGTTTCTGCTGGTCGATCACGCGCAGTTGCAGGTAGTTCTGCACCAGCTCCGACTGTTGGCTCAGGCGCATGGCGGCCAAATCGGCAAAACTGGCTTGGGCGCTGGCCTCATCGGCTTCCAGTCCGCGGCGCAATTTGCCCCACACGTCCGCTTCCCAACTGACGCCCAGCTCGGCGTTGTAGGTGTCGCGGATGCCGCTGGAGGAACTGCTCAGACTCGAACTGCTGCTACCGGTGCCTTGGCTGGAGCGGGTCTTGCCAAGGCTCAAGTCAACGCTGGGATAAAACGCCCCGCGCGCACTGCGCACCAACGCCTGGGCCTGACGGTACTGGGCTTCCGACTGCGCGACCGTCTGGTTGGCGTTGTTGAGTTTTTCGATCAGTCCGTTGAGCTGCTGATCGCCGTATAACTCCCACCACGCGCCACGGGCCAGCGAATCGCTCGGGTTGGCCTGGGTCCAGCCCTCGGCTTCCTTGTACTGGGCAATTTCAGCGGTCTGCGGACGCTGGTAGTCCGGGCCGACGGCGCAGGCACTGAGCATCGCCACGCACAGCGACAGGCTCAGCAGACGCGAGCCGCGAACAGTGGCCAGATTGATAAGCGAACGGTCAGTCATAGCGGAGTTTCCAGAGCGGCGTCAGTACGCACGCCACGCCATTTGTTGAAACGATGGCGCAGCTTGTCGAGATAGAGGTAAACCACAGGCGTGGTGTAAAGCGTCAGCACCTGGCTGAAAATCAGCCCGCCGATGATGGTAAGGCCCAGCGGCTGGCGCATTTCCGCGCCTTCGGCCCGGCTGAGCAGCAACGGCAAGGCACCGAGAATCGCCGCCAGCGTGGTCATCAGAATCGGTCGCAGACGTTGCAGGCAAGCACTGCGAATCGACTCCAGCGGCGACAGGCCCTGATGGCGTTCCAATTGCAACGCGAGGTCGATCATCAGAATGGCGTTTTTCTTCACCACGCCAATCAGCAGGAACAACCCGAGCAACGAGATCAGGCTGAACTCGCCGCCCAGCGCATAGATCGACAGCAACGCGCCGACACCGGCCGACGGCAAGGTCGACAGAATCGTCAGCGGATGAATGTAGCTTTCGTACAGCACACCCAACACCAGATACACCGCCAGCAGCGCCCCGAGAATCATGAACGGCTGGCTCTTCTGCGTAGCGGCAAAGGCGTCGGCGGTGCCGGCCATTTTCGCGATGACGTCTTCCGGCAGGCCGAGCTTGGCAATCGCCCGCTCGATGGCAGCACTGCCCTGCTCCACCGTCACGCCTTCGGCCATGTCGAAGGAAATGTCTTCGGAGGCAAACTGGCCTTCGTGGCTGACGCGGTCATCTTCCAGGCTGCTTTCATAATGAGCGATCGTCGACAGCGGAATCCGCGCACCGTCAGCGGTGATCACCTGCACTTGCTTGAGCGTCACCGGGTCCTGGGCGTATTTCGGATTGACCTCCATGACCACCTGATACTGGTTGAGGCTGTCATAGATCGTCGAAATCTGCCGCTGGCTGTAGGCGTTGTTGAGCACGGCGGTGACCATGTTCATGTCGACCCCCAGGCGCTTGGCCTGATCGCGGTCGACAATCAACGTCACTTGCTGGGCCCCCTTGCCTTCACGCGCGTCGATCGCGGTCAGTTCGGGCAACGCACGCAGCGCCGCAACCACTTTCGGGTACCACTCGCGCAGTGAACCGAGATCACCACTTTGCAGAATGTAGCTGTACTGCGACGTGGTCTGCTCGCGGCCACCGCCAAACTGCAGGTCCTGATCCGCCATCAGCATCAGTTGCGCACCGGGCACCTTGGGCATTTCCTTGCGCAGACGCTCGATGACTTTCTGTGCATTGAGCTGGCGTTCCTTGATCGGCTTCAAACGCACCAGCATGAAGGCATTATTGGTGCCGTTGGTGCCGCCGATGAACCCGGCGACACTCTCCACCGCTTCGTCCTTGAGCACGGCGCGGCGGAAGATTTCCATTTTCGGCTGCATCACACTGAACGACAGGCCGTCGTCACCGCGCACGAAACCGATCAACTGGCCGGTATCCTGCTGCGGCATGAAGGTTTTCGGCACCACCACGTACAGCGCGACGTTCACGCCGACGGTAATCAGCAGACTGAGCAGCGTCAGACGGCGATGGCGCAGCACCCAGTCGAGGCTGGTGGCGTATTTGCCAACCATCCAGTCGTTGGTGCGGCGACTCCAGCGTTGCAGGCGGTTTTCCTGCCCCGGTGTATGCGGTTTCAGCCAACGGGCGCAAAGCATCGGTGTCAGCGTCAGCGAGACCACCAGCGACACCACAATAGCCGCCGCCAAGGTAATGGAAAACTCACGGAACAGGCTTTCGACAATCCCGCCCATGAACAGGATCGACAGGAACACCGCCACCAGCGAAACGTTCATCGACAGCAAGGTGAAACCGACTTCCTTGGCTCCGAGGTACGCGGCCTGCATCGGTTTGACGCCGTCGTCGATGTGCCGGGATATGTTCTCCAGCACCACAATGGCATCGTCCACCACCAGCCCGGTGGCCAGAATCAGCGCCATCAGCGACAGATTGTTCAACGAGAAGCCGTAGAGGTACATCACCGCAAACGTGCCGACCAGCGACACCGGCACGGCCAGGGTCGGAATCAGCGAGGCGCGGAAATTACCGAGAAACAGGAACACCACCAGAATCACCAGCGCCACGGCAATCAGCAAAGTCATCTCGGCTTCGTGCAACGTGGCCTTGATCACCGGCGAGCGGTCCATGGCCAGATTCAGCTTCACGCTGGCCGGCAAAACCGCTTGCAAGGCTGGCAGTTGCGCCTTGATCTCGTTGACCGTCTCGATGATGTTGGCGCCGGCCTGGCGGTTGATCACCAGCAGCACCGCCGCATCATCGTTGAAGAAACCGCTGTTGTAGCGGTCTTCGACGCCGTCGCTGACCTTGGCCACGTCCTTGAGGCGCAGTGCGGCGCCGTCGGCGTAGTGGATGATCAGTGATTCGTAATCCTTGGCTTTTTCCAGTTGGTCATTGGCCTGGATCTGCCACAACCGCTGGCCGTCTTCAACCGAGCCCTTTGGCCGGCGCACGTTGGCGTCGGCGATGGTCTTGCGCACATCGTCGAGCGCCACGCCGTACTGGTTCAGCGCCTGCGGTTCGAGTTCGATGCGCACGGCCGGCAGCGAACTGCCGCCGATCTGCACTTCACCGACGCCCTGCACCTGCGACAGGCTCTGGGACAGAATGGTCGAGGCCAAATCGTACAGCTGGCCTTTTTCCAGCACGTCCGAGGTCAGCGACAGCACCATGATCGGCGCCTGCGACGGGTTGACCTTCTTGTAGGTCGGCATGCTGCGCATACCGCTCGGCAGCAGGTTGCGCGAAGCGTTGATCGCTGCCTGCACTTCCCGCGCGGCACCGTTGATGTCGCGGTCGAGGTCAAACTGCAGAATGACCCGGGTCGAACCCTGACTGGAACGGCTGCTCATGGTGTTGACGCCGGCGATCGCGCCGAACGAGCGCTCCAGCGGCGTCGCCACGGTGGACGCCATAACCTCCGGACTGGCACCGGGCAGGCTCGCCTGCACGACGATCACCGGGAAATCCATTTGCGGCAGCGGCGCCACCGGCAGCAGGCCGAAGCTCACACCGCCGAGCAGCATGATCGCCAGGCTCAGGAGCATTGTGGCGACCGGACGCTTGATGAAAGGACCGGAGAGGTTCATCGAACACCGTTCCCTGCATCACCACACAACCCTGTGGGAGCGAGCTTGCTCGCGAAGAGGCCGGCACATCCAACATTGTCAGTGACTGACTGATCGCTTTCGCGAGCAAGCTCGCTCCCACAGGTTATGTTGTGATGCAAAGTCATACCGACACCTCTTCAGTGTCAGCATTGGTCTTGCCAAAGCGCCGCCCGAGGCGGTCGAAATACAGGTAGATCACTGGCGTGGTAAACAACGTCAGCACCTGACTCACCAACAACCCGCCAACCATCACCAGACCCAGCGGTTGACGCAATTCCGCCCCGGAACCGGTGGCGAGCATCAACGGCACCGCACCAAACAGCGCTGCCAGCGTGGTCATCAGAATCGGTCGGAAACGCAGCAGCGCCGCTTGATAGATCGCCTGCTCCGGCGCCATGCCCTGGGTGCGCTCAGCATCGAGGGCGAAGTCGATCATCATGATCGCGTTCTTTTTCACGATACCGATCAACAGGATGATGCCGATGATCGCGATCATGCCCAGGTCATTGCCACTGAGCAGCAACGCCAGCAAAGCGCCGACCGCCGCCGACGGCAAGGTCGAGAGAATGGTGATCGGGTGAATGTAGCTCTCGTACAGCACGCCGAGCACGATGTACATGGTCACCACGGCCGCCAGAATCAGCAGCAAGGTACTCGACAGCGATGCCTGGAACGCTTCGGCTGCACCCTGGAACTGAGTCTGCACGCCGACCGGCATGCCGATGTCCTTCTGCACCTGTTCAATGATGTCGACCGCATGCCCCAGCGCCACACCGGGCGCCAGGTTGAACGACATCATCACCGCCGGGAACTGGCCGATATGGGTAATCGCCAGTTGCGCCTGACGTTCTTCGACGTGGGCCAGACTCGACAGGCGAACCTGTGCGCCATCAGTGGTCTTGACGTGAATCTGGTCCAGCGCCTGCGGGCCGATCTTCTCTCCGGCCTGGGCTTGCAGCACTACGCGGTACTGGCTGGCCTGGGTGTAAATGGTCGAGATCTGCCGCTGGCCAAAGGCGTCGTAAAGTGCATCGGTGATGTTCGCCACCGAGACACCGAGGCGTGACGCCGCATCGCGGTCGATCACCAGATAGACCTGCAAACCCTTGTCCTGCAAATCACTGGCAACGTCGGTCAATTCCGGACGCTGGGCCAGCGCTTCGACCAGACGGCCGCTCCACTGGCTGAGCAGTTCGGAGTCCGGCGAAGACATGCTGAACTGGTACTGAGTGCGACTGACGCGGTCTTCGATGGTCAGGTCCTGCACCGGCTGCATGAACAGACGAATGCCGACCAGTTTGTCCAGTTGTGGTTGCAGGCGCGCAATCACCTCAGTAGCGGTCAGATCACGATCGCCGTGGGGCTTGAGGTTGATCAGCAAGCGCCCGCTGTTGAGCGTGGCGTTGTCGCCGTCGACACCGATGTAGGACGACAGGCTCTGCACCGCCGGATCTTCCAGAATGATCTTCGCCAACTCTTGTTGGCGCTCGCCCATGGCCGCGAAGGAAATCGACTGCGGCGCCTCGGAAATGCCCTGAATCACCCCGGTGTCCTGCACCGGGAAGAAGCCTTTCGGCACCACCATGTACAGAAACACGGTGAGTGCCAGGGTGCCGATGGCCACCAGCAAGGTCAGCGGCTGATGCTTGAGCACCCACTGCAACTTGCGCCCGTAAGCGGCGATCATCCAGTCGATGACAGCACCGCTGGCCCGGTAGAAACGGCCCTGCTCATGTTCTTCCGGCTCACGCTTGAGCAGACGCGCGCACATCATCGGCGTCAACGTCAGTGAGACCACCAGCGAAATCAGGATCGCCACGGCCAGGGTGATGGCGAATTCGCGGAACAACCGCCCGACCACGTCGGCCATGAACAGCAGCGGGATCAATACTGCGATCAGCGACAGGGTCAGGGAAATCAGGGTGAAGCCGATCTGTTTGGCGCCTTTGAGCGCCGCTTGCATCGGGCTGTCGCCCTCTTCGATCAAACGCGCGATGTTCTCGAGCATGACGATCGCGTCGTCGACCACAAAACCGGTGGCAATGGTCAGGGCCATCAGGGTCAGGTTGTTGACCGAGAAGCCGGCGAGGTACATCACGCCGAAGGTGCCGATCAGCGACAGCGGCACCGCCACTGAGGGAATGATCGTGGCACTGGCGCGGCGCAGGAACAGGAAGGTCACCATCACCACCAGGGCGATGGCGATGAGCAATTCGTGTTGCACGTCGGTGACCGAGGCGCGGATGGTTTGCGTGCGATCCGTCAGCACGGTGACATCGAGGCCGGCCGGCAGGTTGTCGGTGATGCTCGGCAGCAACGCCTTGATGCGGTCAACCACCTCGATCACATTGGCACCCGGCTGACGCTGGATGTTCAGTAATACCGCCTGATTCTGGTTGGCCCACGCGGCGAGGCGCTCGTTCTCGGCGCCATCGACAATTTCCGCCACGTCCTTGAGCCGCAGCGGCGCGCCATTCTTGTAGGCGAGGATCAGGTTGGCGTAATCCTTGGGCGAGGTCAGCTGATCGTTGGCGTCAAGCATCGACACCCGCGTCGGGCCGTCGAAATTACC
Organism: Pseudomonas sp. AIG; assembly: GCF_977020205.1. Classification (NCBI taxonomy): domain Bacteria; kingdom Pseudomonadati; phylum Pseudomonadota; class Gammaproteobacteria; order Pseudomonadales; family Pseudomonadaceae; genus Pseudomonas; species Pseudomonas sp. AIG. The sequence continues at coordinate 128,286 of NZ_CDROCK010000001.1, read as the reverse complement.
TTTTGGCTGGTTGACGTTGGAGGCGCTGATCAAAGTGCGCACGTCCGACAGGTTCAGACTGTTGGCCGCCAGCGCTTCCGGGTTGACCTTGATGCGCACGGCCTGGCGCTGACCGCCGGCAATGCTGACCATGCCGACGCCGCTGATCTGGGCGATTTTCTGCGCCATGCGCGTATCGACCAGATCATTGAGTTTGGGCAGCAGCATGGTTTTCGAGGTGATCGCCAGGGTCAGCACCGGGGTGTCCGCCGGGTTGACCTTGTTGTACACCGGCGGTGCCGGCAAATCCGTCGGCAACAGGTTGGTCGCAGCGTTGATCGCGGCCTGCACCTGCTGCTCGGCGACGTCCATGTTGATGTCGAGGCTGAAACGCAGGGTCAGCACCGACGCGCCGCCGGAACTGGTCGAGGCCATTTGTGTGAGGCCCGGCATCTGTCCGAACTGGCGCTCAAGCGGCGCCGTTACGGCACTGGTCATCACATCCGGGCTGGCGCCCGGATACAGGGTCATGACGCGGATGGTCGGGTAATCGACTTGTGGCAGCGCAGAAACCGGCAGCAAGCGGTACGCGATCAGGCCGGCCAGGACGATGGCCAGCATGCTCAGGGTAGTGGCTACCGGTCGGAGGATGAACAGCCGCGAAATGTTCATGCGCCCTTCTTGGCCTTGTCGGTGACAGCAGCGTCAGTCGGGGTGGCGGCAGATTTGCCTTGCAGGTGTTCGGTCGGGGTAGTCGGCACTTGGTTGCTGTCGTTGACCACCTCCACTTCGCTGCCTTCCTTCAAACGGTCGGTGCCTTCCAGTACCACACGATCGCCGGCAGTCAGACCTTCGGTGATGACGGTGTTTGCGCCGTCGCTGGCACCGATCTTCAACTGGCGAATGGTGACTTTCTTGTCGCCGTCCAGTGCGTAGACGAAGGTGCCGTTGGTGCCGAACTGGATGGCCGCCGACGGTGCCAGCACTACGCCTTTCAGCGTGTCAGCCAGCAAGTGAACGTTGACGAACTGGTTGGGGAACAGCGCCTGATCGCGGTTTTCGTAGCGGGCCTTGAACTTCAGGGTGCCGGTGGCAACGTCGATCTGGTTGTCGAGACTTTGCAATACACCGGTGGCTTGCAGCTTGGCGTCGCCGCGATCCCACGCTTCGGCCGGCAGCTTGGCGCCGCTGCGATAGCGGGTGAGCACGGTTTCCAGACTGTTTTCCGGCAGGGTGAAAGCCACGCTGATTGGTTGGGTCTGGGTGATTACCGCAAGGAACGTGGTGTCGTTGGCAGTGACGAGGTTACCGACGTCAACCTGACGCAGACCGACACGGCCGGCAATCGGCGCGCGGATCTTGGTGAATTCGAGATTGAGCTTGGCGTCGTTGACCGCGGCCTGGTTGGTCTTGACCGTGCCCAGATACTGGCCGACCAGTGCTTCGGCGGTGTCCAGCGTCTGTTTGGCGATGCTGTCCTCTTTGTACAGACCGCGATAACGCTCGACGTCGACCTGAGCGTTTTTCAGTTGTGCCTGATTCTGCAGCAAGGTGCCTTCAGCCTGCAGCAAGGCGTTCTGGTACGGGCGCGGGTCGATCTCGGCCAGCACGTCACCGGCCTTGACCATTTGCCCTTCTTCGAAATTGATCTTCATCAGTTCGCCGCCCACCCGGCTGCGCACATTGATGGTGTTGAGCGCGGTCACCGTGCCCAGCGCCTTGTAATACAGCGGGAAGTCACCGGTAACCGCTGGCGCCACGCGCACCGGAATAGGTCCGGTACCGCCACCGAAGCCCGGCCGCATCATCCCCGAACGCCCGGTGTGCCCGGCCGCAGCCTTGTCAGCGCCCTCTTTGTGGGCTGAACCGGCGGGCCAGAATTTCCAGCACAGGACGGCGATCACCAACAAGACAAGCAGGCTGATCAGCCAGCGACGGGAGTTACGGGGGGACGATTGCATGGAGTGATTAACCATTGGGCGCGTGGGCTTCTTTTACGGGAGGCTGAACGATAAGCACTGGTGGTGAAATAGCAAAGCAGCTTTACCGGCAATTTACCTTCAACTTACGTTTCAAGGTGTGAGGCAAAACACTGATACACAAATGAAAACGGCCTGGACAGGGCCAGGCCGTTAACAATTGTAAAAGCTTTGTGGCAGAGCTTACTTCAATACGGCCAGAGCGGCGTCGTAGTTAGGCTCTTCAGCGATTTCCTTGACCAGTTCGCTGTGCAGGACGTTGTCGTTTTCGTCCAGAACCACCACCGCACGGGCGGTCAGGCCTTTCAGCGGGCCGTCAGCGATGGCCACGCCGTAGTTCTCGATGAACTCGGCACCGCGCAGGGTCGACAGGTTCTGCACGTTTTCCAGACCTTCGGCGCCGCAGAAACGTGCCTGGGCGAACGGCAGGTCAGCCGAAATGCACAGCACCACGGTGTTTGCTACTTCGTTGGCCTGAGCGTTGAACTTGCGCACGGAAGTGGCGCAGGTCGGGGTGTCGACGCTTGGGAAAATGTTCAGCACTTTGCGCTTGCCGGCAAAGTCTTTCAGGGTGACGTCGGACAGATTGCCGGCAACCAGAGAAAAGGCTGGCGCCTTGGAACCGGCTTGTGGCAACTGGCCGTTGACTTGAACCGGATTGCCTTTAAGGGTGACTTGAGCCATGACTTGAGTCCTTCTGATGTTTTGATTGGAAAGCATGCAAGAGGCCGAAGTTAACCACGAAATTGTCCGACGACCTATGCCCTGTTTTGAAATTGTTGGGTGCCTGCCTGAAAAATTGTATACAAAACCATCGCCGTTCCCTTGTAGGAGTGAGCCTGCTCGCGATAGCGGTGTGTCATACACGCAGATGTTGACTGACACACCGCTATCGCGAGCAGGCTCACTCCTACAATTAGATCTGCGGTGTGAAAATTCTCCGCATCTTTTACCAGAGACCCTGTCGATTCAATCCCGGCCCGTTCGACTAAGCAATGAATCCCCACAATCCACGGAGTAACCGCCATGCGATTCATGATCCTAGTAAAAGCCAGCGCCGACTCGGAAGCCGGCATCATGCCCAGCGAAGAGCTGATCACCGCCATGGGCAACTTCAACGAAGAACTGGTCAAGGCCGGTATCCTGATCGATTGCGATGGCCTGCACCCGAGCAGCAAAGGTGCCCGCGTACGCTTCTCCGGTGACAAACGCACGGTGATCGACGGGCCGTTCATCGAGACCAAAGAATTGGTGGCGGGTTACTGGATCTGGGAAGTGAAGTCGAAAGAAGAAGCCATCGAATGGGTCAAGCGCTGCCCCAATCCAATGTCAGGCGATTCTGATATTGAAATCCGCCAGATATTTTCTGCCGAAGACTTCGGCGCCGAGTTCACCCCCGAAGCGCGAGAACAGGAAGAGCGTATCCGCGAACAAGCCAAGAAAAACAGCTGAACCGGATACCCCGTGTAGGAGCTGCCGAAGGCTGCGATCTTTTGATTCTGTTCTTAAAACACAAGATCAAAAGATCGCAGCGTCGTTTCACTCGACAGCTAAAGAGTCGATCAGTCGGGCATCGATCGGATGATGTCTGCCAGATCATCCTTGGTTATTTCATTGGCCTTGATGGCAGCGGTGACATCTGTTTTGGAAAGCGGAAAACGTTTGAAAATTTCTTTCAAGGTTTCCTCATTAACATTGGCCAGCCAGAGGGGATCGATCAATGAGCCGCCATATTCAGGCCTCATGGGTACTTCTTCGTGTGCAATTGCGCCTTTATGGTTGAGATACACCACATAACGGTCATGCCCTTCAGGAAAGCTTTTATCGTGATAAAGCGTAGTGCCCAAAGGCAGAACATAGTAGTTCTCGTCGCCATTTGGCCCTTCAATCAGCAACGGCTCTTTGGTTTTGATCATTTTCCTGTCGTGCCCTTTCCCGATATCACCAAAAATCAGAAAAGCCAAAAAAACCGCGTTGACGGATAAAACTGCTACCAGCCATAGGCTAATCCGCCTGTTTGTAACCATCTTCCTTATCAAACCTTTGCTCCTGCAATTGTCACGGTTATGCCCAATCGTCTTTCAATGGACGCTCTGAGTTCAACTTGCGAATTTGACGCAGAGCGTCAAGGGCCGCATTCCCACGCAGAGCGTGGGAACGATCATTCAAGAGCAATCAGTTCTTGAGTTCGACGTGATCCAAGGCTTGATTCACCGCGAGTTCTCCCAGCATGACGACCTGTGCGATACCCAGTGCAGTCTTGCGCTGCGAGGTTTCCAGCGAGGCGGCGAAGTTGATGAGCATCTCGCTGGCCGAACCGAGGGTTTCGCTGGCGTTGGCGAGCAGAGATTCAGTGTTGTACCTGGGATTGGCGAGGTACATGGGTTCCGGCTCGTTGGCGCTGGACATGATGCAGGCGGCGGGATTGAGGTAGTAGTCGAGGGCGCGGTCGGCGGCTTCGTGGAGTTTTTTACTGTCGACCGAGGCGTAGGGGGATGTGGTGTCGGCGTCTGATTCTGGGGGATTGGGTGTTGGCTTTTTCATGGTGGAACTCCACTGGAAAGTTGGAGCTGCCCCATTCGGTTTCCGGACGAAGAGGTGGCAGCTGTACGCAGGTTGGAAACCCGGGCAGCGGCGACCCGGTCGACCCGAAGGTCTCCCGCGCACAGCCGCCATAACGGAGTGCACACATTCGAAGTGCGCAAGGATACGTTATGAAAGGCGTGTACGCGCCACTAATACCCGTCGGGGTTTCCAGTCCCGGTCGCTGATTTGGCAGCGACGAACACAGGCTAGAGACCCGACGTCCGACGGACAACCTGAAAACCTTGTGGGAACGTTCCGCAAATTCCAAACAACGGTTAAACATCCCGAATTGAAATACACATATGTAGGAGCCGCCGAAGACTCGGGCCGCGATCGGACGATCTTTTGATCTTGAAAAGCAAAGTCAAAAGATCGCAGCCTCGTTTCACTCGACAGCTCCTACACGGTGAGAAATGGAATATTCAGTACACAACAATCCGTGAACCCGTACACAAAACCAAAGAATTAATCCATTCGACTGGCTAACTGCCGATTAGCTGCTAGCGTCATTCAGACGCGTCCTACAGGCTTGATAAGAAAGGGATTACGCCGTAACGGCCGACAAGTGCCGAGTTGTCCATAGGCCACCAGGGAATCGGGGATGATGTTCAATCGAGTGGGGAAGACTCTATTTTTTGCGAGTTCGCTGGCGGCTGCGTGTTGCGCGCAAGCGGATAACACCGAGGATTCGAACAAGAGCAACAACCCGTTGAACGTCGCGCCCGGCGCGAATCTGCAGGACTACTACACCCCCAGACTCTACGACAGCAACGCGCACACCAATGACGTGTTGCTGCGTGGCACCCTGCCGATCGCACCGAACGATTTCATCGGCGTGCCGCAACTGATCCGCGCGACGCTGCCGATCAGTACCCGCCCCGATCCGCATAACGGTTACAGCACCGGCATTGGCGATCTGAACCTGTTCGACATCTTCATTGTGAAAACCGAAGGCGTGCAGTTGGGCGTGGGTCCGTTGATCACCGCACCGACCGCCGAACAGGACGAGCTCGGCACTGGTAAGTGGCAAGGGGGGCTGGCGGCAGTGGCCATCGACGCTTCGCCGCGCGGCTTGCTCGGCGCACTGGTGCAGTACCAGAGCTCGTTTGCCGGCGACAACGATCGCCCCCATGTCGAGAGCGCAACCTTGCAGCCCTTCATCATCCATAACCTGGAAAAAGGCTGGTATCTGCGCTCCACCGGCACCTGGACCTTCGACCTGAAAAACGACACTCACTACATCCCGATCGGCCTGGGTGTCGGCAAAGCCTGGAAGTCCGGCAGCAACATTCTCAACGCCTTCGTCGAGCCGCAGTGGACGGTCGAGCGCAAGGGCGACGGTCTGCCGCAATTCACCCTCTATGCCGGTCTCAACGTGACGTTTGGCAAGTAAGGAAATCGCTATGCATGCAGCCCTCAAAGCCGCCGGTTACAGTCTGATGACGATGTTTGTCAGCTGCGGCGTCGGCGCCCAGAATTTCACCGCCAGCCCCGAAGAGGCCCGAGGGATTGCCAAAGAGGCCTACCTCTACGGTTTCCCGGTGGTGGAGATGTACAAGGTGCTGTACTCACAGACCCTGAACAGCAAAGACCCGAATTACAAAAAGCCCTTCAACCAGATCGGCAACACCGCCGAGACTTTCACACCCAAAGACACGGCCGTCATCACGCCAAACGCCGACACGCCTTATTCGTTCATCTGGATGGACTTGCGCGCCGAACCGTTGGTGCTGACCTTGCCGCCGATTGAGGAGCATCGTTATTACTCGGTGCAACTGATCGATCTGTACACCCAGAACTTTGCCTATCTGGGCACCCGCAGCACCGGCAACAATGGCGGCCACTTCATGATTGCCGGCCCGGACTGGCAAGGTCAGCAACCGGTCAACATCGACCGCATGGTGCGCAGCGAAAGCAATATCGCCTACGCGCTTTACCGTACGCAGTTGTTCGACGACAAGGATCTGGGCAAGGTCAAAACGATTCAGCAAGGCTACAAAGTCGAACCGCTGAGCCATTACGTCAAACAGAAAGCCCCGGCACCCGCGCCAAAGGTCAGTTGGCCGAAACCAACGGCGAGCATGAGCGAGAGCCCGGAGCTGTTCCGTTACCTGAATTTCATGCTTGCCTTCGCCCCGCCGCAGGATGTTGAAAAGGATCTGTTGGCGCGCTTCGCCAAAATCGGCATTGGTGCCGGCCAGCCGTTTGACCTGAAAAATCTCAGCGCCGAGCAGCGTAAGGCCCTCGAGGACGGTATCCGCGACGGTCAGGCCGAGTTCGCCGAATTCAAGAAAAGCAAAGTCGATACGCACCAGGTCGAAAGCGGTGATTTCTTTGGCACCCGTGACCGCCTCAAAGGCAATTACCTGTACCGCTACGCCGGCGCCAATATGGGCATCTTCGGTAACAGTGCTGAAGAGGCCAGCTACTTCAGCTATTTCGTCGACAAGGACGGGCAGCCCGCCGATGCCTCGAAACGCGATTACACCGTGCATTTCGACAAAGGCGCCCTGCCCCCGGCCGACGCGTTCTGGTCACTGACGATGTATGACGCCAAGACCAAACTGCTGGTGAGTAATCCGCTCAATCGCTACCTGATCAACTCGCCGATGTTGCCGGGCATGAAGCTCGATGCCGATGGCGGGTTGACGCTGTATGTGCAGCACAACAATCCCGGCAAGGACAAACAGGCCAACTGGCTGCCAGCGCCCAACGGGCCGTTCTACGGGATCCTGCGTCTTTATCTGCCAAAACCGGAAGTGGCCAGCGGCGCATGGAAAATGCCTCCACTGACCCCAGTCAACTCAAAACAATAAGCGGAGTCATTGATTGATGATCAAGCCCAACGTAGTGCGCCCGTTGCTGGCGCTGTGCATGATCGGCAGTCCTCTGCTTTACGCAGCAGAGGGTGGCGTTGGCCGACCAATCACCGGCCAGCAGGTGTTTTCCAATGCCGGGATCGTCCCGCCCGAGCCGGGCTGGGTGGTCTCGGTGACCAGCATCTGGTACGACGGCTCGCTGAAAGGCAGCCGTGGTGCTCCGGTTTCCGGTGAAGTCAGCACCGGGCTCGACCTGAAGGTGTCCTACACCATGACCAACCTGACGCATGTGTGGGACACCGGCAAGGGGCCATGGAATTTCGCCTCTGCCATCGGCGTCCCGCTGCAGTACACCGACATCGACGCGGCCATCACCGGCCCTCGCGGACGGACCCTCGGCACCAGTGATTCCGGCACGCAGTTCGCCGACCCGCTGATCACGCCGATTGCCGCCGGTTATCACTTCGACGAACTCAACCACATCGCGTTTTCGCTGCCGATTTATGTGCCCACCGGGGCTTACAACAAAGACCGGCTGGCCAACCCCGGGCAGAACAATTACACGTTCATGCCGACCGTGGCCTTCACTCATCTCGACGGCAAGGGGGGCGAATTTACCCTCTCCAGCGGGCTGGAGTTCTATACCGAGAACCACGCCACGGATTATCGCAACGGCAACATTTTCACCCTCGATGCGCTGTGGACCCACGGATTGGGCAGCGGCTGGAGTGCCGGGCTGGCGGCCGGCTACATCCAGCAGATCACCGACGACAAAGGCGACACTGCCGATTTCCTGCACGGTTATCGCGGCCGTTCGGTGGGTGCCGGCCCGGTGATCGGCTGGGCCGGCAAATTCGCCGATGCGCAGGCCAATATCAGTGCGCGCTGGGTGCCGGAGTTCGACACCAAGAACCGCCCCGAAGGCAACGGCATCAGCGTCAACCTGACCCTGGCCTTTTTCTAGATCGGCTACAAAGGACTGTCCCATGACTGCGCTTACTGACCTCAACGCCCTGCAAGCCAGCATCGCCGAAGCGGTGCTCGGCCAGGATCAGGTGATCCGCCAGATCCTCCTCGGCCTGTTGGCCAACGGCCATTTGCTCTTGGAGAGTCTGCCGGGGCTGGCCAAGACCCGCACGGTCAAAGCGCTGGCCAAACACCTCGACGCGAAGATGAGCCGCATCCAGTTCACCCCGGATCTGCTGCCCTCGGACATCACCGGTGCCGAGGTGCTGCATCAGGTCGAAGGCAAAAACGAAATCCGTTTTCAGCCGGGGCCGCTGTTCGGCAATCTGATCCTCGCCGACGAGATCAACCGCGCACCGGCCAAGGTGCAAGCGGCGTTGCTTGAGGCCATGGAAGAACGCCAAATCACCGTGGCCGGCAACAGTCATGCCTTGCCTGATCTGTTCATCGTCGTGGCAACGCAAAACCCCATTGAACAGGAAGGTACGTACCCGCTGCCGGAAGCGCAGATGGACCGTTTCCTGATGAAGGTGCTGCTCGATTATCCGAGTGCCGAAAACGAAAGCCAGGTGCTGCGCCTGCTCCGCAATGAAGAGTTTGCCCAGGGTGCGAGCACCACGCCAGCCAAGGGTTTCAGCCTGCCGCAGGACGTGATCTTCGCCGCGCGCAAGGAAGTCAGCGCCGTGCACGTATCGCCGGCCATCGACCACTATCTGATCGACCTGATCAACGCCACTCGCCACCCCGCCGATTACGACGAAGATCTCGCGCGCTGGATTGCTATCGGCGCGAGCCCGCGCGGTGGCATCGGCCTTGACCGTTGCGCACGCGCCGATGCCTGGTTGCAAGGTCAGGACTTTGTTTCGCCGGACAACGTGCGCGCGGTGGTACATCCAGTGCTGCGCCATCGCCTGCAATTGAGCTACGACGCCGTCGCTGACGGCGTCAGTGCCGATCAGGTGCTCGATCGGATTCTCGACAAAGTGGCGATTCCGGCGTGAACGACGAAGGGCTGGTCTACGTCTCTCTCGCGCAATTGATGGCGCTGGAGTTCAAGGCCCGTGATCTGAGTTTTCTGGCGCGACAGCCTCGGGGCAGCATCCTTGCCGGCAACCATGCCTCGCGCCTGCGCGGACGCGGCCTGAATTTCGATGAATTGCGCCGCTACCAGCCGGGCGACGACTTGCGTCACCTCGACTGGCGCGCCTCACTACGCACCGGCAAACCGGTGGTGCGCACCTTCACCGAAGAGCGCGACCGCCCGGCGTTGATCGTCGTCGATCAGCGCATGTCGATGTTCTTCGGCTCGAAACGCAGCTTCAAATCCGCCCTCGCCGCCGAACTCGCGGCACTGGCGGCGTGGATGGTGTTCAACGCCGGCGACCGGGTTGGCGGGCTGGTGTTCAACGATCAGCGCATCGACAGCATTGCGCCGCTGCGCAGCCGTAAACGCGTCGAAGCCCTACTGAGTCGCATCGCCGAACAGAATCAGGCATTGAACGCTGCCAACCCCGATGCCGAAGACGAAGATCAACTGGACAAGGTTTTGCAGCGCTGCCTCGCCCTGGCCGGGCATGACCATTTGATCTGCATCGTAAGCGACTTTGCCGGGGCCGGCGAACGGACCCTGCAACTGATGCGGCAATTGTCGGCGCACAACGATGTGATTGCGCTGCAGGTCTACGACCCGCTGGCGATGAAGCTGCCGAGCAATGGTCGGCTGCTGGTTACCCAAGGCGAGTTGCAAGTGGAATTGGCGGTGGAAAAACGCAATGTGCACCAACCGCTGGGGGACTTTCTCAGCGGTCGGCTGCAGGACGTTGCGACCCTGCTGCGCCGCAGTCAGGTGCCGCTGATGATGTTCAGCACCGCCGAAGAGGCCCATGCGCAACTGCGTGCCGAGCTGGGTAAAAGTGCCGGGGCACGGCGGTGAACCCGAATGTTCCGAGCATTGAACAGTTGCAAGAGCTGGGCCTGCCGGCACCGGTCAGTTATGCGCCGCAGACGTGGGGATGGTGGGTGTTGCTCGCTGTTTTGGTTCTGGCCGCGTTGCTGATCGGCATTCGGCGTTATTGGCAATGGCGCAGGGACGCTTATCGGCGTGAAGGCCTGGCGCGTCTGGCGCAATTGCGGGGTCGCAGCGATGATCTCAATGCCTTGCGCGAATTGCCGGAACTGCTCAAACGCGTCGCCCTCTCAATGCCAACACACAAACCTTTCTTGTGGAATGCAACCCCTGTGGGAGCGAGCTTGCTCGCGAAGAGGCCGGCACATTCAACATCTGTGGTGTCTGACATACCGCTTTCGCGAGCAAGCTCGCTCCCACAGGGGGGTGCGGTGCTTGGGCGGGAGGATTGGCAAATGTTCCTGCAACGGCACTGTAAAAAACCGCTGCCAGCCGACTTCAGCGCACAACTCGCACAACTCGCCTACGCCCCCGACGACACCCTGCGCGCCCTCCCCGCGCAGCAACGCCTGGCCCTGTTCGACACCTGCCAATCGTGGATGGAGCGTCACCATGTGGCAGCTTGATTACCCCTGGCTGCTGCTCCTGCTGCCGCTGCCTTGGCTGGCTTACCGCTATCTGCCCGCCTACAACGAGGCCCGCAGCGCCGTGCGCGTGCCGTTTTTCGCAGCCATGAGCCGTGCGGTCGGTGAAGCCCCGGGCATCGTCGGCAACCGCCGCAATCATTGGCAACTGCTGCTGAACATTCTGGTCTGGGCCCTGATTCTGCTGGCCGCCGCACGCCCGGTATTCGTGGAAAAACCCATTGAACGGCAACAACCGGTACGCGACCTGATGCTCGCCATCGACCTTTCGCAGTCGATGGAGACCGAAGATTTCACCGACGCCAACGGCGAAAAAATCAATCGCCTCGCCGCGGTCAAACAAGTGGTGCAAGGCTTCATCGACAAGCGCAAAGACGACCGTCTCGGCCTGATTGTGTTCGGCAGCGGCGCCTATCCGCAGGCACCACTGACCCTCGATCACGCCAGTCTCTCGCTGTTGTTGGCTGACACCGGCATCGGCATGGCCGGCCCGAACACCGCGATCGGCGATGCCATCGGCCTGAGCCTGAAGCTGCTGGATCAGGCCCACGAGCAGGAAAAAGTGCTGATCCTGCTCACCGACGGCAACGACACCAGCAGTGCGATCACTCCCGATCACGCCGCCGAAATGGCCGCCAATAAAGGCGTGATCATTCACACCATCGGGATCGGTGATCCGCGCGCGTACGGTGAGGCCAAAGTCAATCTGTCGGCGCTGGAACAGATCGCCAAAACCACTGGCGGTCAGTTCTTCCGTGCTGAAGATCGCAACGCACTGGATCAGGTCTACGCCACCCTCGATCGCCTCACCCCGCACCAGGTGAAAACCCTCAGCCATCAACCACAACGCGAGTTGTTCTACTGGCCGCTGGGCGCGGCGGTTGGGCTGTTGGGGCTGTATCACCTCGGCGCGCTGCTGCGTGTGCGTCTGGCGGTTGCCCGTCAGCGGCAGGAGGCCTGAGATGGAGATCAACCTCAGCGACTTGCATTTCCTTCGCCCGCTGTGGCTGCTGCTGGCGCTGTTCGGCGCCGTGCTGCCGCTGCTCTGGCGGCGCGGTCGCGACCTGCAACGACGGCTGCGCGGCAATATCGCCGAGCACCTGTTGCCGCATTTACTCATCACCCCTCAAGACCATCAGCGCCTGCGCCCGGTGCACCTGCTGTGCGCACTGTTGATCCTCGGCGCCGTCGCCGCCGCCGGGCCGACCTGGGAACAGGATCGGCCGGACTTTCTTGAGAACCGTGCGCCGCTGATCGTCGCCGTGGATCTGTCGCCATCGATGGACGCCAGCGATGTGCAGCCGAGCCGACTGGAAGCGGCGAAACACAAACTGCACGACCTGATCCAGCGCCGCGCCGGCGCCCGCACCGCACTGATCGCCTACGCCGGCAGCGCGCATCTGGTGTTGCCGCCGACCGATGATCCGGCGTTGCTCGACACCTTCATTCAAGCCTTGGGCAGCGGATTGATCGACAAACCGGGCAAAGACGTCGGCGCGGTGATCGATCAGGCGAAACGCTTGCTCAACGCCGAAAAAACACCCGGCAGCCTGCTGCTGATCACTGACGGCGCTGACACCTCGCAACTCGACGCTCTGGACAAACGTCTGGGCGACACCCCGTTGCAAATACTGGTGTTGGCGGTTGGCAGTGAGGACGGCGGCATCATTCACGACGCCAACGGCCAGCCGCGCACCGATGTCAGCGGGCGCCCGGCGCTTGGCAGTTTCGATCAGGCGGCGCTCAAGCAACTGGCCTCGACGCTGGATGCGCCGCTCGGCAGCCTGACGCTCAATGACGACGATCTGGACTGGATCGAACTGCACGCCCAGCAGCATTTTCAGAGTGCCAGCGCCGAGCAGCGTGAATTGCACTGGAAAGACGCGGGTTATTGGTTGTGCTGGCCGCTGTTGCTGTTGGCGCTGATCAATGTGCGCAAGGGCTGGAGCGTCAACTGGATGCCCGTGCTGGCATTAGCGATTGGCCTCGGTTGGCCGGCGGCCCCGGCGCAGGCCAACGCGTTGACTGACGCCTTCTTCACTCGCGACCAACAAGGCCGCTGGGCCTTTGAACACGATCACTTGCCGCAAGCCGCTGCGCTGTTTGTCGACCCGTACTGGAAAGGTGTCGCGGCCTATCACGCGGCCGATTACGACCTGGCGCTGGCGACATTCGCCCGGCTCGACACGCCGCAGGCCTATTTCTATCTGGGCAATATCTACGTGCGCCGCTTCAAGTTCGATGAAGCCATCGCCGCGTATACCCAAGCCTTGAAGCTGCAGCCGCAGTTCCCCGAAGCGACGGCCAATCTGGCGCTGGCGCAAGCGTTGCTCAAGGACACCGAAAGTGCCGAGAAAAACGCCCCGCAGACCAAACCCGATGAGGTGAAATTCGACAAGGCGCCGGGCAAGGGCCAGAGCAAACAGGTCGAGACTGAGCAGGCTGCGTCCGATGCCTTGTGGCTGCAGAACCTGACCACCTCGCCAGCCAAGTTTCTCAAGCAGAAGTTCAGTTTGCAGGATCAGCAGGAGGCCAGGCCATGAATTCGCTAAACCCTCCTGCCGCCTTCGCGAGCAAGCTCGCTCCCACAGGGGACTTGTGTACACCGCAGCCCCCCTGTGGGAGCGAGCTTGCTCGCGAAGGGGCCCACCGGATCACCACAGTTCTGCTGATAGGTCTAGCCAGTGGCCTGTTCACACTCCAGGCCTTCGCCGCCGAACCCCAACTCAAAGTCCAGGCCCACCTGCAACCCGCCGAAGGCGCCATGGTCGGCGGCCTCGTCGAGCTGCAAATCGACGTCCTCACCGACACCTGGTTCACCAGCGCCGCCACCCTGCCCGAGCTGAAACTCGACGGCGCCCTGGTCATGCCGCCGGACGGTCAGGCCCAGCACCTCAATCAGACCATCGACGGCCAGGCCTTCAGCGGTTTGCGCTACAGCTATCTGATCACTCCGAACGTCGCCCGCACATTCGATATCCCGGCGCTGACCGTGCGCGCCACACCCGGCCAAGCCACGACAGAAATCACTGCGCAAAGCCAACCGGTGCAGTTCAGCGCCGCACAACCGCCCGGTTTCAAACCCGGGGAAACACCGTTAGTGGCTACCGGTTTGCGCTTCACTCAAACCATCATCAACTCAGCCACGCCGTTAAAGGTCGGCGACAGCCTCACCCGCCAACTGACCCTGCAAGCAGATGGCGCACTGGCGATGGCCCTGCCGATTCCGGCATTCAGTGATGTCCCGGGCCTGAGCCGCTATGCGAAAACCCCGCAAGTCACCTCGCTGGATGACGGTCGCGGTGACATCCTCGGCGGTCAGCGCATCGACCGCGTCACCTATCGCATCGACAAGGCCGGCTCGCACACGCTGCCAGCCATTGCAGTGAAATGGTGGGACACCAGCACTCGGCAATCACGTACCGCGCAAGTCCCGGCAGTCACGTTCGAAGCAGCCGCCGGCACGCCTTACAAAGCGGTCTTTTCGATCAGCGAAGACCTCAAGCAATTGGGCCAGAATCAGCTGCGTTTCTCCATGCGCGGGCTGTTGTGGCTGACGCTGATCGCCGCTGTCGTTGCCGCCGCTTATCTGCTGCGTCCTGCGTTGATCCGTGCCAGACAACAGTGGCAAGCACGCCGGCAAGCGCAGCAACGCGCGTGGCAGCAATCCCCGGACTTCGCCTGGCAACAAATCAATGCGCAACTGCAAGCCCGGCCGCCTCAATTGAGCGCGCTGTATCTGTGGCTGCGGCGCAGTCGACTGGGGTTGAAACTGGTCAATGCCGGCCCGCGTCTGCAAGCCTTGTTACGTGGGCTTTACGGTCGCCAGCCGAGCACCGGACAAACACTCGTTCAACTGCGCGAATCGTTGTCTACGCTTCACAGTCAGGCCGAACAGCAGCAAGCAAAACCGGCCTCGGCCCTGCGCCCGCTCAACCCCGTTCACGAGAAGGACTTCCCATGACGCCTGCGCTGCTGCACCGCCAACGTTTCGCACTGGCCCTGTTGTTGGGTCTCGCCCTGCCGCTGCTGGCCCAGGCCAACGAGCCGCTGCCGTCGTGGAATGAAAGCCCGGCGAAGAAGAGCATCATCGAATTCGTGCAGACGGTGACCGACCAGACCAGCAAGGACTTCGTCAAACCGGCCGACCGTATCGCCGTGTTCGACAACGACGGCACCTTGTGGAGTGAACAACCGGCCTACTTCGAATTGCTCTTCGCCTTCGACGAGGTCAAGCGCACCGCCGCGCAGCATCCGGAATGGAACACCACCCAGCCTTTCAAAGCGGTGCTGGAAAGCGATCACAAAGCCCTCGCTGCATCCGGGATGGACGGCTTGCTGAAGATTTTCGGCGCCACCCACACCGGCATGACCACCGAAGCTTTCGATGACTACGCCAGGACCTGGCTCAGTCAGGCGCGCCATCCGAAAACCGGCAAGCCGTACACCGAGATGATCTTCCAGCCAATGCTGGAAATGCTCGACTACCTGCGCAGCCAGGACTTCAAGACTTACATCGTCTCCGGCGGCGACACCGCGTTCATGCGCGCCTTCGCCGAGAAGGTCTACGGCATCCCGCCAGAACAAGTGATCGGCACCACCTTCATCACTTCATTTCAATACAAGGACGGCAAGGCCTCGATCGTGCGCACGCCGAAACTGGCGCATAACGACGATGGCCCCGGCAAACCGGAAAGCATCGACGCAGTGATCGGCAAACGGCCGATCCTCGCCTTCGGCAACTCCGACGGCGACCTGCAGATGCTGCAGTGGACAGCCGCAGGTCCGGGCAAACGGTTCATGGGGCTGGTGCACCACACCGACGCCAAACGCGAATGGGCCTATGACCGCCACTCCGATATCGGCCGGCTCGACAAGGCCCTCGACGAAGCAAATTCCCGCGGTTGGACCGTGGTCGACATGGCGTCCGAATGGCGCCGGATCTACCCGTTCGAATCGCCGGCAACCGGGCAGGTGCAATAAAAAAGCGTGCTGCAGGACTGCAATAAACGTTAGTCGCAATAAACGACCCCCGCGAAAAGGAGCAAGTCAGATGACTCGCATACGCAAATGGCTACCGAAACTCGCCCTCGTGGCGACATCGGTCATGGCGCTGTCGGCTACGGCCACGGCGGCTGAAAAACCCAATATTCTAGTGATCTTCGGCGATGACATCGGCCAGACCAATATCAGCGCCTATTCGATGGGGGTGGTGGGCTACAAGACCCCGAACATCGACCGCATCGCCAAAGAAGGCATGATGTTCACCGATTACTATGCGGAGAACAGCTGCACGGCGGGCCGATCCTCGTTCATCACCGGCCAGACGCCGCTGCGTACCGGCCTGTCGAAAGTCGGCGTCCCCGGCGCTCCGGTAGGTCTGCAAAAGCGTGACATCACCATCGCCCAGGCGCTCAAGTCGCAAGGTTATGCCACCGGCCAGTTCGGCAAGAACCACCTTGGCGACCGGGACGAATACTTGCCGACCAACCATGGTTTCGACGAGTTCTTCGGCAACCTCTATCACCTCAACGCCGAAGAGGAACCTGAGCGCCCCTATTGGCCCAAGGATGACCCTGACTTCGTCAAGTCCTACGCGCCACGTGGCGTCATTCACAGTTTTGCCGACGGCAAGATCGAAGACACCGGCGCGTTGACCGCCAAGCGCATGGAAACCATCGACGACGAAACCACCGCTGCTGCGCAAGCGTTCATCGAGAAACAAGCCAAGGCCGACAAGCCTTTCTTTGTCTGGATGAACACCACGCGCATGCACTTGTTCACCCACGTACGCGACTCGATGAAGGGCCAGAGTGGCATGCCCGGCAACGAATACGCAGACGGCATGATCGAGCATGACGGCGACGTCGGCAAACTGCTGAAAACCCTCGATGACCTGAAAATCACCGACAACACCATCGTCGTCTATACCACCGACAACGGGCCAAACCAATTCTCCTGGCCGGACGCGGCCACAACGCCGTTCCGCAACGAGAAAAACTCCAACTGGGAAGGCGCGTATCGCGTGCCGGCGATCATTCGTTGGCCCGGCAAGGTCAAAGCGGGCGAAGTGTCCAACGAGATGTTCTCCGGACTGGACTGGTTCCCGACATTGCTGGCCGCCGCAGGTGATACCGATGTAAAAAACAAGCTGCTCAAAGGTTGGGCGCCAACTTCGGGAGGCAACAACTTCAAGGTTCATCTGGATGGCTACAACCAGCTGCCGTACCTGACCGGCCAACAGCCCAAAGGCGAGCGTAAGGAGTTCTATTACTTCAACGACGACGGCATGTTGGTATCGATGCGTTTCGACAACTGGAAAGCGGTGTTCTGCGAACAGCGCGCACCCGGCGGATTCAAAGTCTGGAGCGAACCGTTTGTATGCCTGCGGGTACCGAAAATCTTCAACCTGAGGATGGACCCGTATGAACGTGCTGACGTGGTTTCTGACCAGTACTACGACTGGCAAACCAAGAACGTCTATCTGGCGGCCGTCGCTACCGGTAAAGCGGCGGTGTTCCTGCAGACCTTCATCGAGTACCCACCAAGCCAGAAACCGGCCAGCTTCAGTGTTGACCAGATCCGTGCTGCGGTAGACGCGAAAATCGCCGAGAAAATGAAAGCGCAACCTGCGCAGTAACACTGCAAGACTGTCGCCCGCCCGCACCGGCGGGCGGCACTGTTTTTGCTCGTTCCCACGCTCTGCGTGGGAACGCAGCCCGGGACGCTCCGCGTCCCTTGCCGAAGCGGACGCAGAGCGTCCAATGAGGCATTCCCACGCAGAGCGTGGGAACGATCAACTGTCCTATTTGAATTAAGGCCTCCGTATGTCCTCACGTATCGCCAGCAAGCCTTCGGCCATACCCGCCTCACACACCGCCGCTCCCGCGCTGCTGATCCCCGCCCTGCTGCTGTGCATTTCCGGTGCCGCGGCGCTGGTTTATCAAGTGCTGTGGATCAAGCAACTGTCGCTGGTGGTCGGCGTCGAGGTGTACGCGATCACCACTGGTATCAGTGCGTTTTTCGCTGGACTCGCTATCGGTGGCTGGCTGTTCGGGCGCTGGGCCGATCGCTTGCAGCAGCCAGTGTTGCTGTACGCCGGGCTGGAAGTGCTGGTGGCGATATTGGCGGTCGGTGCGACGGTGGCCATGAGTCTGGCGGCCGGTCCGTTTGCCTGGTTGCAGGAACACCTCGGTCCGCTCGCGTGGCTGTTGCCTTTTGCACTGGTTGGCCTGCCGGCAGTGTTGATGGGCGGCACCCTGCCGGTGCTGGTGCGTTCGCTCGCCGCCAATCCGGGCAAGGCCGGCGGTCAGTTGTATGCGGCCAACACCTTGGGCGCGATTATCGGCACCTTACTCGCCGCGTTCGTGTTGATCGCCAGCCTCGGCGTGCGAGGCAGTGCCTTGTTTGCGGCAATGCTCAATCTGCTGGCCGCCGTCGGTGCTTTGTGGTTTGCCCGGCAACATCCGGCGCCGGTAACCACCCTCGTCAAACACCACGCGGAAAAAGCCCCGGATCGCAGCGCGCTGTGGCTGTACTCGATCGCTGGTGGCGTGGCGCTCGGTTATGAAGTGGTCTGGTCGCAATCGATCGTGCAGTTCATGAGCACCCGCACCTACGCGTTTGCCGTGGTGCTTGCGACGTATCTGACCGGGCTGTTTATCGGCAGCGCCCTGCTCGCCCGGCGGGTCGAAAGGATCCGCGATCCGTGGGGCGTGTTCGGTTTGCTGATTGCCGGCGCCGGGTTGATCGCGCTGCTGGAAATCGCCGTGCTCGGGCGCTGGCTGGTGATCGCGCAAAGTCAGGCGGAAATGTGGTTGTTGAGTCTGGGCGCCAGTGAGCTGGCCGGCATGAGCGCGCGCTTTGCGGTGGCGGCATTGAGCATCGTGTTTGTGCCGACGCTGCTGCTCGGCGCGGCGTTTCCGCTGGCCTTACGCCTGAGTGTCGGCCATGAGCGCGTCGGCCAGGACGTTGGCACCGTGGTGGCGTTCAACACGCTCGGCGGGATTGTCGGGGTGATGTTGTGCGGCTTCCTGTTAATCCCGCTGCTGGGGCTGGTGCGCACCTTGGGCCTGCTGGCGATTATCGCCGCCGGCATCGGCTATTTCGCCGTGCGCAAAGGTCATCACGTCAAGAAGGGCCGGCGTCAGGCCGTGGTCGCCCTCGGTCTGGTCTCGGTTGCATTTGCCGTGTTTACCCCGGTCGACAAACTTGCCAGCCTGCTGCCCGGTGCGCGCAACGGCAGCCTGTCGTTCTATGAAGAAGGCCGTGGCGGCACCGTGGCCGTGGTTGCTCAAGGTCGCGGCGATAACACCTTCCATCGCTTGTATATTCAAGGCGTATCGAACACCGGCGATGCCATGCCCTCACTGCGCTACATGCGCGTGCAAGCCTTGCTGCCGCTGTTGATTCACAACGGTGAGCCGCGCTCGACACTGGTCATCGGTTTTGGCACGGGCATCACTGCCGGCGCGATGCTGCGCTATCCGGGGCTGGAGCAGCGGGTGGTCGCCGAGCTGCTGCCGTCGGTGGTCAAAGCCGCGCCGCTGTTCAAGGGCAACTTCAACGCCGCCAGCGATCCCGGCGTCGATGTGCGTCTGCGCGACGGGCGCCAGGAACTGCTGCGCAGCGCACAAACCTACGACCTGATCACCCTCGAACCGCCACCGCCCTCTGCGGCCGGCGTGGTCAACCTGTATTCGCGGGACTTCTACCAGTTGGCGGCCAGTCGTCTGGAGGACAAAGGCATCGTCGCCCAGTGGCTGCCATTACCGACGCAGAACATCGACGACTCGCGTTCGCTGGTGCGCAGTTTTCTTGATGTGTTCCCGTATGCCTCGCTGTGGACCAGCGAATTCCATGAGATGTTGCTGGTCGGCTCGATGCAGCCGATGGAACTGGACGCCGCGAAAATCACCACGCGTTTCCAGCAAGACAGCGTGCGCAGCACCTTGCAGGATGTCGGTATTGGCTCAGCCGCAGCCCTGCTCTCGACCTGGGTGACCGATCGCGCCGGGCTTGAACGCTTTGCCGCCGATGCACCTGCGGTGACCGACGATCAACCGCGCATCGAGTACGCGCCGTGGGTGCGCAGCAAGGAGATTACGCGCGTGTTGCCGGCACTGTTGGACCTGTATCAGGCGCCGCCACTGGTGAATGCCGATGCCGGTTTCAATGAACGTATGGAGACCCATCGCCAGCGTTTGATGCAGTTCTATCGCGCCAGCTTGCATGCCTATGATGGCGACCGCGATGCCTGGGCGCGGGATATCGGCGAGGTGATGCGCGGCGATGGCGGCAACCCGTATTTCCGCTGGTTCGTCGGCAAATAAACCACGGCTGAGGACTTTTCGACGCGAAACAGGTAGGGTGCGCACAATCAAAGTGCCACCACTGGACCGCGTCGAAGGTTTTCATGGAGTTGTACACGCAATGAGTTGCTGGACCGTCCTTGGCCTTACCGCCGACGCCGATACGCGCAGTATCAAACGCCAATACGCAGCCCTGCTCAAACAGACCCGTCCGGACGAGGACGCCGAGGGCTTCCAGCGCCTGCGTGACGCCTACGAGCAAGCCCTGAATTACAAGGAATGGGCGCAGGCCAGCGAGGACCACGGGGCTGATGAAGACGCCTGGGACTTGACCGGTCTGACCGTAGTCGAAGTCGATGCCTTGCAGCAGGCGACTCGTTCGCTGCACGGCACCAGCCTTGCGCAGTTACAGCAGCGCCATGCCCTTGCCGTTGAGCAGGGTTGCGCGCATATCCTCGAAGAGACCCTGCTGCAGCATTGCATCGAGAACCCGCAAACATCGGCGCCGATGGTCGATTGGGCGGTTCAGACGTATCACTGGTTCAGTGCCTGGCAGCGCCTGGAACTGGACGAGGAATCCATCGAACATTTGCTCGATCAGCAGCGGGAACGTATTACTCGACCGCTGCGTGATGCCCTTGATCGTGAGGACAGTGCGGCCTTTTTGCAGGCCTACGCACAGTGCGGCCAATACCTGTGGCTCGACGCTGAAGTACACCGACTTTGGTTCAACCTGTTCCTGAGTCGATTGCTACTGGACAGCGAATACTGGTCCTGCGCTGTTTTCGAGCAGGTTTGTGCGGGCCAGGGCTGGCATTCCGGCCCGGCCAACCGTTGCCCGAAAGATGAATGGAAGCGTCTGGTCGCGCGCCATGAGGCACCGATTTTTATCGCGCAGCAACGGCAACTCGCCGAAGCGCCGCCCGCCACCGCCGAACACCGCGCCGCACAGCTGTTGCTCGGCAGCGGCCCGTTTAGCCAGCGCCGCGCATTGGCCCGGCGCCTGCGTGAGAAAGATTGGGAGCATTGCCGACATTTGAGTTCGGCGCTGTATGCCAATCATCCAAAGGTCTGCGCAGAGATGCCCGGGGGCACCGCGTTTTTCTGGCGCGACTGGGAGCTGAGCCGTGGCGAATGGCCGACCTACGTTGGCGTGGTGCTGGCCTGTCTGATCGGTGCGTTTACTCATTTCATCCCGCTGGGGCTGCGCGTCACCGGGCTGATCAATATCGTCATGACCTCAACGATCGTGTTTGGCGTGATCGCTGCGGGCATCAACTGGCTGACGCACGAACTGGCGCACACCCATTGGCTGCTGGATGACCGCCTCAGCGCGCGGTTATGGCCGGGTTTTGCCAAGGACGCTGCGCCGTTCGGCGTACTGCGCGATCTGATTCCGTGCGCATTGATGGTGGCCGGGCTCAGCTGGTTTTTCGGCCCCATCGCCGGCGTCGTCTATGCGGCCACACTGGTCAGCGTGGGTTTGATCCGTCGCCGTCAGGTCAAGCCACACACGTCCTGGGAAAAGACTAACCTGCCGGTGAAAATCGGCCTGACGCTACTCGGCGTTGTCGCCCTGGTGCTGGTGCTGGGCGTGTTCAAAGTGGCCGCCAGCCAAGGCACAGTCAACCGCAATCAAGGCCTGCAACCCTGGGCCGAGCGTTTGTGTAGCCGGTTGCCGGCGAGTTCTTTCGACTGTGGCGCGCCCGCCACCCGTGAACAGTGGTATCCGGCGGAGGCACGACCATGACCTCAAGATTCATGTTTGTCAGCGGCGTAGTCGTCGTTCTGGTAGTGCTGGGTCTGACGAGCGCGACCCGGCCGTTCCTGAAACTCGACCTGTGGCTTGATCAGCGCGAATCCCCCGTGACCGCGCAGGCCAACGCGCTTAGCCCGATCATCGCCTGCGTCAACCGCGTCGATGTGCACTGGCGCAACGCCTACGACAAGTTCGAACGTCCGCGACCAACCAGTGATGCATTCGGACATTATCTTGCTGAGGCACGGGATTTCGACAACACGGATGCGTACACCGTGCATGACATCCAAAAGGATCTCTGCCTCAGTCATATCAACGAAAAACTCGAACTCTTGGCCTATCAGCCAGTGCTTTCACAAAAAGTCCGTGACTACGCGCAAGCACTGCAGGGGGCAGCGGTGATCTTTACGCCGGAGCGACTCGACAGAAGTGCGAACTTTTATGCCACGCCGCTCGCCCGGTTGTCCCAGGGTTCGGGACAAATCCAGGCCGCCAGCAATGCCTACATCAACGCATCAACAGCCTTGCGAGAGGAACTGCTGCCACTGGATGTGGCACTGCGCCCCGAGCAGCTCAAGCTGCTGGAAGCGCGGGTAGGCAAGGAGATTCATTGGTCTCTGCTGGCGTACATGATTCAGGCCCGGGAGACACTGGATCTGCTCGAAGACGGGATGAAACACCGCACCCTGAGCCCGCAAACCGTGGCCGATACCACCGCTGATCTGCAACAGGCGTGGAATCGCCGCGCGCCCTTCATCGCTCTTCGCGAGGGTGGATTTCGAAACAAGGACGATGACGCGCGGGAGCTGTGGCGGCACATCAGTGCGCCAGCGCAAAGCTATCTCGACGCGCTGAACACCCTGCACAAGGACTGGCAGAACCACGCCGAACCGCAACGATTGAGCGACGATTACTACGCCGTCACCCGTGGCTACGACGCCCTGCTCAGCCAATACAACCGTCAGGCACGCGCCAATTTCTGAGGGTGTGCACAGGCCGGACGGTCCTCGCGGACAATCCGGCCTCGTGCGCTTACTTGGCTTTCTTGAGCTTCAGATACGACTGACGCAGGTCTGAGGCCCAGCCATCGATCACTGGCTTGACGTCGTTGGTCGACATCGCTTGCGTGTCATTCTCCAATGGCTTGCCGGTGCCTTTGCGCACCACTTGCGCGACGACCTTGTTATTCGCGCCATCGAGGAACACCGCTTCGGTGGCCAGGGTGGTTTCCTGATCGCGAATACCGCTGGCCGTGCTGACCGCAGCGGCGACCAGCGCGATCGGGATCACTTCATAAGCGTGCAGGCCTTCGGTCGAACTGCTCACGGCGGTGATTGCCGCACGCACCACAATCACACCTGGACCTGGGCCAGTCGCCAACGGCAAGTCTTTGCCGATTTCACGCTTGAGCGCCTGATCGTAGTAGGAAGTGATGCCATTGAGGGTTTGCTGGGAAATTTTCGCGGTCGGTTGCGGTTTCGGGTAGAGCTGGGTCGGCTCGATATACACGCTGGTGAATTTCCTGACGTCGACCTTCGGATCGATCCAGCGCATGACCTCGGCACCGGACGGCGATTTGGCCTCCTTGAGCTGGCTGTAGTCTTTGAGGAAGCCGGAGTACTCTTTCGGGTCGACGGTTTTGCTGGAACAACCTACCACTGCGAGGGTGGCAAAACACAGTGTGCCCATCATCACTGCTAGCTTCATGCTGTAACTCCTGTCAGAAGGCCGAAAACTTTGCCTGGGGGAGTTACAGGTATAGCTAAAACCTCAGCAATTGCGATTGCAAAGCACAATATTCACGCAAGGCTGCGCGGCGGATCACAACGGTCATTTGACAGACGCCGGTCATCCGGCAAAGCTGCATCAAGCTTGAACGCACGCCAGACGGCAAATGCACCTGGACTACGGAAGTCGCAATGCCCAAGCATAAAAATAAAACAGCACAACCTGAACCTGATTCGCCTCGATCGCCACCCTCAAAATATCTGTTCCCGATCACCATCGCTGTGCTGCTCGCCGCCGTCGCGGGCATTGGCTGGTTTCTCTTCAGCCCTGCGCCCGCCCCGGTAAAACCTGCCCCAATAAGCGTGCCGGCACCCGTAAAGCCGCAGCCCGTTGTGGCGAGTAAAGCGGCAACAATGGTTGATGAACAACAATGCCAAGGCTGCCACAGCGAACAGGTCAAGGACTGGCAAGGCTCGCATCACCAATTGGCGATGCAAGCGGCGAACGCCGACACCATGCTCGGCGATTTCAATAACGTCACCTTCAAGGCCGAGAACGAGACCACACGCTTCGCGCGCAGGGGCGATGAGTTCTGGGTCAATACGCCCGGCATCGACGGCAAGAACGCTGACTTCAAAGTCGCCTACACCTTCGGCATCGCACCGTTGCAGCAGTACCTGATCGAGGTCGGCGAAGGTCGTTTGCAGGCACTCGGCGTGGCGTGGGATACCGAGAAACATCGCTGGTTTCATCTCTACCCCGGTCAGGGCGTCAACTTCAAGAATCCGCTGCACTGGAGCAAGCCGAGCCAGAACGCCAACTTCATGTGCGTCGAATGCCACACCACCGGGTTCAAGCGCAATTTCGATGCGTCGAGCAATACTTTCAACAGTCAGTGGAACAGCCTCGGTGTCGGTTGTCAGGCCTGTCACGGCCCAGCGTCCAATCATCTGGAGTGGACGCAGAAAAAAGGCGATCTGATCCATCAGGGGTTTGACGTCGACCTCAAGGACAAGAACGCCACCGTCGAGATCGAAACCTGTGCCCGTTGCCACGCGCGCCGTGCGCCTTTGGGCGATGGCTACACCGTCGGCAAGCGCTTGATGGACGATTACCTGCCCAGCACCCTGACCCGCGAGTTGTATGCGCTGGACGGGAAGATCAAGGATGAGGTGTTCGAACACGGCTCATTCCTGCAAAGCAAGATGTTCGACAAGGGCGTGCGTTGCAGCAATTGCCACAACCCGCACAGCACCGAACTGAAAGCACCCGGCAACGCGGTGTGCCTGCAATGCCACAACACCGCCGGCAAGACGTCGGTCGAAGGCGTCGACGGCAAAGGCCTGCAAGCGAAGAACTACGATTCCATCGAACACACCCGCCACACCATGGGCCAGCCCGGTTCGCAGTGCGTCGATTGCCACATGCCCGGCAAGTTCTATATGGGCAACGACTTCCGCCATGACCACAGCTTCAGCATTCCCAACCCTGAGCGCGCGCAAAAACTCGGCACCCCGGATGCCTGCCTGACCTGCCATCAGGGCAAGGCTGGCGACAAGGTCACCGCGCAGTTCAAATTGTGGAGCGCCTCCAGCGCAACCCAGGCACCGCGTTATGACGAAAGGCTGTGGCTGATTCGCAATGGCCAACCGGGTGCTGCGGATGCGCTGTATGAGCAGTTGCAGCGCAGTAATCTGCCGGCGATTCAACGCGCGACGCTGCTCGCCGAGCTGCCGTTGTACCCAAGCGAGCAGGCGTTGAAACTGGCCACGCAGGATCTGAAAAACCCTGCACCGCAAGTGCGCGAAAGCGCCGTGCGAGCGATCAGTGCATTCCTGCCGCCAGCGGAGCGTGCGCCTCTGTTGGCGCCGCTACTGGGTGATCCGGTAAAAGCGGTGCGCATCGTTGCCGCTCGGGATCTGTTGAGTACTGCGCGCAACAACGGTCTTGGCGCTGCGCAAGCCAATTGGGATGCGGCGATTGCCGAGTACGAAGCGGTGCAGAAAAGCCTGCTGGAACGTGCCGAGGCCAATCTGAATCTGGCCATGCTGTATCAGGCCAGTGGCCGTGGCGCGGAAGTTGAAGGTCTGTTGCGTTCAGCACTCAAGCGCGACCCGGATTTCTATCCGGCGCTGGTGACGCTGGTGCAATGGCTGGAAGCCAATGGCCGTGGACAGGAAGCGCAGGCGCTGCTGGATGACAGCCTCAAGCAGCATCCGGACGCGGCGCTGTTGCAGCACACCCAAGGTCTGTCGCTGATCCGCGCGGGTAAGGCTGCCGAGGCCATGTCACCGCTGAACAAAGCCGCGCAACTGGAGCCGCAGAACGCGCAGTACGGTTATGTGCTGGCAGTGGCGCTGCATGAAAGCGGCAAGGTCGATGAGGCGTGTGCGGTGCTGGAGGGGCTGCTCAAAGTGCAACCAGCGAACCGCAATGCGCGGTTGTCGCTGATTCAGTGGTACCTCGACAGCGGGCAGGAACCGAAGGCGCAGGTGCTGTTGCAGGGGTGGAAGAAGATGAACATGGGGGATCCAGCGCTCAAGTGATTGGCTGGAGATTGTCTTGCCCTCACCCTAGCCCTCTCCCACTGGGAGAGGGCTAGGGTGGGTTGTCTGGCGAGGTACATCGACCTGAAAAATAGAGTCGACTATGGATTCCAAGCCAATCGTTCAGGTCGGTGCATCTCTCAAATATCCCACAGTCAGTCCCCTCTCCCACTGGGAGAGGGTTAGGGTGAGGGGCTTTCAAGGGTTCACGCCATTACCAGGACGACGTCTCACCACTGCGCAACGCCATCTCGCGCCGGCTATTGATGTGCATCGCCTTGATCAACGACACCGTACCCACCAACAAAATCGCCGCGCCCAACAGGAAATCAATGTTGTACAGCTGAAAATCCTGCACCGGCCCGATCAACAGCACCCGCACGATCGCGGCGCCCAACAGCGTGGCGAGGAAGTCGATCCCCGGCTCATTACGGTAGAACACCAGCAGCAACGGCAGGCACAGCACCAGCAGCAGCAACAACACCACCACCTTGAACGACCCCTTGCGCTCGACGCTGAAGGCACATTCGTGCGGCCCGTAAGCCTTGTAATCCTCGTCGCGAATCATCGAGGTTTTCTCGTTGATGTAGTCGACGCGGTTGTATTTCTGGATCGGTGTGAAGGTGTTGGACATCTCCATCAATGTGGTGATGTTCTTGAAGCGCAGGTCAATGCGCTCGCTGCCCTTGAGGTAATAGAGCACCGGTTTATAGCCGTAGCGATAGCTGTCGAAAGGAAATTCGGTGACCTGACCCTGCACGCCGATCGGCCGTGGTTCAAGTTCGGCATAGGCACTTTTGTTGGTAGCCGACAGGTTGCGGCTCAGCGGCTGCACCTTGACCTGCTCAAGGAAGATCGGCGTGACGCCGAAGGACCACTGCAATGGTTCCAGACGCAGGCGCAATTCGTTGCGAGCGAGGTCATAGCGGTTGAAAGTGCGTTCCGAGACCACCAGCGAACCACTGAGCATGAACTCGCCGCGCAGGTTGTTGGTGACGCGCAAGGTCAGTTGGTCCTTGCCCAGCAACGCCGCTTCCGTGGACGGTGGCGTGCCGCACCACGCGGTTCTTTCGCCGACGCCGCCGAGCTGGCCGTCGCGGTTTTCCTTGAATACATAAAAGTAACTGGCCCACAGCGTCAGCATTAAAAGCAACGCTGTGAGGCCGAGGATTTTTTTGCCCGGACTCACTGATCAGACTCCCTTCTTCGGTTCCATCGTCCAGCCGAAAACCCGCTGGCGACGGCGACTCTACCAAAAGGCCACCATCGACCCAAGGGAAAATGCCCGATTCATGAGGTTTCTAGGGGTTTCCCCGGTGTACATCGAAGATCAAAAGATCGTCCGAACGCGGCCCGAACCTGCGGCAGCTCCTACATGAGGTCAACTGTAGGAGCTGCCGAAGGCTGCGATCTTTTCAACCGTCAACGCCGACGGAAAAGCGGACGCGGCTCGATCACCGAACGCCCATACAGCACGCTCATGCCGGCCAACCCTTTCAGCGCATCCTCGGCAGACTTGTCCTCACGCACGGCAAAACTGTCGAACCCGCACTGGCGCATATGGCTGAGCTGATCACGCAACACATCGCCAATCGCGCGCAACTCCCCTGCCCAGCCGAACCGACTGCGCAGCAAATACGCCTGACTGTAAGCGCGGCCATCACGAAAACTCGGAAAATCCAGCGCGATCAGCGGCAACGACCCCAACCACGGCACCAGGCTTTCAACCTCATCGTCCGGGCCGAGCCACACCGCGTGGGTCGACGGCGATTCCAGCCAATGCGTCAGCGGCAGCATCAACAAACCATCAGGCCTTGGCGTCGATGGCTCGCGCACCAGCGTCCATGGATCGTCCGTAACAATCCGCGCCACGCCCTGCTCCAGCCGCAACAGATTATTCATACCGCGGCCTCCAGCGTCTTCGGATAGACCCGTTCCTTGAACGGCTCCAGACCAATGCGCGCCACGGTGTCGACGAACAGCTCTTCGTGCTCGCGATAGCGGACAAAGGTGCCAATGATCCGCTCGATCACCTGCGGCACTTCAGCGGCGCTGAACGACGGGCCGATGACTTTGCCCAACGCACTGTGCTTGCCCTGCGCACCGCCGAGGGTGATCTGATACCACTCGCTGCCGTTCTTATCGACGCCCAGAATGCCGATATTGCCAATGTGGTGATGACCGCAGGCGTTCATGCAGCCAGAAATGTTCAGGCTGATATCGCCCAGATCGTGCAAATAATCGAGGTTATCGAAACGTGCCTGAATCGCCTGAGCGATCGGGATCGATTTGGCGTTGGCCAAGGCACAGAAATCGCCACCCGGGCAGGCAATGATGTCGGTCAGCAAGCCGACGTTGGCGCTGCCCAGATCGTGTTTGCACGCCAGTTGCCACAGCGCATGGAGATCGGTTTTCGCCACGTCGGGCAGGACAATGTTCTGCTCATGGGCGATGCGAATCTCGCCAAAACCGAAACGCTGCGACCAGTCGGCCACCGCCAGCATCTGCACGCCGGTGACATCCCCCGGCGGCGACGCCATGCCCGGTTTGGTCGACAGCACCACGCTGGTGTAACCCGGCACCTTGTGTGGCTGCACGTTACGCGCAACCCAACGGGCGAACGCCGGGCTTTCGGCCATGCGCGTGCCGAAGTCCAGATCGGTGTCGGCCAGGGTGTGATAAACCGGCGGCACGAACGCACTGGCAACGCGCTGATATTCGTCTTCGGTCAGTTGTGCCGGGCCGTCCTTGAGGTGTTGCCATTCTTCTTCGACTTCCTTGGCAAACGCCTCGATGCCCAGCGCCTTGACCAGAATCTTGATCCGCGCCTTGTACTTGTTGTCGCGCCGGCCGTGGCGGTTGTACACGCGCAAAACGGCCTCGACGTAGGACAGCAAATGCTGCCACGGCAAACCTTCGCGAATCTGCAAACCGAGGATCGGTGTGCGCCCCAGGCCACCGCCGACGATGACCCGCAGCAACATCTGCCCGTCGCGACCGGGGTAAAGATACAGGCCGATGTCATGCATCATGATCGCCGCGCGATCCTGCTTCGCCGAGCAGATGGCGATCTTGAATTTGCGCGGCAGAAACAGGAATTCCGGGTTGATCGTCGACCACTGCCGCAGAATCTCGGCCAGCGGGCGCGGGTCGATCAACTCGTCCGCCGCGACCCCGGCGAACGCCTCGGTGGTGATGTTGCGCACGCAGTTGCCGGAGGTCTGGATCGCATGCATGTTGACCTGCGCCAGGCGTTCGAGGATGTCCGGCACCTCGGCCAGTTCGATCCAGTTGAACTGCAGGTTCTGCCGCGTGGTGAAGTGGCCGTAACCGCGATCGTAGTCACTGGCGATGCTCGCCAGCGTGCGCATCTGCTCGGCGCTCAAGGTGCCGTAGGGAATTGCCACGCGCAGCATGTAGGCGTGTTTTTGCAAGTACAGGCCGTTTTGCAGGCGCAGCGGCAGAAACTCCTCCTCGCTCAACTCCCCGGCCATGAAGCGCTCGACCTGATCGCGGAATTGCGCAACACGCTCGAACACCAGCGCCCGGTCGTAATCATCGTATTGATACATGCCTGCCACCTCATCAGTTATTCCTGTGGGAGCGAGCCTGCTCGCGAATGCGGTGTGTCAGGCAACTGCATTGTTGGCTGACACACCGCATTCGCGAGCAGGCTCGCTCCCACAGTTTTCTTCAGAGCACTATGACGAAGCAGCGCAGCACGTTACAGATTCACCTGAAGCGATAAAAACCATATCAGGGCGCGGCAGAACGCCGCAGTCAGCCCTCCAATCTGATCCGCACAAATCAAGGATTCCTGAGCCTGTTTTGTTTCTGACGGGGTTTCTACAGTGCAGCTCATGCCAGACCGGGTGGCCTGGCAAGACTTTGCAACCGTGGATGAACTGACCATGAGCACAGCAACAATCGGACAGGCTTACAACTACAAGGTCGTCCGCCAATTTGTCATTGCGACGATTTTCTGGGGTGTGGTGGGCATGGCGATGGGGGTTTTTATCGCCTCGCAACTGGTCTGGCCCGAGATGAACCTGGACCTGCCGTGGACCACTTTCGGCCGCTTGCGCCCATTGCACACCAGCCTGGTGATTTTCGGTTTCGCCGGCAGCGCGCAATTTGCCGCCAGTTACTACGCCGTGCAGCGTACCTGCCAGGTGCGGCTGTACTCGGACACCCTCGCCGCGTTCACTTTCTGGGGCTGGCAATCGGTGATCGTGATCATGCTGATCACCCTGCCGATGGGCTACACCACCACCAAGGAATACGCCGAAATCGAATTCTCCGGCGCGGTGTGGATGGCCGTGGTCTGGGTCGCTTACGCCATCGTGTTTTTCACCACTGTGGTGCAGCGCAAGACCAAGCATATCTATGTCGGCAACTGGTTTTTCGGTGCGTTCATTCTGGTGATCGCCATGTTGCATGTGGTCAATCACCTGTCGATTCCGGTGGACTGGTTCAAGTCCTATCCGGTGTATTCCGGGGCTACCGATGCGATGGTGCAGTGGTGGTACGGGCACAACGCGGTGGGCTTCTTCCTGACCACCGGCTTCCTCGGCATGATGTATTACTTCGTGCCGAAACAGGTTAATCGGCCGGTGTATTCGTATCGCCTGTCGATTGTGCATTTCTGGGCGCTGATCACCTTGTACATCTGGGCCGGCCCGCACCATTTGCACTACACCGCGCTGCCGGACTGGGCGCAGTCACTGGGCATGGCCATGTCCCTGATCCTGCTCGCGCCGAGCTGGGGCGGGATGATCAACGGCATGATGACCTTGTCCGGTGCCTGGCATAAGTTGCGCACCGACCCGATCCTGCGCTTTCTGGTCTTGTCGCTGGCGTTCTACGGCATGTCGACGTTTGAAGGGCCGATGATGGCGATCAAAACCGTTAACGCCCTCTCCCACTACACCGACTGGACCATCGGCCACGTCCACGCCGGGGCGTTGGGCTGGGTGGCGATGATCACCTTCGGCGCGACCTATCACATGGTGCCGAAAGTCTTTGGCCGCGAGCAGATGTACAGCACACCGCTGATCAACCTGCACTTCTGGCTAGCGACCATCGGCACGGTGTTGTACATCGCCTCGATGTGGGTCAACGGCATCACCCAGGGCCTGATGTGGCGGGCGATCAACGAAGACGGCACGCTGACCTATTCGTTTGTCGAGGCGCTGCAGGCCAGTCATCCGGGCTTCATCGTGCGTTTTGCCGGCGGGGTGTTCTTCCTTACCGGGATGTTGCTGATGGCTTACAACGTGTGGCGCACAGTGCGGGTGGCAGACGTCGCGCTGGCGCACCGCGAAGCACAGATCGCCTGAGGCAGGGAGCCGCTCGTGATGGAGATTTTCTTTGATGTGTTGGGCGTGGTGTTTCTGTGGCTGGCGGTGGAGTACTGCTTGCGGCGGGAGACGGCGGACAGTCTGGATGAAGCGAGCATGGTGCCGTTTGCCGATGATCCGGAGGTGGCGCGGCGGGTGGAACTGGCCACCGGTAAAACCGTGAACGCGGTGGCGCCGGAGGTGGCGAAGCCGGGGTGGGTCAATCTGGAGATGTGAGGGGTGTCAGGTGGGTCGCCCTCACCCTAGCCCTCTCCCAGAGGGAGAGGGAACTGACCGCGTGGTTTGTTCGGGTTACACCGACCTGAAACACCTCGGGTGAATGCAATCTCAAAAACAACGAAGATCGGCTCCCTTTCCCCTCGCCCCCTTGGGGGAGAGGGCTGGGGTGAGGGGGTAAGCTCTTGATCTCAACTGCGTTCGCGCGGAATCAGACTCTGCAACTGCTGGGCGAGAAAATTGGCGTCGAAGGCAAACGTATCCGGATCCTTCAAACCATTGGTCTTGCGCCACTGCCACGTGCCGTCCGGCAACCCCACCAGCGAAATGCTGCCATAACGCGCCGCCGTCAGGCCCATCACCGCGAGGGAGATCTGCCCTGCGCTGCCCATCACATCCGGCACGAACTCCACCGGTTTGCCGGCAATCACGATGCTCAGCTTTTCCGTCTTGAACGTGGACGTTTCCACCGGCGTGCTCGGCCCAAACGCGACATACGCCTCACGACTCACCTCCAGCAGATTCGGCGCCTGCACCGGCTCCAGCCATTGCTGAATATCACCGAACAACGCGGTAATCCGCGAGGCCCAGGCAGCCGATTGCGTCTCGAACAGTTGCTTCTTGTGCGCTTCGCTCTCGGCGTAATGACGAAGCATCTCGCCCAGTTGTTGTACGTCGTCCATAGCGGTGTTCCTCGGAAAGGAGCTGCAAAGGTCGATAGTGGCAGATACCAGCCCCGGCGTACGTTTAACCTGCACCCGCCCCGATAAAGCACCATGACACTTGCGTGAAAGATCAGCGGTACAGTCACTTGCTGCTGGCATCGAAGTGTGAAGAAAAGGAAACTCCGGGCAGACCTGAACGCTCGACACTGTCATTTGCCTGAGGACATCCAATGCGCACCATCGGCCTGATCGGCGGCATGAGCTGGGAATCCAGCGCCGAATACTATCGACTCATCAATCAGCAAGTCCGTGATCGCCTCGGTCCATTGCGTTCGGCACAATTGCTGATGTACAGCGTCGACTTCGGCCCTGTCGAACAGGCCCAGCACGCCGGTCGCTGGGACGATGCGGCGGCAATTCTGGTGGATGCCGCGCGCAGGCTCGAAGCCGGTGGCGCCGAATGCGTGGTGCTGTGTACCAACACCATGCACAAGGTCGCCGAGCAGATTCAGGCGGCGATCAGCATTCCGTTTTTGCACATTGCCGAACCCGCCGCGCAGGCGGCTCTGGAGATTGATGCGGGTACGGTCGGCCTGCTCGGCACGGCATTTACCATGGAGCAGGATTTTCTCAAGCAACGCCTGATTGCCCAGGGTTTGACCGTGTTGGTGCCGGATGAAGCCGAGCGCAAGGAAGTCCACCGGATCATCTACGACGAACTCTGCGTCGGCGTGATCAGCGATCAGTCGCGGCAGATCTATCAGCGGGTCATCGAGTCCCTGACCGCACGCGGCGCGCAGGCGATCATTCTCGGCTGCACGGAAATTGGCCTGCTGATCAAACCCGAACACAGCGCCCTGCCCCTGCTCGACACCACCGAACTGCATGCACAGTCGGCGGTGGCGTTCGCGCTGAGCGAATGAGTCAGGCTTTCGGACGATTGCGCAGGCGGGCCATGCTCAGGGTGTCGACCCATTGCCCGTCGCGCACGGCGTAATCACGAAACAGGCCTTCGTCCTCGAAACCGAATTTGCGGTAGAGCGCTATGGCTGCCTCGTTGTCGGCGTAAACCGAGAGTTCAACGCGGTGCAGGTTCATCCAGTTGTCGGCGACGTCAAGTGCCGCCGCCAACAACTTCGAACCCACGCCTTTGCCCTGCCACGCCACGGCGACTGCCATACCGACGCTGCCGGCGTGGCTGCGACGAATCCGCGAATAGTTTTCCAGCCCCAGATGGCCGATGACCTGCCCCTGATGCAGCGCGACCAGCTTCAACACCCGCTCATTCTCCGCCAGCAGCCTTTGGCGCCAGACGTCGACGGACTGGAACGGCATCTGCAACACCTGCCGGGTGACGGCCCGCTCGTTGTAAAGCGCAGTGACAGCCTCGAGGTGCGACTCGCTGAAGCGTTCGAGGTGGATGGCGGCGTTGTGGTCGGGCATGGCGGATCCTTCCTGGATCGATATGTGGCCGACCACTCTAAACCGGTGAACCTCTGTCTGGCGAATATCAAAATGTGGGAGCGAGCCTGCTCGCTCCCACAGGGGATTAGCATCAGGGCTGGAACCATTCCCGGCGTTCATTGAAGGTGTGATGAATGAGGTCAGTCAGAGTCTGCACTTCAACCACATTCTGTGAGTCCGCGTTGACGGCCAGCCATGCCTGCAACCGCATCGGTTCCTCGAACAACCCCGGTAGCGCAATCAGGCCCCGATCAAAGCGGCTCATATACGCCGGCAACAACCCAATGCACGCGCTGCAACGAATCATCTCCAGCATCAACTCATAAGACTGCATCTGCACCACCCCGGCCAACCGCTGTTCGACCAGTTCATTCCACGGGCGGAAGCTGTCGATCTGCCGATCATGTTGCCATTGCACCAGCATGAAATCGGCGAGGTCATCAGGCGTGTCCGGGCGCGCGGTGACGCGGGAGTAGCGTTTGGCGATGTGCGGCAGGTAGTCGAGGCGCGCCAGCGCTTGCGGTTCGCTGGTGGCGAAGGTCGGGCAGGGGTGTGGGGTTTCGCCGTGGGCAAGCCAGAGGACGATGTCGGCGCTGACGGCACGCAGGGACAATTCGCTGTCCAGCGCGATGATTTCCAGGCGCACGCTGGCGTTGCGCCGTAGCAGTGCGATGAGGTCGCGGCCGAGGATGTCGTGGAGGATCGATTCGGCCACGGCGAGGCGAATCAGCGGTTGTTCGATCACTGGAAGTTTGCGTTCGTTGGCCAGCGCAACCAGTTTGGCCTGGAGTTGCTGGCCTTCGCGGGTGAGGCTTAGTGCGCTGCCCTGAAAGCTGAACAGGGTGTGTTGCAGGTCTTGTTCGAGCTGCGCGAGTTGTTTACGCAGCAGGGTCGAGCGCACGTTGAGGCTGCGTGCGGCTTGCATGAAGCAGCCGCAGCGGGCGCTGACCAGAAAGTATTGGGCGACGTCGCTGTCGATGGTCGCGGCGTGTGCGAGCCACGCTTCGTTGTTGTCGTGTGGCCAGCGGTAATCAGTGGTGCCCGGTCGTCCTGCGGGTTCGGTGAATGACATCGATGACTCCCTGTCGATCTTTGTAGTTGCCTTTACGCAATTCCTTGTAGGAGTGAGCCTGCTCGCGATAGCGTCCGGTCAGTTGACATTGACTAACCTGACCCACCGCTATCGCGAGCAGGCTCACTCCTACAGGGGGTTTGTGGTGAAACCGAGATTAGTGTTTTTCCTCGAGGACTTTGTTGAGTTCAGCGCCGTCGATGCTCAGCGTCGCGGTGTTGAGCATGCCGTCCAGATAAGCCTGGGCGATTTGCTCCTGGCGTTGCGCACGCAGGGCCTGGGTCAGTTGATCGCGCAATTCTTCGAGGGTCGCGGTGCGTGCCGGTTGTTGCTCGGTGAGTTTGATCACATGGAACCCGGCGGCGCTTTGTACAGGATCAGAAACCGCGCCAACCTTGAGCCGCGCCACGGCGCCACGCACCTCTGGCACCAGTTGCTGCAACGGTTGCAGACCGCTATCGCCACCACGCTCAGCGGTGACGCGATCCTGTGAATATTGAGTCGCCAATGCAGCAAATTCTGCCGGCGTCGCCTGTGCTTTCTTGCTCAGGTCAAGCGCCTGCTTGCGCACCGATTCAAGATTCTGCGGATCATTCACCCCAAGGAAAATCTGACTGACCCGATACAACGCCGGCGTCTGCCAGCTCGCCTTGCCAGCGTCATAAGCCTGCTGCAACTCAGCCGCACTCGGATACTCCGCCGGCACCTGACTGACCGAACGTAAGTAATCACGAAACACGATCTG
The DNA here is from genome assembly GCF_977020205.1 of Pseudomonas sp. AIG. NCBI lineage: Bacteria > Pseudomonadati > Pseudomonadota > Gammaproteobacteria > Pseudomonadales > Pseudomonadaceae > Pseudomonas > Pseudomonas sp. AIG. Next base: position 92,541 of record NZ_CDROCK010000001.1, on the reverse strand, counting down.
CTCAGTCGCCGCCCGGGTCTGCCGGGCAACCTCGGGGCGCTGCGCCCAACCTTGGGCATCGGCCTGTTCGAGCACAGCTTTCTCGGCCAGCCGCGTGCGAATCCAGCGTTCCAGCGCTTCCCGATTACCACGCAATTGTTCGCGGGTCTCTGGCGGGACTGTCGCGAGCAGGGTCTGAAGTTCCGCAGGGGTTACCTGCTGATTGCCCAAGCGCGCCACCGCCGGTCCCGTTGCAACCGCCGCCAGCGGCGACGATTGCTGGGCGGCGACCGGGTCACTACCCGGCCGCACCACCAGCGCCACGGCCACCACCAACAGCGCCACTGCCGCAGCGCTGATCACCATGGCAGGCTTTTTCACAGCGCGACTTCCTCTTGCTCGGCGACGGCAACTTTGGCGGTCTGCGCAGTGCCGTTCCGGGTGAAGTCACGCAGATAAACGATGAATTCCTGCAACAGACGATCCCACAATTCCAGGTTGCCACGCAGGTGCTCGTTGCTCACGCCCGCCGCCACCACCACGTCCATTTCCATCACCAGAAACTCGCCCTGCAACGACAAACGCGCAAAACGACGGCTGGCGTTCCACTGCTCGGCCACACCTTGCGGCAACTCACCTTGCACGCGCAGCGCACAGCTGAAAGTGAAGTCGACGTAGCTGCCCTGCTCCACCGCCGGGTTACCGAAACGCACGGCGTAGCCGATGCCCTGACTGGCGCTGAGCAACTGGACGATGCCGTTCTGTTCGGTCTGATTGACGCGATAACCGGCCGCTTGCAGGACGTCGGTCAGGGATTGTGGCGATACGTGGCTGATCAATTGAGTCATTGTTTCTTCCTTGTTTATCAGTGCGTGAGCGCGGCTTGCGGCGCGTCGAATTGAGTCTTGTAAAGGTCATCGCCGAACCCCTGGGCCAGTTCATCGAACTTGACCCGGGCGCTGCCCGCGAAGGGCTGGCGGATCTTCATCACCTCGGCCACATCGATGTTTTCGTAGGCAGTGAGGATCTGCTTGGCGACGCCGTACATCTGCTGATTCTTGACTGAACATTGCTGCACTTGTGTGTCACGTTCAGTCAATTGCGCTTGAAGCTTAGACCGTTCTGCCTCTTTGGCACGGGCCATAACCAACAGCTCGTCATAGGCCTTTTTGAACTTGCCGGTCTGCTCGGCGCTGGCCGCCACTTGTGCCTGCGCCTGGCTGTGCAGGTTCTGCTGCTGCCCGGCCAGTTGCTCGGCGACGCCTTTGGTCTTGGCCAGTTCAGCGGTCAATTGCTTGATTTGCGCCTGCGCAGCCTTGGCCTCATTCTGCGCCGCCAGTTGCGCGGCGCTGGCCTGGGCCTGCTGACTTTGCAGGGCCTGCAACTGTTGCGTGGTGCTGCGCAATTGCGTGCGCAGGCGTTCTTCCATGCCTTCGGCATGCGCTCCAGTGGCGATCAACAGGCCGAGCCCGAGCCACACAAATCGCGTTTTCATAACCCTCTCCCGGCGCCTTAGAAGCGCGTGTTGATCTCAAGCTGCAAGACGTCGATGTCGAACGGCGCGCCGTACACCGCTTCGGTGCTCATCCAGCGACCGGTGGCGTAAACGTTCTTCGCCAGACCGTAGTTGCCGCCAATGAAATAACCCTTGGCGTTGGTGCCGCCGAGGTGGAACGACGAGTCGTTGAAGCCGTCCGGCAAGGCGTCGGGCTGGATGTATTTGTAGCCGGCGAACAGGTTCCAGTCGCCCTGCTTTTTCAGCTCCAGCGCGCTGCCGAGGGTGAATTGCACCATCCACGCATTGGCGCCGCTTTCGATGTCGCCGTTGCTGTCGAGGTTGTTGACGATCTGCCCGGCCGAACGCTTGCGCATGTCGCCTTCGTCGTAGGCGAGGTTGTGGATGTAGTTACCCTGGCTGCGCAGTTTGAAATCTTCTGGCAGGTCGGCATCCCAGACCATGTTCAGATCAAGCAGATTGAATTCGGACGCGAGACCAACAAATTGCGGCTGCGGCGTGGTGGTCGGGTTGAGCGGGTTCGGCGTGATGTCGCGCAGCAGGAACACGCTGTTGCCCTTTTGCATGAACGCCGCACGGCTGCCGTCGCTGTCGCAACCCGGTGCGCCGGCCCATGGTTCGCAAGGGCTGGAGCGCTGGCCCTGAATGTCGTCGAAGCGGTAGTAAGCCAGCGCACCTTTCAAGCGGTTGTTGCTGTTGATCGCCCATTTGGCGCCGATCTGCGCACCGTACAGCCACTTGTTGTCGCTCTCTTCCTTGTCGAAGCCGTTGCTGCTGGCAGTGTCGTTGGTGTAATCCACCGGGAACGCACCGACGGTGCCGAACACGCCCCAATCGCGGTTGAGTTTGTGGTCGAAAATAGCCGCCACACCGTCGAAGTTCAAATCGTTGGAATAGAGCATGTCGGTGGACATGAACGGGTTGGCGAAGCGCCCGCCGGTCAGGGTCAATTCATCCGTAGGCTTCCAGTTCAGGTAACCCTGATCGAGCCAGATGTCCTTCTTGGCGAAGCCGCCGCCGAGGCTTTGTGTGGTCGATACCGGGTTGTTGTCCGAGCCGGTGCCGATGCGAATGCCGGCGGTCCATTGCGGCGAAATCTCCGCTTTCATGCCCAACCGCGCACGAATGCGGAACTGGTTGGTGCGGTCTTCGCGGGTGTTGAGCAGCGGCGGCAGATTGGTGCTGCTGTTGGGGTTTACGTCGTACGGGCCGTTGTTGTTGAGCTTGGCGAAGTCGACGATCTCGTTACTGTTGCTGTCCGAGTAGTAGCGCGACTCGTCACGCAGACGAATATCGCCGTCGAAACTGATGCGCGCCGCCCATTCCGGGAAGCTGTTGGGCGCCGCCCAGTTTTCCTGTTTGGCAGTGGCCATGACTTCGGCTTTGACCTGATCGCGGATCTGGTCACGCACCGCTGCCGGCACGTATTGCACGCGGACATCGCCCGGCGCCGCCACTGGCCCGGCCGCCACGGCGGTGGATGCCGCTGCTTGTTTAGCCTGAGCCGCTTCGTTCTGCGCCTGAGCGATCAGTGCGTCAGCCTTGTCCTGTTTCAGAATGCCCTGCTCGACCAGCAAGCGGATCAGATTGATCGTGGCGTTCTCCGAGGGCGCAGGCGCTGCCACGGCCTGACCGACCAGGGTCGCAATGACCATGCCGACCGCCAGGGACAATCGATTCACGTTGGAAATCATCTGCACACAACTCCTTTTGCCAAAGCGTAAATAAATGAATTAACCCGGACGCCGCCCTTGCAGGGACAGGCGCACAGGCAACGTGATGGAGGCCGGTGGCCGTTCGCTGAGGGCCGGCGCACCGCGCAACGCGGCCAGCACTTGCGTATCAATCTCGGGGTTACCGCTGGACTTGATCAGCTCAACCCGGGTGATCTCGCCAACGCTGCTCAGCCAGACATCGGCCTGCAGCGAAAACGCGAGGTTGCGCAGTTCGGGGTTCTCGCGCAGCAAACGCTGGAAGGTGAACGCCAGAAACTGGCTGTATGTACCCGTGCCCAAACGCCCGCCGCCGGCCCCGGCCATGCCGCCACCCTTGCCCGCGCCGATGTTGAAGGCGTCGTTGCCGCTTTGAGCGTCACCGTCCATTTGCATCGGGTTGGCCAGATCGTCCGCCGGCGATGGCGGTGCTTCTTCCTCGGGCTTGACCTCTTCTGGCTCGGGGGTTGGCTCCGGCTCGACGACTTTCTCTTCCACCGGGGTTTCCGGCTCCGGCGGTTTTTCCGGCGGCGGAGGTGGCGGTGGCGGCAACGGAATGATCGTCGGCACCTTCGGCGCTTCGCGGCGGATGCCGCTCATGTCGTTGGCCCACTGCCACAGGAACCACGCAGCGAGCGCGCCGATCAGTAATCCGGCGCCCCACTTCGCGTAATGCAGCGCTGGTTTTTTCACCGGCAGCGGCTCGATCGGGAGTTGTGCGGTCATGACTCAGCCCTGACTCGGTTTGCCGGTCACAAGACCGACCTGGGACAGTTCGAGCCGGCGCAACAGATCCAGCACTTCGATGACTTTCTGGTATTGCACGGTCGCGTCGCCGCGCACGATCACCGGGAAATCCGGGCTCTGCGCCTTCTCGATGCGCAGGCGTTCTTCCAGCTCGGCCAGCGTCACCGGGTAAGCGTCGAGGAACACCTGCCCGCCGTCGTTAACCGAGATCGCCTTGGTCTTGGCCTCGGACAGCGACACCGAAGCGCTGGCCTTGGGCAGGTTGATCTGGATCCCGGAGACCTGTGCGGTAGCGGTGAGGATGAACATCACCAGCACCACCATAAGCACGTCGACCAGCGGGGTGATGTTGATGCTGTCCACTGCTGCATCTTCGTCATCGTCGTGGGAGGCATTTACGGACGCCATGTCAGTGCTCCTCAGGCCGGTACAGAGTGGTTGGCGTGATGGCCGCGATGCGCCGACTCACTGAACTGGCTCTCGCCGTGCATCTCCGCCAGCCGCGTGATGAACTCGTCGACGAACACGCGCATGTCGGCGCTGACTTCCTTATTGCGAGTAATCAGGCGGTTGTAGCCAAACAGCGCCGGGATCGCGACGAACAGGCCCATTGCCGTGGCCAGCAACGCAGCAGCCATACCCGGTGCGATGGCGTTGATGTTGACGTCACCGGCCATCGCCGTGCCGAGGAACACCACCATGATCCCCAGCACGGTGCCGAGCAGGCCGATGTAGGGGCCGCCGGCGATCGCGTTGGACAGGGTCGAGAGTTTCGAACTCAGTTGCTGATTTTCGCGGGTGCGCACGCCGTCCATCGAGCAGCGAATGGCTTCGATGGTTGCCGCTGACACCGACGAGGTGTCGGCGCCCTGCTCACGGCGGGTGCGAATCTCTTTCACCGCTACCAGATACAAGCGCCACAGCGACGAATGCTGCAGGCGCTGCGCGAGTTGGGCGTCGTCGGCGAACATCTCCAGACGCGTGCCGACCTTGGCGAATTGCACGCGGAAGTCTTCGTTGGCAGCGCTGACGCGGCTGAGGCTGCGGTTCTTGCGCAGCATGATGATCCACGACTGGAACATCATCAGCACCAGCACGGCGATGATCACCCAGGCGTCGATGGGCACCGCGTTGAGCAGGAAACCGAGGCTGCCGAAACCGAAACCGGACTGCTCTTCATCGACGCCATAAGCGACCAGTTTCGACTCGGCACCTTGCGAGGTCGCGTCGGCGAGCAACAGCGGCGCCGGACGCGCGACTTTCGACAGGCGCAATTCATCGATAGCGCCCACAAACGGCTGGAACGCGCCTTCGTGCAGGTCAGCGCCGATAGCCATAACCGAGTTGAATGCGGGCATCGCCTGAGCGAGCGTGGCAGCTTCGCGACCGTTGATGAACAGGGTCACTTTCGAGCCTTCAGCGGTCAGTGCGACGTGTTGCCATTGGCCCGGATTCAGCGCTTGGGAGGAGACGGCACGTTGGCCGTCGATCTCTACAAACGGTACACCTTGATTGGCACCGACCAGCAGACTGTTGGCGCCTTCACGACGGGCGAGAATCAGTTGTTCGCCATTGGCCTGATCCAGACGCAACCAGGCACTGAAAGTGAACGCACTGCCCGCGTTGTGTTGCAACGAAGGACTGGCCGGCAGCAACAACGGCTGGCCGCTGAACTGCAACGCGCGCCCTACTACACCGTCAATCGCCGCGCCGGTCGCACTTTGCGCCGTGTTGCCATAGGCGGTGGTGTCTTTGGCCGGGGTGCCGGTGGCGCCGTCGAAGTGATAGAGCGCGGTGTAATTCGGGTCGAAGGTCAGTTGGCCGTTGCCGGTCGCCGGGGCCTTTTGATTGCCGTAATACATCCAGATGTCCTGGCGCTGACCGCCCTCGACATTCGGCACATCGACCCAGATCAGCGCCATGCCCATCAGTGCGTCGAAACTTTCGATCTGGTGGTTGAGCACGGTTTTGTCATCGGCAGCGACAAAGCGCAGATCCGAACCGTCCTCCTTGACCCCGTCGAAGGTGAAGTTGCCGGTGTGCAGGCGTACCAGCAGCGCGGTGCGGCCGAGGGCCTGATTGATTGCCGCGCCTTGCGGCGTGGTGTCGACAGCGATCTGTTTGCGGTAATGCCAGTCGTCCTGCCACCAGGCCTGAGCCGTGGCCGGGAGCACGAAGCCCAGGCAGATCAACAACGAAAGAATGAGGCGCTGCATGAACGTGCTCCTTTAAAAAGTGGCTTGAAGGTTGAAGTGCAGGCGCGATTCCTGCTTCGAGGTGTTCGGCCCTTCGAGTAGCGGGTAGCCCCAGTCGAGGCTGCCGGACAGCCATTTGCTCAGGCTGGCGCGGGTGCCGAGGCCGACGCTGGCCAAGGCGTAATTGGCGTCCTGATCCGGCAGTTCGTCGCGCAGATACAGTTGCGCGCCTTCGGCGAAGGCGTAGAAGCGCCAGTCCTGCATCCACGTGCCGGCGTATTTGGCCAGCGACGGCGTGCGCACTTCCTGGCTGAGCAGCAAGCCGTCGTCGCCAGTGCGCTCGGCGGCCAGATAGCCGCGCACCGAGGTCGCGCCGCCGGCGGAGAATTGTTCGTTGGAAACCAGTGGCCCCGAGGCCAACTGGAAAGCGGCTTTGCTTGCGCTCTGCCAATCGTTGTCGAAGGTCCAGGTGTAATTGGTGTCGCCCTTGAGTACGGCGAAACTCGGTTTGGCGCGGTAGCGTTTGTAGTCGAAGTCTTCGTCGGAACTGCCGTAGCCGAAGATGCTACGGGTGGCGGCAACCAGGCTCAGGCCGAGGCCGAGCTGGCTCTTCTCGGTGTAGCGATAGCCGTTGTAGGCGAAGGTGAACGGCGCGTATTGCAGTGGGACTTTGTCGCTTTCGCCGGACAGGATCAGGCGTTCATCGAAGTCCTTGAAGTCGATGCCGGCCGACAGCGAGTTCGACCAGTTGCCGCTCGAGGGCAACGTGTAAATTGCCGAGACGCCGTAGCTGTGGCCCTTGCCGAGCACGTTGCTGCCGCCGATGGTGGCGACGTTGCTGTCGGATTGGTAACCGGAGAACTGCACACTCCAGCGCTCGGTCAGTGGCGCGGTGTAGGAGCCGGACCAGACCTTGGCGTTATCGGTGTCCTGCGGCGCGGTGAAGAACGTCAGGTTGACGCTGTGGCCGAGCTGCCAAAGGTTGTTGTAACCGAGGCTGGTGACGGTGCGCAGCTTTTCCGTGTCGGCGCTGTAGTCGTTGTTGAGGCCGACGCTGGCGGTCCACGGGTTCTGGTCTTCGACCTGCAGATCGACGTCCATGGTGCCGGGGCGCTGACCTTCGCGCACCAGCGGCATGACTTGCCGACCTGGCGTCTTATTGAGCTGTGCGAGTTCGCCCTGGACCTTGGCGAAGTCCGGCACCTCGCCTTCCTTCAGCGCCGGGACGTCGTCGCGGATGTCGAGTGGCGAATAGTGTTTGGCGCCGACTACACGCACGCGGCCAACCTTGGTTTCGCTGACTTGCAAATAGACGATGCCGTCGGCGACGGCTTGCTCGGGCAGCTCGACGAACACCGATTGATAACCGCGCTCCTGATAAGCCTTCTGCAATGCGTCCCTCGCGCCCTCGATATCCGTAAGGTTTTTTTGCGGACCAAGAAACGGGTACACCGCCTCTTCAATCGCCCGTGCATCGAGCACGGTGTTGCCGCGCACGAAGTATTCGTTGACGTCGACCAGACGCTTCGCCGCCGCGGTTTCGGCAGCCTCTTCGGCCAATGCCGGCTGCCCGCCCGCCGTCACTAGCAGCCAGCCCCACAGCGCCAGCCGTGACTTGAAAATCGGTTCCACACTACCCCCTGAATTCGCGATGACCTGTTGGCGTTTCGAACGCCGCGTGTATGGCGTCAATTGCTGGCTGTCGAGGCGCAGGCGTGTTTGCCCAGCCATGTGTGCAAAAGCGCGAAGTTCAGCGAGAACTCGGGCATTTGCAGCAACGCGCCGCAGAACACTTCGCCGATGATTTTTTGAATGAGCAGCACCGCCCGTGGCTCGTTGAGCAACGTGGCGATGTCGCGACTGAGGGCGTTGAAGCTCCAGACTTTCTGGTTCAGGCCAAGACCGACGAACCAGCGGAACAGCAGGTTGTAATTGAGCTGTTCATACAGCTGCTGTTCGCTGGGCACCGAATACAGCAATTGCAGGAGCAGGATGTGCATGACCGTTTGCGCGGGGATCAGCATGCCGGGCTCGGCATTGAGGTCGTGCAGGAGCTCGCGGTGGGCATCGAGCAAGTCGTCGATCTGCGGGCGCAGCAACACCAGCGAATGGCCCGGCGGAATGTAACTGGACACCTCTTTCAAGGCGCCCTGCCAGTCATCCTGCGAGACGATCCAGACCCACGGCGCGCCGTAGCGATACACCGAAACCGGCTTCTTGCGCGCGGCTTCGACGATCTTCGACAGGCGTTGATCGAGTTCCTGCATGCCCACTTTCGAGTAGCGTTCCATAGTCCCCATTGCCTCACTCCCGGCGTCCCGCCTCGGCTTGTGAAAAGCGACCCGTTGGGCCCCTCAAGCGCGTTACATAGGCATGACCGGACTGGCGATGTGCTACCGAACTTTTGTCATAAAAGCTTCATTACAGGATTGATAGGGATTTAACAGACAACACAAAACCCTGTGGGAGCGAGCTTGCTCGCGAATGCGGTGTGCCAGTCAATTAGAAGGTGACTGACAGGACGCCTTCGCGAGCAAGCTCGCTCCCACAGGGAAGATTTGTGGTGATTTGGGATCAGGTGTAGACGGGCCAGGTGTCGATGATTTTGCCGTTGCGCACGGCGAGCAGATCGCCGAATTGCAGGAGTACGGCTTCGGTCTGGGTCGGGCGCAGGAAGACTTGATCTTCGATGCTCAGGCCAACGGCACTGGAGCCGTTGACCATCTCCTGATTGGAGCTGCGACCATACACGCCGTTGCTTTGCAAACCAGCGGGCGATTCGAACTCGGCCAGCCAGTTACCGCCGTAGATGAAGAAGGTCTGGCGCTGGTTGGCGTCCCACCACGAGAACAGCTTCGACTTGTCATCCAATGCCGGAATATTGACCGTGCCAGTGCTTTTCAACACGGGCGTGGCGATGTAGGTCGCGGGGACATGCTCGGTGAGCGACGGCAAATCATAGTGCGTCGGCTTGAGCATCGCCGTGCCCACGGAAACCTCGCTGCTGAGCTTCTCGTTTTCATGAATCCGATAACTCGGGCTGCCAGCGGTGTTCAGGCACAAGCCTTCGTGCCACAACGCGGGAAACTGCTGCCGGGTGAAATCCACGCAACGCTGATAAATCACCATGACCTTGGCGAACAGTTCTTCCGGCGAGCCGAGAATCCCCGGCACGCCCATGCCGACGAACGGGTCGTAACCCATGAACCCGGCGAATTCCAGATGCTGCGGATTGGCGCTGATCAACGTGAGCATCTGCCCCAGCGCATTCATATCACCGACGCCGCCGCGATGCAGGCCGACGTCCAGTTCGATGTTGATGCGCATCCGCGTGCCCAAACCCTGCGCCAACGCAAGGTATTGCTGCAAACGTTCGGGACCGTCGAGCAACCATTGCAGTTGTTTCGCGGGATCGAACGGGCCTTTGTGGGATTGATAGAAAATCTCGGCCGAGCGCATCGGCAGTGGCTTGCCGAGCAGAATGTCCGATTGCGGAAACGTGACGGCATCATGATTGAGAAACGGCTGGTGAAACGACATCAGCTTCTGCGTCCCGGCACGCTGGCCGATGTAATTCAACAATCCCGGCGCCGGCAAGGATTTTTCCACCAGCCGCAATTGCTTGCCGCCGCGTTTGACCGACTGCATCACCACATCGATGTTGTGATCGAGCCGATCCAGATCAATCAACAGCACTGGGCGCATCGGCCCTTTTTCCTTCAGTTCCTTGTTCAGCGCGCGGAAGTATTCGCTGTACGGCGCGCCACGATCGCCCGGTCGCAGCCACGCGCCAACGCCGACCAACAGAACGCCGACACCCAACGTACCGAGGAGAAAATTGCGTCGATCAATGGTCATCAGCTCACCCCCAGAATCGACGACAAATGCGCATTGAGAAAGCGTCCGCTCGGATCCAGTGCCTGACGCACATCCACAAACTCGCGCCAGCGCGGATACAGCGGTTGCAGGTTCTTCGCGTTGAGCGTGTGCAACTTGCCCCAGTGCGGCCGACCGTTGTACTTCCAGAAAATCGGCTCGACCGCCGCGAACAAGTTGTGATGATCCATCTGATAATGCTGGTGCACCGAGATCGAACAGCTGTCGCGGCCCTCGAACATGCTCAACGGAATATCGTCAGCCTTGACGTAGCGGTACTCAATCGGAAACCAGGTGCGCAGGTCCTTGTCCTGAATCAGCTTGAGGATTTCGCGCAGGCAGGCCGGGCCGTGTTCGGCGGGCACCGAGTATTCCATCTCGTTGAAACGCACCGTGCGCACATTGGCGTAGATGTCGAACGAGTCGCCGACGCGATCATCGAAACTGGCCAGATGACGCAGGCTGTTGAGCAGCGTGCGGCGTAGGTCTGGGAAGTCGCTGGCATACTTGTCGATCTTCTCGATCAGGGTGACGAACTCGTTGCCGCCCTCTTCTTCCGGGCTGATCGGCGGCGTGGCCGGGTCGTCGGTTTCATTGAGGGCGATGGACAAGGCGTAGTCGGAATGGGTGACGACGAGCATTTCCCAGTGCTGGTTTTCACGGGTGTTGTTGTCGAGGTCTTCGAGCAATTCTTCGGTCTTGGCGATCCACTGGCGCTCGCGCAGGCGATAGGCCGGGCGGTTTTGCAAACGGATCTTCGTCGCCACACCGAGTGCGCCGAGGGAGACGCGTGCAGCGTTGAATACTTCGGGGTGACGTTGGCTGTCGCAGTCGAGTACCTCGCCATTGGCCGTAACCAATTGCAGTCCGCAGACGTGGGCCGAGTAGGACTGGAAGTTTTTGCCGGTGCCGTGGGTCGAGGTGGCAATGGCTCCGGCCAGGGTCTGGTAATCGATATCGGCCATGTTCTGCAGGGCCTGGCCGATGCCTTTCAGCGGTACGCCCATGCGTGACATCGGTGTGCCGGCGGCGAATTCGGCTTGCAGGGTTTTCGCATCGTGATCGAGCAGTCCGCTGAAATAGCTCAGCGACAACAGCGTGCCGTCGGTGGGCACCAGCGCGCTGAACGAGTGCGCCGAGCCAACCGGGCGGATCTTGCCTTGTGCTTGTTTGATGACGGTTGTCAGTTCATTGAGATTCTTCGGCGCGACTCTCGCAGCAGGCAGGCAACTCTGCCCGCCCGACCAGTTGCGCCAAGGAATCAGCCGTGGCGCGCGCATCAATTGGCCCAATGCCGGGTGACTCGCCAGCGCACTGAACGCACCGACGATGCTTGCCCGTTGCAACAACTGACGTCGTGTCAGATCCATGGTCATCCCGGGCACCTTATTCTGGGAGGGGCTGGTCGGCCATGAAGCCGATCAATTGCAGGAATTGCTCTTCCGAACACTCGACGCACTGGCCCATCGGCGGCATGCCGTTGTAGCCGTTGATGGCGTGGTCGAGCAGCGTGTCGCTGCCCTGCCGGAGGCGCGGTTCCCAGGCCTTGCGGTCGCCGGTGAGCGGCGCGTTGGCGGCCGGGTTGGCGTGGCAGAGCTGGCAGCTGTTGGCGTAGATCTGCGCCAGTGCCGGGTCTTTGGGCATGGCGTTATGATCGGTGGTGGCCGGGGGTTTGGGGGCTTCGCCGCAGCCGGGCAGCGTCATGGCCAACGCCAGCAGTAAAGTGAGTCGGATTGCCCGCATAAAGGCCTCGCTTATTGTTGTGCTCTCACCTTAAGGCAGCGGCTGCAACGGGTTGAGGGCATTGCGGGACAGTGAGGGGGGCAAACGGGGCCAGCTCTCCCCCCCGATGATCGTTCCCACGCTCTGCGTGGGAATGCCTCAAGGGACGCTCCGCGTTCCAATGGGACGCAGAGCGTCCCGGGCTGCGTTCCCACGCGGAGCGTGGGAGCGATCATCAAGCCTGTCCGCTCTGCTGTGCGCCTTTGCGTGACATTCGGGTGACATTTGCGGGTTTAAATTCCGGCGCATTCAGGCGTATAACCTGTGAAGGCTTTTTGATCTGCATACGGACATCAACACGGGGTAGCGACATGACCACAGCAAACATCCTTGGCAACCTGTTCCCTTCTGTCAGCGACATCCCGGAAAAATACCGCCTCGACGGTCAGGTCGAGCAACGCGAATATCTGGTCGACGGCCAGTTGCGCCGCTGGGACGGCCCGCTCGCCACCGTGCGCAGCCCGGTCTATCTGAAAGGTGAGAATGGCGACGAACAAGTCATCCTCGGCAGCACGCCGTTGCTCGATGCCGAGACCGCCCTCACCGCCCTCGACGCCGCTGTGCGTGCCTACGACCGTGGCCAGGGCCTGTGGCCGACCATGCGCGTAGCCGAACGTATTCAGCATGTCGAAGCCTTCCTCGGCCGCATGCGCCAGCAGCGCGACGCGGTAGTGAAGCTGTTGATGTGGGAAATCGGCAAGAACCTCAAGGACTCCGAAAAGGAGTTCGACCGCACCTGCGACTACATCGTCGACACCATCAATGCGCTCAAGGAACTCGACCGCCGCTCCAGCCGTTTCGAGCTGGAACAGGACACCCTCGGGCAGATCCGCCGCGTGCCGCTCGGCGTAGCGCTGTGCATGGGACCTTACAACTACCCGCTGAACGAGACCTTCACCACGCTGATCCCGGCGCTGATCATGGGTAACACCGTGGTGTTCAAACCGGCCAAGCTCGGTGTGTTGCTGATTCGCCCGCTGCTCGAAGCGTTCCGCGACAGCTTTCCGACCGGTGTGATCAACGTGATCTACGGCAGCGGCCGCGAGACCGTCAGCGCCTTGATGGCCAGCGGCAAGATCGACATCTTCGCCTTTATCGGCACCAACAAGGCCGCCAGCGACCTGAAGAAACTGCACCCGAAACCACACCGTTTGCGTGCCGCGCTGGGGCTGGATGCGAAGAATCCGGGCATCGTCTTGCCCGAAGTCGACCTCGACAATGCCGTCAGCGAAGCGGTCACCGGTTCGCTGTCGTTCAACGGCCAACGTTGCACCGCACTGAAAATCCTCTTCGTGCATGAAGACGTGGTCGACAGTTTCATCGAGAAATTCAACGCCAAACTGGCCACGCTGAAGCCGGGCATGCCGTGGGACAGCGGCGTGTCGCTGACACCGCTGCCGGAGTCAGGCAAGGTCGATTACCTGCATGGTCTGGTGGCGGATGCGCGCGCCAAGGGCGCCGAAGTGGTCAACCCCAATGGTGGCGAATCCCGCGAATCGTTCTTCTACCCGGCGGTGCTGTACCCGGTGAATCCGCAGATGCGCGTCTATCAGGAAGAGCAATTTGGCCCGGTCGTGCCGATCGTGCCGTACCGTCATCTCGATACCGTGATCGACTATGTACTGGAGTCGGATTTCGGTCAGCAGTTGAGCATTTTCGGCACCAACCCGGTGGCGGTCGGCCGTCTGGTCGACACCTTTGCCAACCAGGTCGGGCGGATCAACCTCAACGCACAATGCCAGCGCGGCCCGGACACTTACCCGTTCAATGGCCGCAAAAATTCGGCCGAAGGTACGCTCTCGGTGCACGATGCGTTGCGGGTGTTCTCGATCCGTACGCTGGTGGCGACCAAGTTCCAGGACAGCAACAAGGATTTGATCAGCGAGATCATTCGCGGGCGTGATTCGAGCTTCCTGACCACCGATTACATCTTCTGAGCAACTGTCACCAGGATCATGAATAAGCAAAAAGGCGACCGCATCCGGCTCTGATCAAAAGTCGCCAAGCGCCCGGCAAATCAGTGTCTACACTGATGCCAGCACTGTGCTGGATGCCGGGAGCTTGACCATGCTGGATTACTTTGCGCTAGGGGTTTTGGTGTTTGCCGGGCTCGTACTGTTTTACGGGATCATCGTGTTGCACGACATTCCCTATGAAATTGCCGTTCATCGTAACCACCCGCATCAGGATGCGATCCATGCCACTGGCTGGGTCAGTCTGTTCACGCTGCATGCGCTCTGGCCTTTCCTGTGGATCTGGGCGATGGCCTATCGAGAGGATCGCGGCTGGGGGTTCGGTGACGGTAACTCCGTGCAAAACCATGTCGTTCGCCTGGAGCAACAGGTGATCGAACTGCAAGGACGCCTCGAAAGACTCGAAGCGCTGAATGCCACTGCTCCCCACAACGGGGAGGGCTGAACACCATGGATCTGCTCCTTATCCTGACTTACGCCGCGATCTGCGTCGCAGTGTTCAAGATCTTCCGTATCCCGCTGAATAAATGGACGGTGCCCACCGCCGTACTGGGCGGCATCCTGATGATCGGCGCCCTGATTTTCACCATGAACTACAACCATCCCTACTCAGAGGTGGCGCGCACTTACTTCGTTTCCGTGCCGGTGATTCCCATCGTCAGCGGTCAGGTAATCGAGGTACCGGTGAAGGGTAACGAGCCGCTGGAAAAAGGCGATGTGTTGTTTCGCATCGATCCCACACCGTTTGAAAACCGGTTGAAATCGCTAAAAGCACAACTGGTCGCCGCCAAGGGTGATCGCTACCGCATCACCGAATTGATCCGGCGCAACTTCGGCACTCAACGCGAACTGGATGCGGCCATCGCCCGCACCGATGATCTGCAGGCGCAACTCGACAACGCCCAGTTCGAACTGGACAACACCACCGTTCGCGCGCCAAGCAAAGGCTTCGTCACCCATGTTTCGCTGCGGCCGGGGATGATGGCGAGCAAGTTGCCATTGCGTCCGTCGATGGTGTTCATTCCCGAGGAAGGCCAATATTTTGCCGCGTGGATGCGCCAGAACAGCCTGCTGCGCCTGACCGTCGGGGATGAGGCGGAAGTCGCGTTCGACGGCATTCCCGGCAAGGTGTTCGCCGGGCGGGTGAAGAATGTCATCGGTGTGATTGCCGAAGGTCAGGTACAACCTTCCGGCACACTGATCGGCTATACCGGTTCGCCGCCGGCCGGGCGTGTGCCGGTGATCATCGAAATCACCGATCCGGACTTCGCCCAGTACAGCAAGCTGATGCCGGGCGGTGCTTACGGGCAGGCCGCGTTGTACAGTCAGCACTTCCACCACATTGGCACGATGCGCAAAATCCTCCTGCGTATGGCAGCATGGATGAATTACATTTTTCCTTTCCATTGACCTGAACCGCCATTACGAGAGGCCCGCACTGAGTACTTACAGCACCCATCGACTTCCGCCCTTGCTGCGCCGTGTCTTGCGTCCGTTGCTTGATCCTTATCGACGCTACCGGCACGCGCGGTTGATTCATGCGGTGCGCGTGGCCCTCGGCTTGCTGGCGACGATCCTGTTGACCACCGGCATCAACCTGCCCCACGGCGAATGGGCCTCGGTGACCATGCTGGTGGTGATCGGTGGTTTGCAGCACCACGGCAATATCGGCAAAAAAGCCGCCGAACGCGCCACCGGCACCTTGATCGGTGCCGGCGTCGGTTTGTTGCTGGTGGCGCAGCAAGCATGGCTCGGCATGCCGTGGCTGACCTATTTTGCGATGGCGGTGGTCTGCGGTTTCTTCTCTTATCACGCCATCGGCAAGGGTGGGTACACCGCCCTGCTCTCGGCGATCACCGTGTTCATCGTCGCCGGGCATGGCGACAACCCGATCACCGACGGCTTGTGGCGCGGCGTCGATATTCTGATCGGCATCGCCCTTGCCCTCGCCTTCTCTTTCGCCCTGCCGCTGTACGCGGTGTACTCGTGGCGCTACAACCTCGCCGATGCCCTGCGTGATTGCGCCACCGTGTACGGGCGGATCATCAGCGGCCAACCGGTCAGCGCCGATGAGCATTTGAAGTTGATGGGGCGCCTCGGCGCGGTGATGGTGCAATTGCGCTCGCTGATGCCGTCGGTGTCCAAGGAAGTGAAGATTTCCATGACCGAACTCGATGCCATCCAGCGCAATCTGCGCATGTGCATCAGCACGCTGGAGATCCTCGGCAACACACGGCCGGATG
Organism: Pseudomonas sp. AIG; assembly: GCF_977020205.1. Classification (NCBI taxonomy): domain Bacteria; kingdom Pseudomonadati; phylum Pseudomonadota; class Gammaproteobacteria; order Pseudomonadales; family Pseudomonadaceae; genus Pseudomonas; species Pseudomonas sp. AIG. Next base: position 76,518 of record NZ_CDROCK010000001.1, on the reverse strand, counting down.
CCAACGATCCCGAGGCGATGGCGCATTTACAAGCGGCATTGAAAGCTGAACACCGGCAGATTCGCGTGCAATTGATCGGCATGGCCCGGGCGTTGAAAACCGGCGCTTCACAACGCCTGGACAGGCCGCTGGAGTTGCCGGAAGGCAACCTTGATGCGCCGGTCTACAGCGCGCTGGATGGCTATCGTTTGTTGACCCGGCAACTGGCGGCGAACATCGGCGAGATGCGCCAGCGCCTGGCGAAAACCGCACCGCGCTGGAACATCTGAGGGTTACTGCGCGGCGAGTCGCCGGCGCTTCAGGCCCCAACCCTGTTGCATGCCGGCGGCGGCCAGCAGGATCGCCGCCACGCCGAACCATTGTAGGGTTTCCAGGCGATGGCCGAACGCGAACCAGTCGACGAAGATCGCCGCAATCGGGTAGATGAATGACAGCGCGCCGGTCAACGCGGTCGGCAACTTCTGGATCGCGCCGTACAGCAGCACATACATCAGACCGGTGTGAACGATGCCCAAGGTGACCAGACTGGCCCAGGCACTCGGTGCTTGCGGCAGCGCACTGAAATGCGCGAACGGCGCCAGCAGCAAAATCCCGGTGCAGACCTGAATCAGCGCAATCAGATGCGGCGGCGTGCCGGTCAGGCGCTTGATGATCAGTGCGGCAATGGCATAGAGAAACGCCGCGCCCAACGCCAACGCAATGCCCATCAGATAGTCGTTGCCGCTCTCGCCTTGAGTGCCGTGGGCACTGACGATTGCCAGCATGCCCATAAACGAAATCGCCAGCCAGAACAGCTTTTGCAGAGTGATTTTTTCGCCGAGAAACAGCGCTGCCAAACCGACCAGCATGAACGGCTGCACGTTGTACACCGCCGTGCCGATGGCAATCGAAGCGCGGGAGTACGAGGCAAACAACAGCACCCAGTTACCGACAATCGCCATCCCGCTGAGCACTGCGAGCAGGAATGTGGTGCGGGTCAGAATGCCCGGGCGTAAAAAGCCGAACGCCGCGCAAATCAACAGCAAGGTGCCGGCGCCAAACACGCAGCGCCAGAACACTACATCGAATACCGGTTGCCCGGAGACCAGCACGAACCAGCCGATCGTCCCGGAAATCAGCATGGCAGCGGTCATTTCAAATGAGCCGCGACGGATTGTATTGTCCATCTTCAATCTCCTGTCTTTGTGACAAAAGTATGCCAAGCAAACCCGCAGGCGCTCCAGCGCAAAAAGCAGGCTAAACTCGACATCTGCCTTTTTTATCGTGGGTAATTTTCACCAATTGCCTAATGCTGGAGTTTCTTCATGACTGACGATATTGATCAGATCCTCATCGGCGCATTGATGGAGGATTCGCGGCGCTCGCTCAAGGCCTTGGCGCAAATCAGCGGATTGTCGTCGCCAAGCGTGGCTGAACGCTTGCGGCGCCTGGAGGAACGCGGTGTGCTCAAGGGCTACACCGTCGAAATCGACCCGAAATGCTTTGGTTACCAATTGCAGGCCATCGTCCGGGTGCGGCCACTGCCAGGGCAGTTGCAGGAGGTGGAACGGCAGATCCTGTCGATTCCCGAATTCACCGAGTGCGACAAGGTGACGGGCGAGGACTGCTTTATCGCGCGCCTGCATGTGCGCTCGATGGAACAACTCGACACCCTGCTCGACCGGCTTAATACGCTGGCCGAAACCAACACCGCGATCGTCAAGAAGACCCCGGTCAAGCGTCGTTTGCCGCCGATGGCCTAAATGCTTTTTCCGCACGGTTGGCGTAGATTGAGGTTTTTCCGGCGAAGGATTGGCGGTATGAAAGTTCAGGCAATGATGCTGAGCGCATTAGTGTTGAGTGGTTGCGGGACAGTGCAAACGGTCATGCGCGACGACCAGGTCGCCGTGGATGATTTGAGATCGAACAAATCCTATTGCGGGGCGGTGCCGAGGATCTACAGCGGCGTGATGTATGACTTCTGTAGCCTGCATGCGCCGATAGGCGAAGGTAACAAGTACAACGCCGCCCTGCCCGGTTGGGCGATTGATGCGGTGGCTTCCGGGGTGCTCGATACTTTGTTGCTGCCCTACACCGTCTACAAGCAACAGACTGACGGCAGCATCGTGATCAATTGAATAGCTCCAGGCACACGCATTCCTGCAGACAACAAAAAACCCGCCGAGGCGGGTTTTTCGTTATTTCACAGACTGCGATCAGTCGTCGCGGCTCATGATGCCGAAGATCTGCAACAAGCTGATGAACAGGTTGTAGATCGATACATACAGGCTGATGGTCGCCATGATGTAGTTGCGCTCGCCGCCGTGGATGATGGCGCTGGTCTGGAACAGGATGCACACCGACGAGAACAGCACGAAACCTGCGCTGATCGCCAGTTGCAGGCCGCTGATCTGGAAGAAGAAGCTCGCCAGCGTTGCACCCAGCAACACGAAGAAACCAGCGGTGATGAAACCACCGAGGAAGCTCATGTCCTTGCGGGTGATCAGCACGTAGGCCGACAGACCACCGAACACCAGCGCGGTCATCGCGAACGCCGAGCTGACCACTTCAGCGCCGCCCTGCATGCCCAGGTAACGGTTCAGGATCGGGCCGAGCAGGAAACCCATGAAACCGGTCAACGCGAACGCGGACACCAGGCCCCACGCGGAATCACGGAGTTTGTTGGTGAGGAAAAACAGCCCGTAGAAACCGATCAGCACCACGAAAATGTTCGGGTAGCCGACGCGCATCTGCTGTGCGACGAAAGCCATGACGCCGCTGAATGCGAGGGTCAGAGCCAGTAGGCCGTAAGTGTTGCGCAGGACGCGGCTAACCTCTAGCTGCTCAGCCTGCACGCTGTTATTAACTGCGTAATCCTGTTCGCGCATGGCGACACTCCTGTTGGTTTGAAACGTTCAGTCGCAAAGATCATAACAGACGCTCTGTAACAAGCCATGCAGAGAGTTTGACAGTGTGTTTCATTCAGGTATTATGGCGCCCGCAACGCAACGGAGGTGTGGCCGAGTGGTTTAAGGCAACGGTCTTGAAAACCGTCGACTGTAACAGGTCCATGAGTTCGAATCCCATCGCCTCCGCCATCTTATGTACGACAAAGCCCTGATTATTCAGGGCTTTGTCGTTTCTGGCATTCCGGAATTTTGTTAATCCATCTCTGGATCGTTTCCGCATCTTTTCGGTAGTTTCCGCAACATGGCTCGCGGAATGCTCGATTTGCAGTTCTCCTAACTGTCTGTAACCCCAGCCAACTATTCTCGCTGGCTGGGTGTCGATCCACAGTACAAGCTCAATGCATTCATGAGGTGTAGTCGACCTGGTATCGTGCTATTCGAGTATTGCCTAGTTCTGCTCTTACCCGCAGATGTTCTGGGTGCGACGCATACGCATCCAGTGCCTCCTGCGAATCGAATTCACTGTACAGAACCACATCACAGGCGTAGTCGATACGACTCATATCCACACCGACTTCGATTTTCAGCAGGCCGGGTATCAGCCCGGCGAGTCCTTCAAAACGTTCCTTGAGAAACTGGCACGCGCGCTGATGCTCTTCAGGCGTATCTCCCTCCATATTCCACATCACAATGTGTTTAATCATCGCTCTCCTCCTGCGCTCTTGGTTGTGTGGGTCATTTCAACTTTTGCTCTTCTGATAGACATCCACAAATACCGCCGCCAACAGCACTGCGCCCTTGATCATTTGCTGATAGTCGATGCCGATACCCATGATTGACATACCGTTGTTCAATACGCCCATGATGAAAGCGCCGATCACCACGCCCACGACCTTGCCAACCCCGCCGGACGCTGATGCGCCACCGATGAATACGGCAGCGATTACGTCAAGTTCGAACCCGGTGCCGCCACGGGGCGTGGCGCTATTTAGGCGGGCGACGAAGATCAGGCCAGCGACCGCCGCCAGGACGCCCATGTTGACGAAGGCGAAGAACGTAACGCGGGCGGTATTGATCCCCGACAGGCGTGCGGCTTTGAGATTGCCGCCCACGGCATAGATCCAGCGGCCGATCACGGTGCGATTCATGATGAAGGTGTACACGCCGATCAGCACGCTCATGATCACCAGCACCGTGGGGATACCGCGATAGGTCGAGAGCAAGTAGCAGAAGTAAATGATCAGCGCTGCGATAAAGCCGTTTTTCAGAGCAAACAACGCCATTGGTGCTGCGTTGCCCCCACTCTTCAAAGTGCGCCGGCGGCTGCGGTATTCGATGAACCAGAAGGCCGCCGCTACCGCAACGCCGAGCAGCAGTGAAGTTATCCGCAAGTGTTCGCTGCCGAAAAGATCCGGGATAAATCCGGAACTGATCGCCGAGAACGCCGGAGGAAATGGCCCGATCGACTGTCCCTGGGAAATGGCGATGGTCGCGCCGCGAAAGATCAGCATGCCCGCCAGCGTGACGATGAACGAGGGCATGCCCCAGATCGCTACCCAATAACCCTGCGCCGCGCCGATCAATGCACCGGCTGCCAGACAGATCACCGTGACGGTAAAGAAGTCCAGTCGATACTGAACCATCAGTACCGCCGCCAGTGCGCCGATTACTCCGACCACCGAGCCAACTGACAAATCGATGTGCCCACACACGATCACCATTAGCATGCCCAAGGCCATGACCACGATGTAGCTGTTCTGCAGGATCAGGTTGGTGAGGTTGAGCGGCTGCATCAGAGCGCCGCCGGTCGCCACCTGGAAAAACACCATGATGACGATCAATGAGGCCAGCAGGCCGTATTCGCGTGCGCCACGCTTGAAGGACGTGAGCGCCGTGGTCTTGGTTGGAAGTGGAACGCTGACTTCGCTCACTGGATCACCTCGTTTTTCATGATTGCGTGCATGATTTTTTCCTGTGACGCCTGGGCGATCGGAAACTCGCCGACGAAGCGCCCTTCGTTCATCACATAGATCCGGTCGCAGGTGCCCAGCAGCTCGGGCATTTCCGAGGAAATCATGACGACGCCCCTGCCCTCGCTGACCACTTGATTGACCACCCCGTAGATTTCGTACTTGGCACCGACGTCGATGCCGCGGGTGGGCTCGTCGAGGATCAGCACCTTGGGATCGGAAAACAGCCATTTGCCGAGCACGACTTTCTGCTGATTGCCGCCCGACAGCTTGTCCACCGTCTGCAGGACATCCGGGCTGCGAATACGCAGGCGCGTCTGGAAATCGATCGCCACGGCGGTTTCGGCCAACTCATTCATCACCCAGCGTTTGGACACCGCCGCAAGGTTGGCCATGCTGGTATTGCGCGTGATGCTCTCGCCCAGCACCAGACCGGCGCCCTTGCGATCTTCGGTAGCGTAAGCCAAGCCGTGGTCAATGGCTTTGCGCACGGTTCCGAGGTCGACTTCTTCACCCTCGATGAGCGCCTTGCCACGGATATTGGTGCCATAGGAACGGCCGAATACACTCATGGCGAATTCGGTACGCCCAGCGCCCATCAGCCCGGCAATCCCCACGACTTCACCTTTGCGCACGTGAAAATTGATGTTGCGGATGCGGTCATGACCAGGCCGATGCGGATCGCCGACCGACCAGTTCTCCACCACGAAGAGTTTTTCGCCGATGTCTGCCACCCGCTTCGGGTAGCGATCGGACAGTTCGCGGCCAACCATCGAGCGGATCACCCGGGCTTCATCAATCGGTTCACCACGGCAGTCGATAACATCTACGGTACTGCCGTCGCGGATGACCGTAATCTCGTCGGCAACCCGACCGATTTCATTGAGCTTGTGGGAAATGATGATTGAGGTGATGCCGCGACCCTTCAGTTCAAGCATCAGGTTGAGCAAGGTGTCGCTGTCTTTCTCGTTAAGACTGGCCGTGGGCTCATCGAGAATCAGCAGCCGGACATCCTTGGCCAGCGCCTTGGCAATTTCGACCATTTGCTGCTGACCGATACCAAGGTTGCCGACCAGCGTTTGCGGACGCGCATCAAGGCCGACCCGCTTCAGCAGCTCCCGCGCCCGCCGATGCGCCTGATCCCAGTCGATGACACCACGGTGGGCGATCTCGTTGCCAAGGAACAGGTTCTCGGTGATCGACAGCATCGGCACCAGCGCCAGTTCCTGGTGAATGATACAAATGCCCAGCGCCTCGCTGTCACGCAGGCCCTGAAAGGTTCGCGCCTTGCCGTCGAAAATGATCTCTCCGCTGTAGCTGCCGTGTGGATACACGCCGCTAAGGATCTTCATCAAGGTCGATTTGCCTGCGCCGTTTTCACCGCAGATGGCATGTATCTCGCCGTCGCCAACCTTGAGATTCACCCGGCTAAGCGCCTTCACCGGGCCGAAGCGTTTCTGGATATCACGCATATCGAGAAGGGAACTGGTCATGGTATTTCTCCTGCACGCACGGGTACGGGATCGCCTTAGCGCAACTGCTCGGGGGTGTAGAACCGGGTGTCGTCGACGAGCACTTTTTGCCAGTTTTTGCCATCGACCAGCAGCGGAGTGAGTAACTGGGTAGGAACGACCATCGAACCGTTGTCATACGAGGTGGTGTCGTTGACTACAACGGCTTTGCCGGTAAGCGTTGCATCCATCATTTGCGCAGCCGCTTCGGCCAAGGCGCGGGTGTCCTTGAAAATGGTCGAGGACTGATCGCCGCGCATGATCGATTTGATGCTGGAGATCTCGGCGTCCTGCCCGGTGACAATCGGCATCGCTGCCTTGCCGGTGCCATAGCCAACACCGCGCAGGGACGACACCACGCCGGTCGCAATCTGGTCATTCATCGCTAGCACGGCATCCAGATGGCTATTGCCATAGAAGGCGCTGAGCAAGTTATCCATACGTGCCTGGGCCTGCGCACCATCCCAGTTCGGCGTGGCGACTTTCTCCATGGCTTCCTGGCCGCTGCGGATGACCAGTTTGCCGCTGTCGATGAAAGGCTTGAGCTGCGACATGACGCCCGCATACACCACGTGGGCATTATTGTCGTCAGTGGAGCCAGCGAAGATTTCCAGATTGAACGGGCCCTTGCCCTGTTTGAGCGCCAGCGCGTCGACGATCGATTGCCCCTGCAGCACACCTGTGCGGTAGTTATCGAACGTGACGTAGTAATCGAAGTCTTTGGTATTGCGAATCAGACGGTCGTAGGAGATGACCTTGATGCCTTTTTCCTTGGCTTGCTTGAGCACGTCAGCCATGGTCGTGCCGTCAATCGGTGCAACGATCAGGCCCTTGATGCCTTTGACCATCATGTTTTCGATCTGCGACAGCTGAGTGGGCGCTTCATACTGTGCGTATTGCAAATCGGTGTCGTAGCCCAGTTTCTTCAGCGAGTCGACGATGCTGCTGCCGTCGGAAACCCAGCGCGCTTCAGTTTTCGAAGGCATGGCAATACCGATGGTGCCTTGTGTGCTAGTGGCGCCTTTGTCACAGGCACTGACGGTAAATGCCAACAGTACGCTGGCGGCGACCTTGATGATCTTGTACATGATGACCCTCTTCTTTTTGTTGTTGGCATTTCTCGGGGATGCAAGCGCCCTTCCGGCTCTGCGAACAGAGCCGGCGGGGTCATTAGGTGTACGGGACTTCAGTGCGTTATTGCGCCAGGATGACTTCCTGGCCGTTCAGCTCGGCGGACTCAAAGAGCGCTTCGAGAATCACGTTAATGTTATGTGCCTGGGTCGCGGGCACGGTCGAGGGACTGCCGTTGCGCAACGACTGGACGAAGGCGGCCGCTTCACGGTCGAAATACACCGGGTTACCGATTTCGGCGATTTCCGGCGAATAGACGGTTTTGCGCACCGCCCAGATCTCCGGAAAGCTGTTTTCGTTCCAGTGCGTCCAGCCCTGCTGATGCCCGTTCTTGCCATCGTGGTAAAGCTTGTACGACGCTGGCATGGGCGTTGAATGCATGACGCCGTGGGTACCGTAAGCTGTGATGTCCCAGCTCTCCGTCCAAGGCATCGGATCCCAAGACATGAAGTCGATCGTGATGAGTTTGTCTGCGTAGTTGAGCACCGCGCCCACGGCATCCTCGCGCGCTGAATCGCTCATCTGCCCGGCAAACTTGGTGATCCGCGCATTGACCGAATCCGGCATGCCGAAATGCAGCAGCAAACGATCGATGGTGTGGCAACCGATCACATAGAACGCACCGCCTCGGTCACCCGGTTGTTTCATGTGGTTGGTATCGGCTTCATCGTGAGAGCACCCGGCGTGTGCCCGCACCTGCAAGACCTTGCCGATCTCCCCGCTCTGCAGCACTTGCTGCATTTTTTCCACCGAAGGCGCGTAACGCCAGCAGTAACCGACCTGGAACAGTCCACCCGTGCGCTCAACCGCTTCAACGATACGGCGAGTGTCGATGGTGCCACGCCCGGCAGGCTTTTCGCATAGCACAGCTTTCCCGGCTTCCAGCGCCTCGATGGCCCAGTCCGCCATCAGATAGCTTTTGGGGTGCACCAGCACCACGTGCACATTGGGATCGGCGAGAATTTCTTCCTTGCTGCGCGGCTGCAGATCCAGAGCGTCACAGAACGGCGCGAGCAAAGGACTGTCGTCAAAGGCACCGAGGAATTTTGCACCGGGTATACGTTTAAACGCCTTGACCCGCCCCGACGTGTGCGGGTGGGTGATACCCAGGCAGGCCACACCAATCGTGGCGTCGTGCTCAAGTTTATAGGTCATGCTGTTCTCCAGAATTCTTGTCGAGGTGGCGACCGGCTGCCGGCTCAGAGCCGCACTGCCCGCCCGGTCTTGACCGACTCCACCGCAGCATCCGCCAACTTCAGCGCCTTGAGGCCATCCTGCACAGTGGTGGGCAGCGGCGTCCCCTTCACCAAGGCATCGATGTAGGCATCCAGTTCAGCCTTATAGGCTTGTTGATAGCGTTCCAGAAAGAAGTTCAGCAGCGGTTCGCGGGCATCAGTAACGTCCTGGCTCCAGCGGCGGATTGTGGTGGGTCGCAGGTTGTCCATTTGCAACATGCCTTTGGAGCCAAACACCTCGATACGCTGATCATAGCCGTAGACCGCCTGACGGCAGTTGTTGATGTGGCATTGCTTGCCCGAGGCTGTCTGCATTTGCACCATCGCGGTATCGTAGTCGTCGTACTTTTCCATCATCTGCGGATCGATCAGGCGGCTGCCGATCGCAGTGAGCTCGACCGGCTCTTCACCGAGCAGCCAGCGACCGATGTCCAGGTCATGGATGGTCATGTCGCGAAAGATCCCGCCAGAGTGCTCAATGTAATCCTCAGGTGCGAGCCCGGGGTCACGGCTGCTGATGATCACCTGACGCACTTCGCCAATGTCGCCGGCCTTAATCGCGGCATGCATTTCGGCGAAAGTGCTTTCGAAGCGGCGGTTGAATGCGAGCATCACCCGCCCGTTCAGGCGTTCCACCTCCTCCACCGCCGCCAGACTTTTGGCCATGTCCAGATCGATCGGTTTTTCACACAGCACGGCCTTGCCTTGACGCACGGCGCGCAGCATCAGGTTGATGTGGGTGTGCGTTGGCGTGCCAATGACAATCGCCTGCACATCGTCACGGTCGATGGCCGCTTCACAATCGAGCATGGCTTCGGTGCCGAAGGCATCGGCCAGGCTCTGGGCGGCATCGGCGAAGGGATCCGCCACCACCACCAGTTTGGCAAACTTGCTTGCAGCCACATTGGCTGCGTGAATCTTGCCGATACGACCGGCGCCGAGCACTGCGATACCTACCATTGTTCATCTCCTGAAAACGCTGTTATTCGTTGTAATAGTCGGGCAAATCTTCAATGGGTCACGCGCATCAGCGCGGGAACCGGATATTTTCAAACTGTGCGAGGGTGCTGTCGAACGCGCGCTTGGACACCACGTCCAGCGGCAACTTGCGCAGCTCAGCGGAGATCAATTCGACACCCCATGGGCCGTCATAACCGACGTTGACCACTTGTTGAATAAAGTCCGGCACGTCCAACTGGCCTTCACCGCAGCACTTGCGGTAATGCGTGGAATCGTTGAATAGCGTTTCAACGATGGAATGATCAGCGTCGTCCAGTTCGATGGACTTGATCAGCTCCAACGGGATCTTGGCAATCTCGTCGAAATTCATACCGCCGCGCGCAACGTGCCACGTGTCCACCAGCAAACCGCCGTTGGGACGCACGCCTTCGGAGACGGCAATGGCCAGGTCGATGGTGTTGACACTAGAAAACGGCAGGAACTCGATCACCACATTCACGCCGTATGGCTTGGCCTGATCGCACAAGTGGGCAAACGTTTCGCGCATCAGCGGTACATCAGGGGCGCCGTCGTCAAACAGCCCGGCCGCGACTTTCAAACTGCGCGCTCCCAGTTCGCCTGCGACTTCCAGCAGTTCGTCGCGGATCCGGTCGGAGGAGTTGCGGCGATCACCGTCCAGATGCCAATCGGTCAGAAACTCCACTTCAAGGTGCTTGATGCCGTTGTCCTTGAAAATGTTGCGCACTGTGGAGATGCCATATTTGGCAACGTTGTGCACCAGGTCAGCGTGAACCAGACCCATGCCCTTCCAGCCCGCTTTGGCCGCAGCCTCAGCTCGTGATTGCAGGGAAAACGGGCTGATCTCGCTGGGTGCGCCCGGGTAGGTGTCGCCAGCGAGAGTCCAGTAAGCGGCCAACAGTTCGATATTTTTATTTGGCATGACGATCACTTAAGAATGAGTGGTTAAAAACGTTCGCTAGCAAGGTGTCGCTGAATCAAACCGGGGTAAGGACGAAGTCCCAATTGACCGCCAGAAAAGGCACCGGTAATTCATAACTGCTGGCGACCTCGGGATCGGTTTGCTTGGTGAATTCGGCGATGAGTTCTTTCTTCACGCCGAACACGGTGTCTTCGTGCAGGTATGGGCAGTCGGGGGTAAAGATGTGGGTGATGACCTGGTCGTAACCTTCTGCGGTGACGATGAAATGCAAATGCGCAGCGCGATTCGGGTGTCTGCCCAGTTGCCCGAGCAGCTTGCCGACTGGGCCGTCAGCGGGAATCGGGTAGTGGCGCGGTTTGACCGTGCGGAAAGCGTAGTAACCGTCAGCGTCACTGGTGAACAGTCCGCGAAGGTTGTAATCCGGTTGCACGCCCTTCTGCTGCACGTCGTAGAAACCGTCATCGTTGGTTTGCCAGATGTCCAGCGTCGCACCGGCAATCGGCCGGCCAGCGGTGTCCAGCACGCGGCCGCTGACCAATGTTGGCTCACCTTTGCCGTCCAGGCAGATGTTCGCGCCGTTTGGATAACGCGGCGCATCCGCCACGTAAAACGGGCCGAGGATGGTGTTGGGCGTGGCGCCTTTCGGGCGGCGGTGATTGATCGCGTCAACCAGCATGGTTGCGCCAAGCACGTCCGACAGCAGAATGTACTCTTGACGCCAGTCGGTACACATTTGCCCGGTCTGGGTCAGGAACTCGATGGCCTTGAACCACTCGTCATGCGTCGGTTCGATTTCCTTGATCGCCGCGTGCAAGTGCCGGGTCAGTACCGCCATCACTTTCTGCAAACGCGGATCGGCGTCAGCAGAGATTCGCGCGTTGACGATTTCAGCGGAATGTTCTTCTTCGAAGAGGCCGCCGATGGCGATATCGGTGTCTAGGTGAGCGGTCATGGCTGAGATCCTTGTTTCATTATTCTTGAAGAGCGGCAGTGGTTTCATGCGCACTGCCGGCGACGCCAGTGATGCGAGTTTCAATAGGCCTGTGCGTCGACGGCGCGCCATTTACGGCCGTTGAAGCGTTGCTTCATTTGCTGTTCGATTTCTTCCAGGGTCAGGCCTTTGGTTTCCGGCAGCCACAAGGTGCAGAAAGCAATCGAGCCAATATTGACGACAGCGAACAGGAAGAAAGTCATGCCGCCCAACGTACTGAGGAGAACCGGGAACACGAACGCGACAATCGCATTGAACACCCAGAAAATGCTGACTGAGATACCGTTCATCAAACCCCGTGCGTGGGTCGGAAACAGTTCCGACATCAACAGCCAGTAGACCGGGCCAATGCACATCTGCATGAAGAACAGGAACACCAGCACGCCCGACAAAGCCATGTAGCTTTGCAGCAGCGAGTGCGGCATGAAATTGAGCACCACACCAAGGAAGATTTGCGCCAGTACCACCACGGTCAGACCCAGCAACAGCATGGAACGCCGGCCCATACGATTGATGACCCACATGCCAATCAACGTTGCGATCACCGAAATGACGCCGTTACCGATGGTTGCGATCAGTGCCGCGTTGATGCCCATGCCGGTCTCTTTGAGGATCATCGGCGTGTAGTACATGAATGCATTGACGCCGGTGAACTGGATGACGAAGCCCAGACCAATGCCAATAGCGAGCAATTTCAGCAGCCACGGTTCGTTGAGCTTGGCCAGCACCCCTGTGTGTGTGCGTTCGACGTTGCACTGGGCGATGATTTCCTTGAGCTCGCGGTCGGCCTCGCGCTGTGTATCGCGGATGCCGGCCAGCGTCGACTTGGCTTCGGCAATGCGGCCCTTGCTGACCAGCCAGCGCGGTGAAGTCGGAACGAAGTGCATGCCGATGTAGAGCAATGCGGCCGGAATCAGCGCGATGGCGAGCATGTAGCGCCAGATGAGGGGGCTGTCGAAAAGATGCGCCAGTCCGGCGCTGGTGACGTAAGCCAAGCACTGCCCGGAGACGATCATCAACTCACTCTGACAGACCAGCCGCCCCCGATGTTTAGGCGCTGCCAGTTCGGCGATCAGCACCGGAACCGTGGATGAGGCACCGCCAACGGCAATGCCGAGAATGAAACGCGTGGCGACCATGCTCCACATGTCCGGCGCCATTGCCGTTCCCAGCGCACCCACTGCGAACAGCAGCGCCAGAGCCTTGAGTACGCCGAGGCGGCCATAACGATCCGACAGTTGCCCTGCGAACAACGCGCCAAATGCACCGCCGAAGATCAACGAGGACGCCACTAGACCTTCCGAAACAGGTGACAGGCCGAGCCCACCCTGGCTTGGCTCCAGTGCCATGAACGGCAACGCGCCGGAGATCACGCCAGTGTCATAGCCGAAGCCCAACGAACCCATGGTAGTGATGACGGCGATTCGCCAAAGAATTTTTGATGAGGCATTGGCGCCGGTTTGATCGCGGGACATGAGGGTCAACCTTTTATTGAAGTTATTTGTACACTCAGTGGGATCGAGACTACTGCCATTGAATCGGAAAAAAAATGTCCATCTGGCAAATGTGTTTTCCGCTCAGTGGAAAACTGCGAGTGAGCGTAGAGAACGGCCCTGTCGGTGATAGGCAGGACGAGAGTCAGTCAGCGCGGGGAAGATCGACGCGGCCGGGCGCCGCATCGTTTATCAGGAAGGGATCGACGCGAGGATTATCGCGTCCAGTAGCGCTCGTATTCATGCTCGGCAAAATCGGCGAGCAGGAAGTCGATGAAAACGCGCAACTTGGTCGGCATATACCGCCGGCTCTGAAACGCCATGTTGATCGTCAGCCGGGGTAGATCCCAGTCATCCAGTACCGGAATCAGGCGCCCAGCTACCAAGTCGGCATTGATGATGTATTTAGGCTGCACCAGGATGCCACCGCCCGCCAGTGCTGCGGCGCGAACAATTTGACCATCATTGGTTTCAAGGATCGGATCGACTTTGACTGCGACCTCTTCCTCACCTTTGGTAAAACGCATAACCCGTGGCTGATTGGCGTGGCTATAAATCAGCAAGTCATGGCTGGCGAGATCCTCGATCGTCTTCGGCGTACCCATGCGCTGCAAATAGCCCGGCGACGCCGCCAGCACGCGACGTGTTTCAGCCAGACGGCGGATGGTGATGTTCGAGTCGGGCTCATATTCCTTCGTTCTGATCGCCAGATCGATCTCGCTGTCGATAATGTCGTAATAGCGATTCTCGCCTAGAACCTTGACCGTGATGTGCGGGTATTTCTTGCGAAACGCGGGAATCAGCGGCGCGATGTGCAACATGCAAAACGAGATCGACGCGGTAATCGTCAGGGTTCCGACCGGCTGCACCAGCGATTCGGTGAGGGAGGCTTCGGCTTCTTTCAGTTCGCCTAGCAGGCTCTTGCAACTGGTGTAGAACTGATGGCCGGAATGAGTCAGCGCCAGGCGCCGAGTATTGCGATCGATCAAACGCACGTTCAGACGCTGCTCCAACGCCACCAGATGCCGGCTCGCCGCAGCGTTCGACAAGCCCAGCAACTCCGCCGCCTTACTCAGCGTTCCCACCTCGGCGGTCGTCACAAATAGCTCGAGTTCGGTAAGCCGATCCATCGCGCCCTCCTTTTTTATTTTTTCATATATGAAATAAAGATTTTCTTTATCGGGCTTTTTTTGCGCAGACCGCAACTATAACGTGCAGCGCTATGGCCTGAACAGGGCGGTTGCGGTGTCCGCAACTGACCAAGAGCAGGCGCCCAGATATCAGCAATTTCTCGGAGTCACGATGCGCAATCTGGACGAAGCATCAATCACGCAAGCGGTACTGGCACGCAACAGCGGCACGGCTGACCCGCGTTTGTGCGAGATAATGACGAGCCTTGTGCAGCATCTGCACGCTTTTGCCCGGGACGTCAGACTGACCGAAGAAGAGTGGCAAAGCGGTATGGATTTTCTCGCCGAAGCCGCGGCGATCTGCTCGTCAGATCGACAGGAATTCCTATTACTTTCACACACGTTGGGACTCTCGACGCTGGTGGTGGCCCAGAACAGCAAAAAGCGATCAGGTGGCACTGAAGCCACGGCAATCGGCACGCTGCCATTACCTTCCCCTCATCTGCATGACCTGGGCGCCGACATTAGCGCCGAGGGTTCCGGCGTCAAATGCCATGTCAGCGGAACGGTTCGAGACATCCAAGGCAATCCGGTTCCAGGCGCCAGTATTCAAGTGTGCGTCGCCAGCGATTGTGCCTGCGATCAGGCGTTATTGCAGGCCGATCATTTAGGCGAATACCACTTCTGGACTGTGTTGCCAGACAGTCAGCCGATTCAAGCCGATGGCCCGGTCGGCGCCTTGCTCGCCGCACTTAATCGGCATGCCTGGAGACCGGCACACATGCAATTCACCCTCCGCGCGCGGGGCTACCGAACGCTGAGCACCCAAGTATTCCGGGAAGGTGATGCATACCTTGATACCGATGCCGTATTCGGTGTCCGCTCTTCGTTGATTGCCCAATGGTTGTGTCACGAACCGGGGCCAGCGGCGGATGGCTCAGTGATCAACGAGACGTTTTATTCACTGAACTTCAACTTCGTCCTGACCAGCCAGTAAGCAGCAGGCGTATCGAGGAACCTGATGATCAACGAACCTTCTATCACTGCGGCCCTCACCGCGCTTGAAGATCAGCGTTACGCGGCAATGCGCCGGGGCGATCTGTTGACCTTCGAGCGCTTGGCTGACCCTGAACTGATCTACGTTCACTCCAACGGGATCCGGGACACCCTCAACAGTTATCTGCACAAGTGCCGTGACGGTCTTTACGTCTATCACCGCATTGAGCATCGGATTCATGAGGTTCGTTGTTCGGGAGACACCGCATTGGTGTTTGGTGAAATGGCTGCTGACATCACTTCCCACGGCATCGCCAAATCCATTCACAACCGCACGCTGACCGTCTGGCGCAGAACGGCTGCGCAATGGCGACTGTTCGCCTACCAGCCAACGCCCATGACAATACCTTCAGCACTTTAAATGTTCGGGAGAAACGCTAATGTCCACCGCACCTTTCATCTACAACGGCCAACCGTCCCGCGTGATTTTCGGCAGAGGATCGCTGCAACGACTTGAAGCGGAAATTGATCTTCTGGACGCTAAACGAGCATTGGTGCTATGCACCCCGGAGCAACGTCCGCAGGCTGAACGCATTGCGCAGTTGCTGGGTGATCGGGCGGCGGAAATTTTCGACAAGGCAGTTATGCACGTGCCGATCGAGACGGCGCGTGAAGCTCGCGAAGTCGCACGCAAACTGGGCGCCGATTGCGCAGTCGCGATTGGCGGCGGCTCGACCACAGGCTTGGGCAAAGCCATTGCGATGGATTCGGGATTACCCATTCTGGCAATCCCTACGACCTATGCAGGATCGGAAATGACACCGGTTTACGGCCTGACCGAGAACGGCATCAAACGCACCGGCAAAGACCCGCGCGTGCTGCCTAAAACCGTGATCTACGACCCGGAACTCACCGTCAGTCTGCCGCTGGACATGTCGATCACCAGCGGCATGAACGCCATCGCTCACGCCGCTGAAGGCTTGTACGCCCAAGACGGCAACCCAGTGATGTCGCTGATGGCCGAAGAAGGTATCCGTGCTCTCGCAGAAGGAATGAAAAAGATCCATGTCGATGCGACCGATATCGACGCCCGCGCCGATTGCCTATACGGTGCTTGGCTGTGCGGCACAGTGCTGGGCAACGTCGGCATGGCGCTGCACCACAAACTCTGTCATACGCTGGGAGGCAGTTTCAATCTGCCACACGCTCAAACGCACACCATCGTGCTGCCGCATGCCATTGCCTACAACCAGTGCGCCGCCCCTGCTCTGTCGCGCATCAGCCGTGCCCTGGATGTCGGTGACTGCTCACCTGCTTCTGCGTTGTTCGACTTGTCCAGTTCGCTCGGCGCCCCGACCCGCCTCAAAGATTTAGGCCTGACCGAAGCGGATCTGGATCGCGCTACGGACATTGCCATGTCTAATCCTTACTGGAATCCTCGACCTATCGAGGCCTCGGCAATTCGTCAATTGTTGCAAGACGCTTATGAAGGTGCTCGTCCGCGATAGGACGAAATAGTCGAGGATTGGCCCATCCGGCGAGTCTGGCTACAAACCAAAAATCCCACTTCAGATGAGAGTAGTTTTTCATCGAGCGCAGTCTCACGGTGGCAGCTATCAAATTTAGAGCGATCATGAGCCAACCGTGAACTCCAAATAACCGGCCAAATTCGTTTCCGCAAATAAGTTCCTACCCCTTGATTTCAGAGGCCTCCAGAGCATTAATGAATGCGACGTAGCGGAAACGAATACAGCTTAAACTGTTGAAATATATGGACTAATCTTCGGACTTGAAAACCGTCGACTGTAACAGGTCCATGAGTTCGAATCCCATCGCCTCCGCCATATCTGATACGACAAAGCCCTGATTATTCAGGGCTTTGTCGTTTCTGGGGTTTGAGGTTTCCGCTGCGCTCATTGAAAGACTACAAAACTTTCTGACCTTCTCCGTCGTCCTGCCGACCACCAATCCAAAATCCTGCATCTCGTCGAAGTGCTGTAGCCAGATCGCCACCTCGGCAGGCTGCACGCTTTACTGCATCAGCAAGAGGGTGAAGCCGCCGGTTACCCTGACACTTCATCAAGTACCTCATCGAATCAACCTCCCTGCTTCGACCTAGCGATTGCAGCTTTTCTAGCTACGCTTGCCGACAACAGTCTGGCGTAAGTACGCTGACTGCTTTTCAGTCAAGGGAGCCAACATCCATGGATAGCATGCAGGGCGTTTACCCATCAGCAACCGTTCTGGTGGTCGACGACACCCCAGACAACCTGATGCTGATCGCCGAGTTGCTAAAGGACAAATACCGGGTCAAGGCCGCCAACAGCGGCGAGAAAGCCTTGCGCCTTCTGCAGGCCGACCCGCTCCCCGACCTGATTCTGCTGGACATCATGATGCCGGGGCTGTCCGGTTATGACGTTGCCGAGCGACTCCAGCTTGACGCCCGCCTCGCTCACATACCGATCATTTTCCTCACCGCCATGACGGCCACAGAGGACGAGATTCGCGGCTTGAGCCTCGGCGCTGCCGACTACATCACCAAGCCGATCATTCCCCCGGTACTCATGGCGAGGGTCGAGACGCAGGTCAAGCTCAAGGCCGTCGGCGACTTTCTGCGCAATCAAAACGATTTTCTGGAACAGGAAGTGCAACGCCGTACCCGCGAAGTGATGGCTATCCAGGATGTCACCATCCACGCCATGGCCTCGCTCGCCGAGACCCGCGACAACGAAACCGGCAACCACATTCGCCGCACCCAGCACTACATAAAGTTGTTGGCCGAACGGCTGCGCGAGCACCCGCGCTTTCGTCACTTTCTCGACGAGGAAACCATCCAGCTGCTATTCAAATCGGCACCGCTGCACGATATCGGCAAGATTGGCATTCCTGATCGCATCCTGCTCAAGCCCGGACGCCTTACTCCGGAAGAGTTCGAGATCATGAAGACCCACACGACCTTGGGACGCGACGCCATCCAGCACGCCGAGGACCAGTTGGGGATCAACGTCGACTTCCTTCGCCTGGCCAAGGAAATCGCCTACGGCCATCAAGAAAAATGGGATGGCAGTGGCTATCCGCAAGGGCTGGCCACCGACGACATCCCGATCAGCGCGCGTTTGATGGCTGTGGCTGATGTCTACGATGCGCTGATCAGCCGCCGCGTATACAAGCCTGGCATGCCGCATGAGCAGGCGGTCGAAATAATCCGCGAAGGCCGAGGCAAACATTTCGACCCGGACATCTGCGATGCATTTCTGGCCAATGCCGAGCAGTTCCAGAACATTGCCGTGCAGTTCGCCGACAGTGACCAGGACATGGCCAGACAACTGGCCTTGCTTGAACAGATCGCTGAACAACCCTGAACCCTGTGTAGCACTCTGCCCCCCTGTAGAACGAGGCCCTTTATGAACAGACTGTTCGAGATGCTCGAGCGCCTGTCCCTGCGCAGTAAATTGATCATCGGCTTCGCCGCGCTGCTGATATTGGTTCTGATACTGGGGGTGCAAAGCCTGCGTGCCCAGTACTCGCTCAGGAACGAAATGCTGCAGTTGTACCAGCAGGATCTGGTAGGTATCCAGCATGTGCAGGAAGTCCGGGTGCAGTTGCCGCATCTGTTGCTGGCCATGCAACGTGCGATCGCGACCAACAACGCGGAGATCCGCATCAGCGCCAGAGCGCAGATGAATGTCGCCCAGGAACGACTCCACGAAGCCTTGGAACAGGTGCGACCGACGCTGCGGCGACAGAGCAGTCTCAGCAGTCTGCTTGAATTCGAAATGCTCTTGCAGCGTCTGCAAAAAGATGGCGATGACGCTTTGGAATTCGCCGGCAAAGGCTCCCTCGGTCAAGCCTGGATGCTGCTCAACAGTAAGGATTTTCTCGCGCTGGAACAGGGCAGTGACGGGCTGCTCACGCAGATAGAGAACAACAAACAAGCCGACATCCACGATACGGCGAAGAATCTGGCCGAATATGCGCAGCGCAGCACCACGATCACGTATGTGTTGCTGCTGGGCGGGTCGACGCTGGCGTTGCTGTTGACCTGGCTGGTCAGTTATTCCATTCGCGTGCCGCTCAATCGCGTCCGTGTGGCGGTGGACGAATTGGCGTCCGGCAAACTGGACGGGCAGATCCCCCACACCGACCTTCGCAACGAAACCGGTGACCTGGCCCGAGCCATCGCCACGTTGCAGGTGGAGGCTTGTCAGCTTGAGCGCCAGCGCTGGGTCAAAAACCACACTTCACTGCTGCAAGTGGATCTGCAACAGGCGGAAACCCCACAGCAGTTGGCCCAGGCTTTTTTTAGCCACATCGCGCCGCAACTGGGCATGTACCAAGGGGCGCTTTACGTTCTCTATGAAGGCGCCTCGCGCCTTCGACTGGTGGGCGGTTACGCGGTGGACCGTGAGCATCCTCTGCCCGTTGAACTTGAACTCGGTGAAGGGTTGCTTGGCCAGTGCGCACTCGATCGCCAACCCCGTCACCTGCAGAATCTGCCCGAAGCGTTTTGGCATGTGCGCACGCAGTTGGGCGCCGCCCCCGCCAGCGTCCTGATGGTTCAACCGGTGCTGCGTGGCGAACGCCTGCTCGGGGTGGTGGAAATGGCCGGTTTTCGCCAACTGGAAGAGAACGAAGCGCTGCTCTTGCAAGAAGTGCTGCCCAGGCTGGCCGGCGCCATGGCCATCATGGAACGCAGTGAAGCAGCTCAGGCATTGCTGCTGGAGACTCGCCGTCAGGCGGACGAAATGGGCGCGCAGACCTTGCAACTGGAACACCAGGCCCGCGAGCTGGAGGCTCAGCAGGCAGCATTGCGCGCCACCGAGGCCTGGTATCGCGGCATCATCGAGGCCGCACCGGATGGAATGTTGGTGCTAGGCGCCGACGGTCGCATTCTGATGACCAACCCGCAACTGGACACCCTGTTTGGCTATGCCCCCGGCGAGTTGATTGGCGCCAGCATCGAGCGTCTGGTGCCGCACGCTGCCCGCGAGCGTCATGTCAAATTGCGCGACGGTTTCATTGCCAGCGGCGGCACCCGGCAGATGGGCGGCGATCTGGAGGATCTGAGCGGCGTGCGCAAAGACGGCAGCCTGTTCTCCGTGGAAATTGGCCTTTCCCACCTGCCCCGCCTGGAGGGTCGTGGCGTCTGCGTCTGTGCCTCAGTGCGCGACGTGAGTGAGCGCCGGGCGATGGAAGCCAGGCTGCGCACTGCCAGCGATCGCCTGAACCTGGCGCAAGAGGCTGGCGACATCGGTCTGTTCGATGTTGATCTGGTCAGCGGCACAAACTATTGGACGCCCCAGCTCGAAACCCTGTTTGGTCTTGAACCCGGCAACTTCGGTGGCACGCTGGAGCACTGGCGGGCGCTGGTGCATCCCGAGGATCTGGCGCGGGTCAGCAGCACCTTCGAGAGCGCCGTGCAGAGTGGCGATGATCGCGTCGAATTCGACTTTCGCATCGTGCGTAAAAATGATGGACAGGTGCGCACGTTCCGCTCGCTCAACCGTTTCTCACGCACGCCGGACGGCCAGCCATTGCGCGCAACCGGCATCAACATCGACGTGACGGCGCTGGCAGAGGCAAGAGCAGCGGCCGAAGAGGCCACTCAGGCAAAGAGCGAGTTCCTTGCCAACATGAGCCATGAGATCCGCACGCCGATGAACGCCATCATCGGCATGAGCCACCTGGCGCTGCGCACCCACCTGGACAATCGCCAGCGCAACTACATAGAAAAGGTGCATCGCTCGGCGGAGAACCTGCTGGGAATCATCAACGACATTCTCGATTTTTCCAAGATCGAGGCCGGCAGGATGAGCCTCGAACAGGCGCCTTTCCGCCTCGAGGACGTGCTCGACAGTTTTGCCGCCATGATTGGCCTGAAGACCGAGGACAAGGGTCTGGAGTTGTTGTTCCAGATCCCGCCCGACCTGCCCACGGCCCTGCTCGGCGATCCCCTGCGCCTGGGGCAAGTGCTGATCAATCTGGGCAACAATGCTGCCAAGTTCACCGAGCGCGGTGACATCGTGGTCGGCGTGGAAGCAGTGGGTTCACACAACGAACACGTGCAACTGCACTTTTGGGTGCGCGACACGGGCATCGGCATGACCGCCGAGCAGTGTTCACGCCTGTTCGAGTCATTCAGTCAGGCTGACAGTTCGATCACTCGCAAGTACGGCGGCACCGGGCTCGGCTTGTCCATCTCGAAGAAGCTGGTGGAGCTGATGGCCGGCCGAATCTGGGTGGAAAGCCAACCGGGGGTCGGCTCGACATTCCATTTCCAGGTGCAACTCGGCGTGCAGCAAGGCGTGCAGGCGCGCCGTATGTTCAAGGCCGGCGAGCTACTGGGCATGCGGGTACTGGTCGTGGATGACAATGCCAGTGCGCGTGAAATCCTCTCGGGCATGGCACGTAGCTTTGGCCTGGAAGTGGATGTCGCGCAGAGCGGAGATCTGGCGCTGCGCATGTTGGCCGACGCCGAGCACAAGGCACTGCCTTACGATCTGGTCTTGATGGACTGGCGGATGCCCGGCATGGATGGCATGGAAGCCGTGAGCAAAATGCATTCCGCCAGCCTGATGCGCACGCCATCGGTGATCATGATCACCGCATTTGGACGCGAAGAAGCCCGCGAAGAAGCCGAGCGTCAAGGCATCCAGTTGCCGGTGGTGCTGACCAAGCCTGTCACGCCGTCCTCGCTGCTCGAAGCCATCGGCGTGGTGCTGGGCAGAGAAACACAGGGGGACACGCGAACGGGCGAACGCTCCCTGCACAATGCCAACACCGTCGCCAGCCTCAATGGCGCGCGGCTGCTTCTGGTCGAAGACAACGATCTGAATCAGGAACTGGCCAGCGAACTGCTGGAGAGCGTCGGAATACGCCTGCGACTCGCCACGCACGGTCAGGAAGCCCTGGACATCCTCGCCGAGGATGGCGACTTCGATGGTGTGTTGATGGATTGCCAGATGCCGGTAATGGATGGCTACACCGCAACCCGACACATCCGCCAACAAGCGCGCTTCAGCACTTTGCCGGTGATCGCCATGACCGCCAACGCGATGGACGGTGACCGCGAGCGCGCCCTCGAATGCGGCATGAACGACCATATCTCCAAGCCACTCAACGTCGAAACCATGTTCGCCACCCTGGCAAAATGGATCAATCCACGTGCCGCTCAAGCATCGCTGAATACAAGTTTCGCCGATGGCTTGCCAGAGCATATTGAGGGCGTTGATCTGGCGGCGGGTCTCGCCACCTGCATGGGGCGGCGGGACCTCTACTTACGTTTGCTGTGCAAGTTTCGCGACACTCAGACAGGCTTTATCGAGCAGTTCCATGCCGCACGGACCGATCCGGATCGTGGCGCCGCTGAACGACTGGCGCATAGCTTGCGCGGCACTGCCGGCAACATCGGCGCCAAGGCCGTGGCGCAGGCCTGCGCTTTGCTGGAACAGGCCTGCCATGACGGCGAGCCGGCTAAGGTGCTGCAAACGCTGGTGACGCAGGTCGAATATTGCCTGCACCCGATCCTGCTGGCTCTGGCCGACCTCAAGGCAGACACACCGGCCGGCACAGGTGAAAACCCGCTGAACTACTCCGCAATCAACGAGCAACTGAACAGGCTCGTGGGGCTTTTGGACGAAGGTGACACGGCGGCGTTGGACGCACTTGCAAGACTGCGCAACCTGCCACTTGATCGGGCGTTGGCAGAACGCCTGGCTCTGGTCGCGGCACAGGTAGATCTGTTCGATTTTGATCGGGCGTTGAAGCTTCTGCAGGATGGGTGATTTGCACTGAGCAGTCTCCTGCTTGCCAGTGCGCTGAACATTGCGTTCTGACGACGGGCCTCAGGGGCGACACACCACCTGGCGCAACCATCTGTCGTGACTTCGGGTGCGCAGCCAGACGTGGACTTCGGCACTATCGGGAAACTGCGGTTCGGCATCAAACGCGATCAGGCAAGTGCCGGCGTCAATGGCCTTGCCCATCAGAATATTGCGCTTGACCAGCACCGAGTCGCCATCGCCCGTCAATTCGTAGCAACCCTCAAGGGTCGAGACAAACCAGTGGCGCTGGAACCGAGTGATGCCCAAGGGTTCGCCAGGCACCTGCGCAATGGTTCTGGCTTCCTGACCGGCAACAGAAATCACCGAGCCGCCAGCGGCCACTGCCCACAGTTCACCTTGTGGACCTTCGACACCCGCGATGAGGTTGACGAACTCGCCAGCCTCCTCCGGCCAGGGTCCGGGAACTCGTTGCCAGGGACTGTCGCCGATCCGGCGCAGGATCAGCCCGGCGTAGCCCAGAACGAATACCGCCTGCGCCGTCACGACAATATTGTTGACCCCGCCCATCGTGCCGGGAACGTGGTCATCGTATTCAAGTTGCGCGCATTCGCCCGATGTCCAGCGGTACAGACGACGCTCGAAGGTACCGATCAGCAGGCTGCCGCTGACCCAGGCCAGACACTCGGCCAGCTCGATTTTTTCGCCGTCGGGCGTTTGATAACCGATTGTTCGGGAATACCAGGGGTGCAATGCCGACAGCTGCGGATGCGGGGAAATGCGCTGCCATCCGGCGACATGCCCAAGCTCGGTATTGGTCAGCAATTGGTCTTCGCTGGTGATTGCCCATACCTGCCCATCGTTGTCACCGACGATGGCCTGAATGGCATCAGCAACCCACACCTGCGGCTGGAACTGAAACCGGTCGCCGACCCAGTCGCCGCTGACGATCCATGACGAGGTATGCCCGTTTTCGTCGCGCGAGTGCACGGCAAACCAGGGGCGCCCGCCGGCCATGGTCAGGTCGGCCAATTGATAGCGCCGGCCCAGAGGCGCGGCAGAAGATTCATTCATATCCACACTCATGTCGCCGGTACCGGTTGTTGGTTGACTGTCGCGGGAATGTCGTAGAACAGCGGCAATTCCCTGTCCATCGTCCAGCCAGCGGCCGTATAGAACTCGCGAGCTTCGATCATCAACGCAACGGCCACTGCGCGACCGACTTCCTTGCGCTCGCGCCAGGTCATGTACCCTGCCTGCGCAAGCGCAAAGCCTTTGACGTTGAAGTCCTTGTAGTCACCTTTGTTGCCCAGAGCATTGTCCATGATCGCCACATCGACGCCCAGGTCAGCGGTTGTGTAGACGTGGGTCATCCACTCCAGCGCGTGCGCCAGGTATTCACCGGTCGTAGGGTTGCGGGCCGGTTGCTTCGGATCGCCACGTAATGCCTTGCGCGCTTTTTTCTGCGCGTCGGTGACATATTTATGCTGCGAGCCGCGGTTTTGCGAGTCTTGCATGAAGGTGGCAAAACTCTGGTTGAGGCTGAAGGACTGTCCTCTGAGCAACGAGCCGCGCAGCACTTTGTCGGGGATCAGATGATCGGCATCGTAGCCTCGATAGATATTCAGCAAGTGCACGTTGGCCGACGATTTGGCTTGAGAAATGATTTTGTAGCCGCCCGCCAGAGTGGGCATGCGTAACAGTTCGCGAATCGCCTGTCTGCTGCTGGCGTCCAGTGAAGCCGTTTGCCAGTCGAGCTGATTGATTTCATTGGCCAGCGTCACGGTGGCCTTGATCTCGGTGCGCAACACTTCATCCTCGAGCGGATAGGCTGCCTCGATGACACTGGGGCGCAAATCCAGCACTGTGTACGCGGGATTGGAGAGGATTCGCGAAATCACTTCGCGGGCCTCACGCTCACTCAGCTTGTGTCCGTCCGTACGCGGATAGGAAATACCACCGACCTCGAACGACTCGACGTAAGTGTCCTGCTGCGCCTGATGCGCGGCGGCGAAAGCGGCCAGCGCAGCCGGGTCGACGGGATGGCGCGATGCCGCTTCATAAGCGCGCCGCATCAGCCCCATGGCATAAAACCCGTTACTCATTGGCACTGTCTCCTACCGGTTCAGCCGAGGCATTGCCACGTACCAGATCATCAATATGTTTGCCGAACGTGGATGGCCGCCCATGGCCGCGCGCCTGCATCCAGGCCAGCAACAGGTCGACGGTCGGCTCCAGCAGTGAATGGGTGCGCAAGGCAGGGTCCTGCACCGCGATACGCAGAGACGGCGGTTGCCCACTGCTGAGCAGGCTCTCCACCTGTGCGGGTGCCCAGGCTCGCGTATGTCGCTGCACGCCATCAGGGTCAAGGCCAAACCAGCCAGGGTAGTCTCCGGGCTGCCCTGTGAGCACTTCCACGCCGATTTCGACCGGGCGAGTCGCCGTTTTGCCAGGCCAGGACAACGGATAGATCCGGCGCACGATGTGCATTTCGCCGTCCCGCAAGGACGAGGCCAGCATCAGCTTCGACATCATGTCGTAGAGTTGTCGCTGCGTCGGCGTGAACGCTGCCATTTCCGGGCTGTCGGCGGTCACGGCAATGTCCAGTGGCACCAGCGCACCGTGTGCGCCACTGCGGCCACCGTCCGGCGCGGGCAACGCTTCTTCGGTCGATGCCGTAGCGCAATCGTCAGGCTCTTCCTGCGCGCCCTCTTCATCGGTCGCGGGCACTGACGCCACAGGTGATTCGCCCCACGTATTCAATTCTACGGCGGGCTGTCCGGCAAACAACGCAATGACCGCACCCTGTGCATCGACAGTCTGCGCTTCAGGGCCGCTGACCGGCAGCGCACCGGTGAACGCCGGGCATTGGTCGTCGAACCTCGCCGCCCAGGTGTACAGGAACGCCAGGTAATCGTCCTCTGTGGCGTCGGCCTTGCTGGACAGCCGCGTCAGCGCTGCATCGAATGCCATCAGCAATTCATTGGCGCTGATGGCTCGCAACCAGTCATTGCTGAGCAGTTTCTCGGCCTGAACCCGGCCCGCAGCGGTCAGGAACAACCGCCCTTGACCATCGAGTGCAGCCCATGCATTTTCACCCGCCCGCAGGTCGGGCCCATCTGTGCCCGGGCGCATCTCATAAAGCTTTTGCAGTGCCCCCATCGTGCGCGACGGTAACCAGCCAAATCGCCTGAACGCTTCCTGCAACACCAGATTGGTGCCGAGGTTTTCAGCGGGTGGCAGGCCACAGGTTTCCTGTTCGATCAGACAAGGTGTCGGCGCAACGACCGCTTCGGCCAGGATGCGGATCAAGGCGTCGGCGTTTTCCTCGCTGTCGCTGCCCCACGATCGCCACCCTTCTGCCGCGCGCAGCACCATCAAACGCGCCGGCACGACAATGCCGTCGACGTTCAGCGTGATGCCAATGCCCAAGCGTTTCGCGGGAACGCCCTCGGAATCACCATGGCCGGCCAGCGCCCGGAGCAAGGGCCCCTTGACCCGCCCGCCGCCCGGGATGCCGTGGCGCAGGTAGACCGAGCCGATCAGATTATCCAGCACCCGCAAGGCGATGGCGCCGTAAGCCAGGCCCATGTTCAGGGCGCGGCAGATGCTTGCAGCGCGCTCCTCGGCAGTGCCGCCTTCGACCTGAATACATTTGCCCTGTTCAAAGGCGCTTTGCATCTGCGGCGCCGTCAATGCATGAAAGCGTACGCGACGCACCTGGCGCACATGCATGAACCACGGCGCCTCCTTGAGCACTTGAATCATGTGCCAGGCAATGGCCTCGCCCTGAGCGTCATCATCGGTACCCAACACCAGCTCAGTGCATTGCAGCAGGCGACTGCCGGTATTGCGCAGCGCGATCGCGAGGTCATGACCTTCGCGCTCGCTCAGTTGCCAACGGGGTTTGAGTCCGTCGTGCCAACGAATGGACCCCGGCCCCGGCAGATCTCGAATATGCCCCCCGCAACCGAAAACCTGCGTGCCATCGGGCACCAGCGCCTGAATGATTTTCGCCTTGTGCACTGACTCGACGACCATCAGCGTCGAAGGCCCGAGCTTGCAGGCCGGCACACGAGGTGCCCCGGTCCTGCGCTCATGCTCCGGCTCGCGCACACCGGCCAGGCATCGCCCGACCACAGCCGAAGGTAAATGGTTTTCCGGGTCCATCGCCTGCTGAGAAAAAAACAGATCAGAGTGGCCGAACAGAATGAAGCTTTTCTGTGCCCGGCTGATTGCGACATTGAGCAAGCGACCATCGTCGCGGTCGATGAACACCCGTTCGCGGTGGTTGTTCTCGGTTCGGCGACTGGCGCGGCTTTCCCGGTTGACGGCACTGAACAACACCACCGGTTTTTCGGCCCCTTGCAGCGTATGCACGGTGCCGATGGTCAAGCGCTCGCTCAGGCCCGCGTCAATCGGATCAAGCTCTTCGCGCACGCGATTCCTGATCGCTTCGACCTGTCCGCGAAAGGGCGTGACGATCGCAACCAGTTTCTCCAGCGCAATGGGTTCATCGGGATGCCCCTCGACCCGCGCAGCCCACTTTGCCAGGCGTGGACCAAACTCCTTGAGCCAGTTCACGATCGCTCGTGCTTCTCCGGGGTTTGACCAGGAGTCGCCTCTGCTGGGCTCATCGTTCGGCCCTCCGGTCTGGTAGAAGCCCAGCGGCGGCAGCGGGAACGTAGCCTTTATTTGCTTGCGCCGCAGCAACTCTTGCGGCCCCTCAAGCAGAGGCAAATCGGCGTCCGAAAACAGCCCCGGTTGCGGGTCGGGCACTTTCGGTTCCAGCTCCCGATTGAGCAATTGGCCCGCAGCATCGCGGTCGTGATCGTGGTAAAGCAGATCGATGCAGACATTGATGATCGATTCGGCACATCGATAATGCTCGCGCAACAGCAACCCGTTCCGCAGCCGGCCATCAGGCATGGCTTCGGCAAAAGACGCTCCGGTCGCCGCAAGCTTCATGATGGAACCGCTGGCAGAATCAGCTCCGCGCGTGAGCAGATCCCCCAGGCTGGCCGGGTCCGCCCAACGATCCTCCACCTGTCGGGCATCCACCTCCGGCGTCACCGAGGACACCGGTGAAAGTTGCTTCATGTCGCCGACAATCACCGCTTTCTTCGCCAGGCTCAACACTGGCACACCCAGCTCCGGGGCAGCCTGCCCGGCTTCGTCGATGATCAGCAAATCAAGAAAGGCGAACAGCGGTTGGCGGCGCTCGCTCAACAGCCGCGGCGCACTGTGCAGCGTGGCGACGATGCACGGAAACAGCATGGCCGCGCGGCGCAGTGCACTTCGGCGGTCAGCTGGCGCAGGTTCTGCGATGACAGCCGCCAGCCAGCGGGTTTCCCAGTAGCGGGCTGCCAACTGGAAAATCACTGGCCGCCACACCACGTCCAGTAATTTCTGCTGCAGCGCCTGACGCGCCTCGGGGTCGGAGGCCGCCTGCAACTCAGCCAGGATGTCCTGCGCCCAGCCAGAAGACCACGCCTGACCGGGGAAGCGGTCCGCTAAAGCCTTGGCTTCGATCAGCGCCTCAATGTCGACCTGACGCTCAATCGCCGACACCAGACCGCAGTGCAAAACCTCGGTAAGCGTCTTCAAGTGTTGGCAGAGTGCGGCTGAGTCCGAGGATGCCGAAGGCGTTTTTTGCACCAGACGGATATGCCGGGTGGCGTCACTGACGAGGTGCTTTTGCTCAACGCTGAACAACGAACCGAACAGCTGCGGGAGCTCCTGGAAGGCATCTTCAAAGTGCCGCGCCAACGCAAGCGCCGCCGCCACACGATCCTCATACGATTGCTTCAGGCTGGAGGAGCCGACGCCCAGCACACGCAATTGTTTTTGCCTGATTTCCAGCGTGGTGAATTTGCTCCGGTGCGTTTTGCCTTTGGCTTTGGACGGTGCGCTGGCGGTAAACCCCAATAACGGTCGCCCGGTGGGATCCAGCCAACGCCGCGCCAACGCATGCTTCCTGCCAACGGCGCCATTGAAGGTGCCCATCACATTCTCGACGCTCTGGTTGGTGGCCCCGCACACAAAGGTCACCGGACAGTGTTCGTCGTTGTCGTAAGCGGCCAGTACCCACTGGTTGGCAATCATCGCGCGCAGCATGGCCGTCTTTCCGGTACCCGGTGGTCCGCTCACGGCGACCACGCCAGTTCCGCTCCCCAGCCGCCCAAGTGCCTGCAATGCACGACGCTGCGACTCGTTCAAAGGGTCGGCACAGCGATTGTCATCCGGTGCGTCGAGGTTGCCGGCCTTGTCGACCATTGCCACATGTCGGGCGCTGATGAGTGCCGGGGTCAGTCCACCCACCTGAACGGCTGTCCGGTAGCGATCAGCATGGACAAGTTGCCCTAGCGCACCGATCGAGCGGGCCTTGGGAATCGCCTTGTAGACGTTTTCCAGCGCACGGGTGGCGTATCCCGGTTGTCGCGGCACCGCAATCCATTGTCCGGAAATCGACGCCAGCCCAGTCTCAACACCGTCAGCCTGAATACGTTCGAACAGCGCCAGGCAGGCGTCAACGTAGGTGCTCAGGGTGCAACTTTGCCCCAGCGTTGCGAGAAACGTCTTCAGCTCGTCGCGATAACAATCGAAATGACCAATGGCCGGCGGTAACTCGTTCAAGGCAATCAGCGGCTGCGGCTCGAGCCAATGGCGAACCACTCGCGGGCGGCAGTCATTGACATCCTTGGGCAGGCAGATTTCGTTGTTCTCGTTGAGTTCGAACGGGAACCAGAAGGCGATGTTCAGGCGGGCGGGCTTGAGGGGTGGTTTGACCGGTGGTTTTTTCTCCCCCGGAGCAGGTTTCTTCGCCGGGGCGGGCCAAGTGACCTGAACGTCATCCGCCGATGGTGTTGATTGGTGAAAAACCAGGGCCATGGGAATCCGCGGATCTTCGTCCTCTTCTTCCGGCTCGTGGGTGCCTTCGGGATCGTCCTCAAGCGCCTTGATTGCCTCTTCTTCGCGCTTGCGCCGAGCCTCGGCGGCACGCTCAGTGATGACGGCCAGCGCCAGCGTCGGTCTTTTGCCGAAACCCAGGTTGAAACCCGGCCAGGCCAGTGTTGCAACGTTCTTCAATGGAATACGAACATCGGCCATCTGCAAGCTGAGCAAATCATCGGCCGTGAGTGCTTTGTGCCAGTAATCCAACACGTCGTTCGGCAATGGCGCAACGGTTTGTGTGTGAGGCTGCGCCTCGGCAGGCACGTCGGCAGGTTGCTTGGCTGCAGGCATTTTTTCGGCATCCGGCCGCAACCACTTGCTCAACTCCATGAGTCGCCTAATCATTTGTTGCTCCCTGAAATCTGAATTGCACGGCGGCCATGGCCCGTCGAGGGCGGCGATGATGGCTCATTGCCTTATCTGGTGCAATGCACGCGCCCTCAATGCTTCAATCCCCTCCCGCCGTGATCCCTTGAAACGGCGGGCAAGCGTCTACTGACACTTGGCGCCGTGTTGTAATGCTGCCTGCCAGACCTTTAACGGGCACGATCAGCCCTACGTTATCAGAGGATGCCCGAATGCCGAAAAAACCACCGGCCCATCAGAAAACCGCAACCGCCGCAGAGATCGAACACTCGATTCAGGCGCTGAACAAAATGGCCGAACGCCTCTGGGGTGAAGGTCGCGAAGCCGAGGCCAAAGCGCTGCTCGATGCCCTCGATGCGCTGAACCGGGCGCTGGACAGAATCAGGATTGGCGAGAGTCGCCGCGCGGCGACGCTCCATTGAATCGCGGGCCTACGGCTTGAGAATCAGCAACGGCTCACCCTTCTTGACGATGTAAGTCGCCAGCTCCGAGCCTTTGTCCGTACCAATGTTTTTGGCGACATGCGCCACCCCTTGCGGAATAAACAACGAATCCCCCGCCTTCAACGTCACCGGCGCCCTGCCCTCCAGTTGATACTCGAAGGTGCCGCTGATCACGTAAGCGACCTCAACACCGGGATGGGCATGTCTGGGCGAGGTCACGCCGGGTTCGAAATCGACGCGTGCCTGAATCACCTCACGCTCGGCCGTACCGAGATCCTCGCGAACCAGATCGGTGCGGCTCAAGCCTTGTTGCCAGCTCTTGGCCGGCGCGTCAGCCGCGTGGACGACACCGATCATTGCAGCCAATAGTGCGGCGCTGGCCAGTAACAGGGGACGATGCATGATGAAGCCCTCTCAAACTTAGGGGTGTGGAGGCCTCTAGCGTGGGTGTCGCGTGTATTGCTGATGTGTCGCAAACCCTGAGTTTATTGTTCTCGTGTGTCTGCGCGGCAGCTTGATACAGGCTTATACAAAGGTGTCTGAACCTGGCGGCAATGCCAACAACCAAGTCCTGAACGCCACGATCTTCCTGGATTCCGCGGTTTCATGCGGCATCACCAGATAAAAGCCGAGTTCGTCTTGCAAACGCAGATCAAACGGCACAACCAAACGCCCGGCCCGCAGATCGGCTTCGACATAGGTTGATCGCCCCATGCACACGCCCTGCCCGTCAACGGCGGCCTGAACCGCCATCATCGCCAGATCAAAGGTCATGCGCGGGCCTTCTGCGAGCTGCGGCGGTTGACCTGCTGCCCGTAACCAGGTGCTCCAGTCACCGGCGGTCACGCCACTGACTTGCAGCAACGTGTGGTGGGCGAGGTCAGCGGGCGTGCTTAACGTGTTCGCCAGTTGCGGGCTGCACACCGGAAAAATCTCGTCGGACATCAGAAAATCGCCACGCAAGCCTTTCCAGTCACCCCGCCCGTAGCGGATCGCCGCATCAATCGCCCCCTTGCGAAAGTCCACCCGCTCCGTGGACGCGCTGATTCGCACATCGATACCAGGAAACGCCTGCTGAAAGGACGGCAAACGCGGCAACAGCCACTTCGACGCGAAGGACACCAGGGTGCTGAGGGTCAGCACGCTTTTCTCGCGCGATTCGAGCAGCTGTTCAGTCGAGTAACGCAGTTCATGAAACGCCGCACGAATACCGGGCAAGTAAGCCTGCCCGTCCTCACTCAGTGCCAGACCATCGTTGAGCCGCAAAAACAGAGGCACGCCCAACTCCGCTTCGAGTCGGCGAATCTGATGACTGACCGCCGTCTGGGTGACGTTGAGCTCCTCTGCAGCCTTGGTAAAGCTCATGTGCCGAGCGACCGCTTCAAAAGCACGCAATCCATTAAGCGAGGGAAGTCTGACGGACATTTGGCTCGTAACTCTCATGAGATTTTGTCATACGCTAGCACTCGAAATGACCTTTGCGAAAGCCGTTGCGGCAATGGAATCTGGCGTCTTTTCTCTGCAAGGAAGTGCCATGAAACTGTATTTCGCCCCGATGACCTGCTCGCTGTCTCCGCACATTGTGCTGCGGGAACTGGGTTTGCCTTTCGAACTGGTTCGCGTCAACAACCAGAGCAAGCGCACGGCTGACGGGCAAGACTTTCGCGACATCAACCCCAAAGGCTACGTCGCAGCGCTGCTCCTGGATAACGGCGAAGTGCTGACAGAAGGCCCGGCGATCCTGCAGTACCTCGCCGATCAGGCCCCCGAAAGCGCGCTGGCGCCGGCACTTGGCAGTTGGGAGCGGACACGCTTGCAGGAATACCTGAACTTCATCAGCACGGAAATTCACGGTGGCTGTGCGCCGCTGTTCGATGCGCAGATTCCACAGGCGACCCAAGCGATGTTCACCCACAAACTGTTCAAGCGCCTCGACTACCTGAACCGCAAACTGGTCGATCAGGACTATTTGCTGGGCACCTTCGGTGTCGCCGATGCCTACCTGTTTACCGTGCTGACATGGCTGCCAAACTTCAATATCGACCTGCAGGACTGGCCGGCGCTGGCCACCCACTCCCGGCGGGTCGCCACCCGCCCCAGTGTCCTTGCAGCGATCGCGGCAGAAGCGGCGACGCAACCGGTTTGATCGCCCTCTACGCTTTCACTGCAGTGGCGGCTGATCATTTGTCCGTTAGCCGTGAATCTGTAAACTGGCGCGATTTACTCGCTCAAACAAGGGATCCGCATGGCTAACCAAGACATCACTTTTACCCCCGATCCGGACGCAGACTCGATTTCCTCGGACGTCACCACGTTCAACGGGATCATGATGTCCACGCAGATCCCGACCCGTGCCGACGGCAGCCTGGAACTGGGCGACATCACCCTGCAAAGCGAATGCACACTGCAAGCGTTGAAAGTTGCGCTGGAACGCGCCGGCAGCTCGATGGACCGGGTGATGCACCTGACTATCTACCTGACCGACATGGCGGATCGCGCGGCATTCAATGAGGTTTACAAGCGCTACTTCGCCAAGCCTTGGCCGGTGCGTGCGGCGGTGGGTGTGGCATCGTTGGCGGTTGAAGGGATGCGCGTGGAAGTTACGGCGATGGCCGCCAAGGCCTGAGACTCACTGCACAACCCCTTGTGGGAGCGAGCTTGCTCGCGAAAGCGTCAGTTCAGTCTCCATTGATGTTGAATGTCCTGCCGCCTTCGCGAGCAAGCTCGCTCCCACAGGGGTCAAGGTGACAATGCCCTGTGCCATCGGGCAGCACGGGCGTGCCGGGCGCGCGTTTCACGGGTAGAATGCGCGCCTAACCGTGACAGCCTGACTAAAAAAACTATGTCCTTGCCCAAGCATCATCTGGAATTGCTCAGCCCTGCCCGCGATGTCGCCATCGCCCGTGAGGCGATCCTGCACGGCGCTGACGCCGTGTACATCGGCGGCCCGAGCTTCGGCGCGCGCCACAATGCCTGCAACGAAGTCGGCGAGATCGCTGAACTGGTGGAGTTCGCCCGCAAGTATCACGCGCGCATCTTCACCACCATCAACACCATCCTGCACGACAACGAACTGGAGCCGGCGCGCAAGCTGATCCATCAGTTGTACGACGCCGGGGTCGACGCACTGATCGTTCAGGATCTGGGCGTGATGGAGCTGGACATTCCGCCGATCGAGCTGCACGCCTCGACGCAGACCGACATTCGTACGCTGGAGCGAGCGAAGTTCCTCGATCAGGCCGGTTTCTCGCAATTGGTCTTGGCCCGCGAGCTGAACCTGCAAGAAATCCGCGCCATCGCCGACGAAACCGACGCGGCCATCGAGTTCTTTATCCATGGCGCGTTGTGCGTGGCCTTCTCCGGCCAGTGCAACATCTCCCACGCGCAAACCGGGCGCAGCGCCAACCGTGGCGACTGCTCGCAAGCCTGCCGTTTGCCGTACACCCTCAAAGATGAAAAGGGTGGCGTGATCGCCTACGAAAAACACCTGCTGTCGATGAAAGACAACAACCAGAGCGCCAACATCCGCGCCTTGGTTGAAGCCGGTGTGCGCTCGTTCAAGATCGAAGGTCGCTACAAGGACATGGGCTATGTGAAGAACATCACCGCCTACTACCGCCAGCGCCTCGATGACGTGCTCGAAGATCGCCCGGACCTGGCCCGCGCCTCCAGCGGCCGCACCGCGCACTTCTTCCTGCCCGACCCGGAAAAGACTTTCCACCGCGGCAGCACCGATTACTTCGTCACCGATCGCAAGATCGACATCGGCGCTTTCGACTCGCCGACCTTCACCGGGCTGCCAGTCGGCACCGTCGAGAAAGTCGGCAAACGCGACATGCAGGTCGTCACCCAGGAGCCGCTGTCCAACGGCGATGGCTTGAACGTGCTGGTCAAACGCGAAGTGGTCGGTTTCCGCGCCAACATCGCTGAAGCCAAAGGCGAGTTCGAAGAAGACGGCGAGAAGCGCTACCGCTACCGCGTCGAGCCGAACGAAATGCCGGAAGGCCTGTACAAGCTGCGTCCGAATCACCCGCTCAATCGCAACCTCGATCACAACTGGCAACAGGCGCTGCAAAAGACCTCGTCCGAGCGTCGCGTAGCCCTGAGCTGGGTCGCTCGTCTGCGTGAAGAGCAGCTGGAAGTCACCGCCACCAGTGAAGAAGGTATCAGCGCCAGCGTCACCCTCGCCGGTCCGTTCGGCGTGGCCAACAAGCCTGAGCAAGCGCTGGAGCAACTGCGCGATCTGCTCGGCCAGCTCGGCACCACGCAGTACCACGCCACCGACATCAAACTGGATGCGCCGCAGGCGTTCTTCATCCCCAACTCGCAGCTCAAAGCCCTGCGCCGTGAAGTGATCGAGAACCTGACCACCGCCCGTGTCGCTGCGCACCCGCGTGGCGGCCGTAAAGCTGAAACCAGTCCCCCGCCGGTGTACCCGGATTCGCACCTGACCTTCCTCGCCAACGTCTACAACCAGAAGGCGCGCGACTTCTACCACCGTCACGGCGTGAAGCTGATCGACGCGGCGTACGAAGCACACGAAGAGCCAGGCGAAGTGCCGGTGATGATCACCAAGCACTGCCTGCGTTTCTCCTTCAACCTGTGCCCGAAACAGGCCAAAGGCGTGACCGGCGTGCGCACCAAAGTCGCGCCGATGCAGTTGATCCACGGCGATGAAGTGCTGACGCTGAAGTTCGATTGCAAGCCGTGCGAAATGCACATCATCGGCAAGATGAAAGGCCACATCCTCAACCTGCCGCAACCGGGCAGCGTGGTCGGCCACATCAGCCCCGAAGACCTGATGAAAACCATTCCGCGCGCACCGCACTGAGTGGACGGCGTGCGCGGTGCTTCGGCGCCGCGCACGTCTGCTTTACCAAGCCTGGCCAAATCGCAGGCATAAAAAAACGCCAACTTCTTGCGAAGTTGGCGTTTTTTTCGAATATGGCAGGGGCGGCTGGATTCGAACCAACGCATGGCAGGATCAAAACCTGCTGCCTTACCGCTTGGCGACGCCCCTACTGCTCTGCCCAGCTACTTCGTTAGGTTCGCTGTGAGAACGGGGCGCAATTTACCAAGGTTTTTTGGCTTTGGGAAGCGCGAAGTGAAATATTTTTTGTTTTAAAACAGCGACTTATTATTTTGGCCTGAATCAGGTCCAGGGTGAGTCGGTTTCGCCGCCGTGTATCACACTGTGTACGAACCCCACCGCGACACATCGACTTTCAACAAAGCCGTTCTTCGACACAGGCCAGATACGTCTCCACGCTCAAATGCACGCAAGGTTTCAAGGGTTCATTCAGGCCCCTTGACCAACGGCTCGCAAAGGAGACGTCACCATGAAGATGGCACTGCACACCCGCAAAACTGCGTTCGGTTTGTCGATTCTGGCTTTGTCGTTGTTCGGCGCTTTTGGCACTACTCAAGCGCAAACCAATGAGCCTGCGGCCGTCAGTTATTCCGCGCCCTCGCCCTTCGGCCCGCTGAAACATGTGAAGGCTGGCGTGCTCGACGTCGCCTACGCCGAAACCGGCCCTGCGAATGGCCCGGTGGTGATCCTGCTACACGGCTGGCCCTACGACATTCACAGCTACGACGAAGTCGCGCCGTTGCTCGCGGCCAAGGGTTATCGGGTGTTGATGCCCTATGCGCGGGGTTATGGCGATACGCAGTTCCTTTCCAAAGACACCCTGCGCAATGGTCAACCGGCGGCGCTGGCCAGTGACGTCATCGACTTCATGGACGCGTTGAAAATCAAGCAAGCAGTGCTCGGCGGTTACGACTGGGGCGCGCGTTCGGCGGACATCGTTTCGGCGTTGTGGCCGGAACGTGTGAAAGCGCTGGTGTCGGTCAGCGGTTATCTGATCGGCAATCAGGCTGCCGGGCAGAACCCGCTGCCGCCCAAGGCTGAATTGCAGTGGTGGTATCAGTTCTACTTTGCGACTGACCGTGGCCGTGCCGGTTACGAGAAGAACACTCATGATTTCGCCAAGCTGATCTGGCAAACCGCTTCACCGCAATGGAAGTTTGATGACGCCACGTTCGATCGCAGCGCCAAAGCGCTGGAGAACCCCGATCACGTCGACATCACTGTGTTCAATTACCGCTGGCGTCTGGGCCTGGTACAGGGCGAGGCGAAATACGCGGCGCTGGAGCAGAAACTCGCCACCGCACCGTCGATCAGCGTGCCGACCATCACCCTTGAAGGCGACGCCAACGGTGCGCCGCACCCGGCGCCTGAGGATTACGCCAAGCGCTTTACCGGCAAGTATCAGTTCCGTTTGATCAATGGCGGGATTGGGCACAACTTGCCGCAGGAAGATCCGCAGGCGTTTGCCAAAGCCGTGATCGACGCTGACCACCTGTAGAAACAAAAAAAGCAGTCAGCCGCGAAGGCTGACTGCTTGATTATTTGAGGGTGGTGGGATGGTCACGTTTTGCAGATGCTTTGCCTGAACGGACGCCATCGCGAGCAGGCGAACGCCTACAGGGGGAACGCATTCAAATGTAGGCGTGAGCCTGCTCGCGATCACGCCCGACCAAACACCCTCAACCCCGACTAACGTGCGCGATCACTCGGTTGGCACAACCAGATCCAACGCCTTATTCACCGCCAACTCCCCCAACATGACCACTTGCGCAATACCCAACAGGGTATGGCGGTTTGCGCCCTCCAGCATCCCGGCAAAATTGCCGAGCATGACCGACGCGGACGCCAACGACCCGCAAGCATTGGTCAGCAACGACTCCGTGTCTGCTTGCGGGTTGACCATGAACAGAGCATTGGGCGCATAGGGTGTGGCCATGATCGCGGCAGGCAACAGGTAATGGTCAAGCGCACGCTCTGCCGCTTCGTGCAGCTTTCTTGAATTGGGCGAGGCGTACGGGGACACCAGGTCGGTGACCGGTGGTTCGGGTGGCTGAGACATCAACTGAAACTCCAGACAAGAACCGTTTGCGGTTCTTTGATAGAAGGCGTGAAGCGTCGCGATCGCGGACGCTTCCGTGCAAATGAGGGGGGCAAGCCCCCTCACCCATCTGCATCGCGATTAGTGCGGCAAGCGCTGGTTATCCAGGACTCGACCGACCACCAGCTCGCTGAGCATGATCACCTGTTGCAGGATCAGCATCTTTTTGCGCTGTGAAGGGTCAATCGAATCGGCGAGATCGCGGGCCATGTCAGTGGCTGAGGACAAGGTTTCAGTGGCTTCGACGAGCAGGGTTTCGTTATCCACCGTGGGGTCGATCAGGTAGATCTTGCCGGTCTTGCGGGTGGGTATTGAGGTCTTCAGCGCGGAGGGATTGAGGTAGAAGTTGATCGCGCGGTCGGTGGCCTCTTTGATGTTTTGAGGTTCGAGTGCGGCGTCGTAGGGGATTGGATCGGTTTCTGGCGGGTTTGGCGTAATTTTGAACATAGATGACACTCGCTTAGCAAAAAATAAGGAGCCATCACTCACGCTACCAAACGAGGTGGTGACCATTGCGCGGGTTGGTAGACCGGTCTAAGCGAGTAAACCCCGGCGCTCCCGAAGGAGCCCCACGCATGGCCACCATATAAAACCGAGCCCCGAAAAGAGACTGCATATAGCGGCGCATAACGCTTAGAAAACGGGCTACCAAACCCGATCACTGTTTTGCAGTGACAGGGAAACGATACAGCCCGCCTCAAGGCGCGTAAGCCGGCGGATTCTGGCGTACGCGTAGGCAACGGCGCAAGGTGTTGTAGCCGTTATGGCGTAACAGTGCGTGTAAGTTAAACGTGTGTGGGTGACAGCGTTTAAGAGCCCCTCACCCTAGCCCTCTCCCCGAGGGAGAGGGGACTGACCGAGGTGTTTGGGAGAGGTACGCCGACGTGGGATATCGCGTCGAACTCTGGTGAGGACGCGGTTGGTGCCACCTACAAATTTCCTCACCTTGGCCCTCTCCTCGAAGTAGAGGGAACTGACCGTGGTGTTTGGGAGAGGTGCGCCGACGTGGATTACCGCGATGTTTTTTGGTGAGGAAGCGGTTGGTGCCGCCTACAAAGCCCCTCGCCCTAGCCCTCTCCCAAAGGGAGAGGGAACTGACCGAGGTGTTTGGGGGAGGTACGCCGACGTGGGATTGCGCGGCGCACTCTGGCTGGGAAATGGCTGTTGTTATTTGACCAGGCGTTTTTCTTTGGAAGGTCTGTAGCCGAAATATGAGCTGTAGCATTTGCTGAAATGACTCGGCGAGACGAAGCCGCACGCCACCAGCACTTCCACTTGTGACAGCTCAGTGTGCTGCAACAACCGCCGTGCTTCGGTGATGCGCAGCTCCAGGTAATAGCGCTGCGGCGTGGTGCCCAGTTGTTCCTTGAACAAGCGCTCCAACTGGCGACGTGAGCGTCCGGCGTACACCGCCAGTTGCTCCAGCTCCAGCGGCTCTTCCAGATTGGCATCCATCAGCTTCACCACTTCACGCAGCGGCGCACTGACGCAGATGTTTTCATCCGGTTTGATCCGCCGGTAACGCGACTCTTCGAAGGCGAGGATGTCTTCGATACCTTCGACCAAGGCTTTGCCGTGCAGGCTCTTGATCCAGTCCAGCGCCATATGAAAAGCGCCGGACGGACTCGATGCCGTGAGCCGGTCGCGGTCGATCACGTAAGGCTCGCTGCTGACATGGGTGGTTTTGGCGATTTCAGTCAGCGCCGGGCGATGTTCCGGGTGGATCGCGCAGCGATAGCCGTCGAGCAATCCAGCGCGGCCGAGGAACCACGAACCGTTCCACAACCCGGCGAGGCTGATGCCGCGCTCCGCTGCCGATCTGAGCAAGCCGATGAACTCATCACTCGCGCGCAGTTCGGTGCGATAACCGCCACACACCACCAGCAGATCCAGCTGCTGAAGCGCGACCGAATCCAGACGTGCATCGGGGCGGATCACCAGGCCCAGATCACTGATGACTTCACCGTCGCCCAAACCAAACGTGCGCGAGGAAAACAACCCCGGACGCAACAGGTTGGTAGTGACAACGGTGTCCAGCGCTTGGGTAAACGCCGGTAGCGAAAAGTGTTCGAGCAGCAGAAAACCAGTGCGGGTCATGCGCGGGTCTTCCGCGCTTTGCTCATTCAGATAGCGGAGGTTTTTCCCCTTCATGCCTCCGCTGAATTGGCGTCGTTCGATCAAGTTGTGGTCCATCGGTCATGTTGTTATGCGCCGATAGTTGGCTTGATCCGCGTCAGAGTCAATCACGCCTGTGGTTGATGGCTGGTCACGCAGTGAATTCCGCCCCCGCCAGCGGCGATGGCATCGATGTTGAGCTGGACGATTTCGCGCTGCGGATACAGTTGCGACAACAGATCGAAAGCCTTCTTGTCCGCCGCTTTATCGCCGAACTCCGGGGCGATGATCGCGCCGTTGATGACGAAGTAATTGATGTAACCGGCGGCGAAGTCCGGGTTGTTTTTGTTGAACTTGCTTTGGCGCGGCTTCAGCGGCGGCGACATCGTGTGGATCTGCAATTTGCGGCCTTCAGCGTCGGTGGCGTTCTTGAGGATTTCCAGGTGCGCCAGGGTGACCTTGTGATCGTAGGATTCAGGGTCGGTGTCGAGGTTGGCGATGACCACGCCGGGCTTGATAAAGCGTGCGTAGAAATCGACGTGAGCATCGGTGATGTCCTTGCCCTTGATGCCCGGCAGCCAGATGATTTTGCGCAGGCCCAGACGCTCCTTCAGTTCAGCTTCGACATCGGCCTTGCTCCAGTCCGGATTGCGGTTGCTGTTGATCCAGCTGCTCTCGGTCATGATCCCGGTGCCGTGACCGTCGACCTCGAGGCCCCCGCCCTCGCCCACCAGATCGGTGCGGATGTACGTGGCTTGCGCGTCGTCGGCGACCAGTGCAGCGATCTTCGAGTCTTTACTGTGCTGCTGTTTGCCACCCCAACCGTTGAAGTTGAAGTCCACCGCGCCGAGACCACCCTTGTCGTCGATGACGAAGTTGGCGCCGATGTCGCGCATCCAGATGTCATCGAGCCCGGCAGTGACGTAAGTGATATTGCGCGTACCGCAGAACTCTTCGGCGATGCTGCGTTCGTTCTTGCGGCAGAACACGGTGACCGGTTCAAACCGGGCAATGGCGCGGGCAATGCGGCCGAGCGCTTCCTGGACGTCTTCGGTGAAGTCTTCCCAAATCGCATCCTGCGCGCCGAAAGCGATGTAGGCGCG
The DNA here is from genome assembly GCF_977020205.1 of Pseudomonas sp. AIG. NCBI lineage: Bacteria > Pseudomonadati > Pseudomonadota > Gammaproteobacteria > Pseudomonadales > Pseudomonadaceae > Pseudomonas > Pseudomonas sp. AIG. The sequence continues at coordinate 35,543 of NZ_CDROCK010000001.1, read as the reverse complement.
CTCATGTTTATCGCCTTCGTCGGGCATGAACCAGCGGCCCTGCGCGGCGGCGAGGACTTTGCCCGGCGAAAGGCCCAGGCCAGTAACCGCAGCGCTTACAGCGGCGACCACCGAGGCTTGTTTGATGAAATCGCGACGAGTCGTCATGTGGGTTTCCTGTCTTTCAGTGAAGGGCCGACGCGTACGCCGGCCATTGATCATTTGCCAGTGGCAGTCCTGAATTTGGTCCAGGTGCGCATGCGCGCGCGCATGTCGGCCTGAGGGATGTCTTTGCCCGGTATCAATCGAGCATAGGTTGCTTCGTCGAGGTAGATATCCGGGTTGTCGCGCATGCTTTCATCGACACTCGCCCGCGCCTTGGCGTTGGAGGTCGGGTAACCGGTGAAATTGCTGATCGCTGCCATGTTCTCGGGGCGCATGACGAAGTTGATAAACGCGTAGGCGTATTCCGGGTGTTTCGCGTCGACCGGAATGGCCATGGTGTCCATCCACACCGTGGTGCCTTCGCGAGGTACGCGATACTGAAACCTGGTGTGCTTGCCGGCACTGTCCGAGGTGCGCTGGGCCTGGGTCATGTCGCCGCTGTAGCCGAGCGACAGGCACAGGTTGCCGTTGACCAGGTCAGTGACCGGTTGCGACTGGAACTTGCGGATGTACGGCCGCAACTTCATCAGCAACTCGCTGGCCGCTGCCAGATCTTCGGCTTTGCCGCTGCGCGGATCGCGACCGAGGTAATTGAGCACCACCGCCAAAGCTTCGTCTGGCGAGTCGATCATCGAGATGCCGCAATCGGCAAACTTCGCCGCCAGCTCCGGTTTGAACAGCATGTCGAGGCTGTTCACCGGCGCATCGGCCATGCGCTGTTTGATCTGTTCTTCGTTGTAGGTCAGGCCGATGGTGCCCCAGGTGTAAGGCACCGTGGCTTTGCTGGAGTGCTCGTAATGGCCGCGCAGCTTCTGCAAACCGGGTTCGATGTCGGCCAGCTCGGTCAGCTTCGTTTGATCCAGCGGCATCAGGCTGCCGGCGCGCATCAAGCGCTCGGCGACGGTGTCGCCGGGAAAGATCAGGTCGTAACCGCTGCCGCCGGAGAGCATCTTCGCCTCCAGTGTTTCGCTGCCGTCCATGACGTCGTAGATCACCTTGATCCCGGTTTCGGCGGTGAAGCGACTCAAGGTGTCTTCGGCAAAATAATCCGCCCAGTTGTACAGCCGCAGGGTTTTGTCTTCGGCGTGCAGCGACGGTATCAAGCAGACCAGCGCCAAACCGATCGCGCCGCGCAAGCGTTTGTGATGGATAGCCATGTCAAACCCCTTGGGTGTTCCAGCGTGCATGAAGGTGGCGACCGTCCTGACTGAGCAACGGCCCGTACATCTCCGGCCGACGATCGCGATAGATGCCCCAGCTCAAACGCTCTTCGCGCATGGCCGCCAGATCGAGGCGCTGCACCAGCAAACCGCTGCTGTCGCGGTCAGCGCTGGCGAGCAATTGGCCTTTGTGGTCGCTGATGAACGACGAACCGTAGAAGCTCATTTGCAGGTTCGAATCGGTGGTCGCGGTTTCTCGACCGACCCGATTCGACGCCACCACCGGCAGCAGATTGGCAGCGGCATGGCCGCGCATGGTCATCTGCCAGTGATCGCGGGAATCCAGCGCCGCGCAGCCCGGCTCGGAGCCGATGGCGGTTGGATACAGAAGTACTTCGGCGCCCATCAATGCCAGGCAACGGGCAGTTTCCGGGAACCACTGATCCCAACAGATGCCGACGCCCAGGCGGCCGAATGCGGTGTCCCAGACTTTGAAACCGGTATCGCCGGGGCTGAAATATTCCTTCTCCTGATAGCCGATGGCGTTGGGAATATGGGTCTTGCGATACACACCCAACAGGCGCCCGTCAGCATCGGCCACACTCAGCGAATTGAAGTAGGCGTTGCCGGCCCTTTCGAACCAGCTCAGCGGCAATACCACGCCCAACTCGCGGGCCAGTGCGGCGAAGCGCGCGAGCACACGGCTGTCGCGATATTCCTCGGCCAACGCCATGTGTTGATGGCTTTGTTCGATGCAGAAGTACGGTGTGGCGAACAGCTCCTGCAACAGGATCACTTGCGCGCCCTGCTGCGCTGCGTCACGGACGAGTTGCTCGGCGCGATCAAGGTTGCCGGGTAAATCCCAGGTGCACGGCATCTGGGTGGTCGCGATGGTCAGAATGCTCATGCGTTCAACCTCTCAGCGGCCAGGCCGGCTGCTGTTGCGTGATGCAATGCACCCCGCCACCGCCATGGGCCAAATGATTGATCCGCACCGGTACCACTTCGCGGCCGGGGAAGGCTCGCTCAAGCACTTTGGCGGCGACGTTGTCAGCCTCGATGCCATACGCCGGCATGATGATCGCGCCGTTGGCGATGTAGAAATTGGTGTACGAGGCGCAGAACACTTCGGCTTCGGTGTCGACCGCATCGGTCGCTTCGAACAGTTCGATCAGCTCGAATTTGCGTCCGTTGGCATCGGTGGCCAGTTCCAGTGCTCGGCGGTTTTCCCGCGCCACTTCGGCGTACACCGACGATTGATCATGGGTGGCGTCAACCAGCAGCACACCCGGACGGGCGAAGGCGCAGACGCCATCGACGTGGCCATCAGTCATGTCGCCAGTGACGTAATCCGGATCGCCCGGCAGCCAGACGGTTTTCTTCACGCCGAGCAAGCGGCTGAAGATCTCTTCCATCTCGCCTTTGCTCATGCCGGGGTTGCGATTGGGGTTGAGCAACACCGATTCAGTGGTGATCAGCGTGCCTTCACCGTCGACATGAATCGCCCCGCCCTCGTTGCTCAGCGGCGTGCCGAAGCATTCCAGGCCGAGGTGATTGAGCGCGCGGCGCGCCAGACTTTCGTCCAGATCATGCGCCGACTTGCCGCCCCAGGCGTTAAAGCGCCAGCTCACCCCGGCCAGCCCCTGCTGCGGATGACAGACAAACGTCGGGCCGGAATCGCGGCACCAACTGTCATTCACGGCCAGCGTAATCAGCTCGATGTTCGGCCCGCACAAGGCTTTGGCGCTGGCGATGGCCGATGGATCGACCACCAATTTCACCGGTTCGAAACGGGCGATGGCGTTGGCGACGCGAGCGAAATCTTCCTGCACCTGCGCCAGGGTCACACCCCAGCCCGACTCCCACAGCGCTTTGTTGTGCGGCCAGACCATCCACGTCGCGGCGTGAGTTACCCACTCTGCCGGCATCATCCAAGCGCTGTTTTTATTATCGTTGTGCTGCATGATAAGCCTCGTTAGTTAAGCCGTTGTGTTCAATAGGCTTATGCTACGACCCATAAAAACGGCAAACAAACGATGGATTTTGCGGATAACTGATTAGAGGAGCTTATCGATATGCTTAAACACTGGCCGCCGCTCAGCTCTCTGCGTGGCTTCGAAGCCGCCGCCCGGCTCGGCAGTTTTCACAAGGCTGCCGAGGAGTTGAGCCTCACGCAGTCGGCGATCAGTCAGCAGATCCGCAGCCTTGAGGCCTATCTGGAACAGCCGCTGTTTTTCCGCAGCGGTCGCAGCGTGGCATTGACCGATGCCGGCCACGATTTGCTCAGCACCACGCAAGCGATGCTGCAGCAATTGGCGGTGGGGATTCGGCGTCTGGGCCAGTATCAGAAACCCAATCAACTGGTGCTCAACACCACGCCGGCATTCGCTCGGCATTGGCTGTTGCCGCGTTTGGCGGATTTTCGCGCGCAGCATCCAGAGGTAGATCTGTGGATTTACAGCACCGATGAAGTGCCGGACATGGCCACCCAGACCATTGATCTGGCGGTGCGCGACGACATCAGCTCGCAGGCCGAATGCAGCTTCAAAGTGCTGCACGTCGATCGGCTCTTTCCAGCCTGTCACCCGAGGGTTTTAGCGTTGCCGGCGGCACAGCGCACCACGTTGCATGGCGAGCGGGAAATGGACTGGAGTCATTGGGCGGTCGAGGCCGGGATCGACGTCGGCCAGCAGGATCAGGGGCTGAATTTTTCCGATCCGGGATTGCTGCTCGACGCCGCGTGTTCGGGGCTGGGCATCGCGCTGGTCAGCCAATTGCTAAGCCGTCAGGCGCGCGCTGACGGCTTGTTGCAACCCTTGGTCGAGAACACCATTCGCGGGCCGAACTGGGCTCTGCTGACCCACCGCGACAGTGAGCATGATCCGCTGGCGAAAAGCTTTATCGCCTGGTTATCAGCCCATCTGAGCCCAGATCAAACCACCGAGAACACACCAGCACCCAGTCTTCCTTCCAGACGGCCGTGAAGCACATAGTGCTGATAGCCACTTTTCAATTGTCCGGTGGCAACGGCGTGCCTGACATCGTCGTTTAGCTGGAGGTACTGCGCTTCATCGAAATTTTCAGCACTGACCTCACCCGCTCGCCCCAGCAGTTCGCTGTCCACTGTAATTCCTTGGCTGCTGAGATTCTCGAAATCAAGAATGCGATTGACCGCATGGCGCTCCAGCACCCCTTGATTGGGGAACATCGAGTAGACATGCATGCCCTTGTTAGCGCAGCGGCTGCACATGTCGACGCAGTTTTTCTGCGTGGATTTGCGCTGCATGAGTTCTGCAACCGGCATGTCGAGGTACTTGCCGACCTGATATTCGCTCTGATTGAAGATCGTGCAGCACAAAACCGTATTGCCATTGCAGTCGATTACCAGCCAGTTATCTTTGAGCGAGCAAGATTGCTGGTGATGCTGCTGGGCGACATTGACCAGATCGTCGTACGGCGGGAGTGCCAGTCTTTTCAGGGTTTCATAATCGGTATCGGTGACAGAAGGATCGCGGTCGATAATGGCCAGCGTCTTCTCCAGCGGCATCATGATCGAATAACCGGTGGTGAAATGAAAACCGAGGCGCTCACTGAACTCGCGCATCAGCGCTTCCTCATCGATGTTATCGAGGTAGCGGTGATAGTAGACGTCGACACGCGTACTCAAACCCAATCGTTGTTTGATCTCGTGCAACGCAATCATGTTCTGTTTTACAACTTCAATATCCCCCCCTACATGGCCCTTTTTGTAGGTTTCCTGGTAAAAACCGGAAAGTGAAATACGGAAGAAACCCGGATCAGCCAACAAGGCCTTTTCCATGTTCTTGGCAAGGTTGAGGTTGGTGCTGACACCGCTGCTCATGCCGGCGGCATTGATGACTTCGATGAACTCGCCAATTTTTGGGTGCACCAACGGCTCAGTCCAGTTGTACAGAAAAATCGACGTGACGCCTTCAGTTCGCGCTTTCGCGACGATCTGTTTGAACATGTCCAGCTGCATGGCTTTTTTGAAGTTGAGGTTTTCCGAATTGCCCATCGGGCAAGAGGGGCAGCTCAGATTGCAGGCGCCGACAATATCGATGTACATATTCATCTGGGTGTTGCTCCAAGGGTCGAAAGTTTTGCATCTCATCACTGCAAACTTTCGGATCGCCGGTTATGTTGGTTTTTTGACGGCATGACTGCGCATGGAAGCAATAAACGAACCACCTTGTTAATCCGCCATCAACGCCACAACCCAATCGATAAACACTCTTAACTTCAGGCTGACATGCCGGTTCGGCGGATACGCGACATAAAGCGGCATCGAGTCGAGCTGCCAACCCTTGAACAGCGGCACCAGCTCGCCGCTGGCCACATGCGCAGCGGACATGTACGTGGGCAGCCACAGCACGCCCAGGCCCGCCAGACCTGCCGCGAGATAAGCGTTGCCGTCGTCGACGGCCAGCACGTGGCGCCCTTTGATGTGCAGGTTTTCACTGGCGTTGTGCAAGGCATACGGTACCGGTTTGCCGGTACGTGCCCAGAGGAAACCGACTACGCGATGATGGCTGTCTTCCAGTTCCCGTGGATGCACAGGTGTGCCCGCGCGTGCCAGGTATTGCGGTGCGGCGAATACACCCAACTGCAGGTCGGCGACCTTGCGCGCCATCAGCGACAAGTCCATAAGCTCGCCGCCACGCACCACGCAATCGACATTCTCATCAATGATGTCGACGATGCGGTCGCTGACGCCCATGTCGATCTGAATATCTGGATAACGCGCGTGAAACTCAGGCAGGGCCGGCACCAGAATCAGCCGTGCCAGCGGACTCGGCACGTCCACACGCAGCCGGCCCGAGGGTGAAGACGCCGTGCCGGGCAGGCTGGTTTCGGCATCGTCGAGGTCGGCGAGCAAGCGGATCACCCGCTGGTAATACGCCGCGCCATCGGCGGTAACGTTGACCTTGCGCGTGGTGCGGTTGAGCAACTTGACCCGCAGGCGTGCCTCCAATTGCTGAACCAGTTGGGTCACGGTGGTCTTGCTCATGTGCAAGGTTTCCGCCGCTTTGGTGAAACTCCCCGCCTCGACCACCCGGGCGAAGGCCTGCATTGCATCAAACCGGTCCAAGGTCAGCCCCTCGATTGTTTGGATTTCACAAACAGTGAACGCCAAGCTTGCGCGTTTATCGCCTGCCTGCAAATACCTACAGTGGCTCCATCAACTCAAATGAAGGAGACACCCCCATGACTCAGCGCGATGTTGTTTTCCCACCTGCACGCCGCACGCTCTATGAGCGCCATCGCTACTCGCCAGCCATTCGCTCCAACGGTTTTCTGTTTGTCTCGGGACAGGTCGGCAGTACCGAAGACGGCACGCCAGAGCCGGACCTGAAAAACCAGGTGCGTCAGGCTTTCACGAACCTCAATGCAATCCTTGCAGAGGCCGGTGCCAGCTTCGATGACGTGGTTGATGTCACCGTATTCATCGTCGACCCGCAGTCGAAATTCGAGACGATCTGGGATGTGGTGCTGAACGAGTTCTGGGGTGATGCGCCGCATCCGACGGTGACGGCGGTTGGCGTGACGTGGCTGTATGGGTTTGATTTCGAGATCAAGGTGATTGCCAGGTTGCCTGAAGCGGCCTGATCGTCAGATCGATTTGCAGCAGGGGTCGGCAGTCTTCAGACTGGCGACCCTTTAGTCTTTTCCGACAGCCGTCATGTCAGTTTCAATGCTCAAACCTGCCCTGCCCGGTATCGCCCTGCGTCGTTGGCGCCTGTTGCATCGAGTCAAACAAAGCCACGCCGCGCAGATGTTCAACGTCACCCAGTCGACCATTTCCCGTTGGGAAAGCGGCGTACTGGCGCTGGATCCGGCTGCGCATCTACAGCTCGAGCAACTGTTGGCCGCGCGCCTCGACACGGCGGCCGATCAGGCTCTCGCCCGATTGGTGTGCGAAAGCGCACGACCGGTGCATCTGGTCTGCGACCTGACCCACCGTTTACTGGCCTGTTCCCCGGCCCGCGCCGCGCAGTTCGCCAGCCCGTTGAGCGAATTGCTCGGGCAATCGCTGTGGCGTTTCGTGACGCCGGAAATCGCCAGCAACGAACGGGCGCTCGACACACTGGGCTGGCGCGAGTTGCAGGCACCTCCGGCACTGGAATTTGTCACTGGCAGCAACGGCTCCGACCTCGTGCCGATTCACCAAAGCCTGTGCCGCTGGACCCGCATTCCACTCTCCGACGGCACTGCCGCGCGGCTGGTCGAGACGCTTTGAACGCATATTTTATGCGTGGACGCTCAACCGCATCGGGCCTAGGCTTGCTGCTCGGTTCCACCACCGGGCAAGTTCATGGACCTCGAAAAAATCAGCGGACGCCTCGAATTCCTGCGTGAAGCAGAAAGGCTCAAGGACGTTCTCAGAAGCGCACACACTTCTAGTGGGCGCACCGAAAGCACCGCCGAACACAGCTGGCGCCTGTGCCTGATGGCGATTGTCTTCGCCGATGAGTTGGCCGGGCTCGACCTGCTTAAAGTGCTGAAGATGTGCGTCATTCACGACTTGGGCGAAGCGATCAACGGCGACATCCCGGCAGTCGATCAGGCCGCGTTCCCCGATAAGGGCGAACAAGAGCGCAACGACCTTCTGCTGCTGACCCGCGCGCTCGATGACACCCTGAGAAACGACATTCTCGCGTTGTGGGACGACTACGAAAACGCCCAGTCTGCCGAAGCGAAAGCGGTCAAGGCGCTGGACAAACTCGAGACCCTGCTGCAACACACTCAGGGCCAGAACCCGGCGGGTTTCGACTACCGTTTCAATCTGACTTACGGCAAGAAACACACCGCTGCCGAACCGATCTTCGCCGCGCTGCGAACACTTATCGACTCAGACACCCGAAAAAGGATCAGCATGAACCTGACCATCCGCAACGAACACCGCGACGACATCGACATCATCTCGCAACTGACAGAAGCGGCGTTTCAGACCGAGGAACACTCAAGCCATACCGAACAGTTCATCGTCACTGCACTGCGCAATGCTGGCCAACTGAGCGTTTCGCTGGTTGCCGAGGAAAGCGGCAAGATCGTTGGCCATGTGGCGATTTCTCCGGTGACGATTTCGTCTGGCGCGACCGATTGGTACGGTCTCGGTCCGATCTCGGTATGGCCTGAACATCAGCATCAAGGCATTGGTTCGGCTTTAATGAAGGCCGCGCTGGCGCAACTGCAAAATCTCGACGGCGCTGGCTGCGTGGTCTTGGGCAATCCGGACTATTACGGGCGTTTCGGCTTCAAGAATCACCCTGAGCTGACGTTGCCCGGTGTGCCGCAGGAATACTTTCAAGTATTGTCATTCGGCGCTGACCTGCCTGCTGGAGAAGTGAAGTACCACGAGGCCTTTGAGGCTACTGAATAAGTATTCTGCTGACCGTAAATATCCGGACACACCCATTCGTTTGCCATTTCAGAGGTCGTCTGTTTGCATGCTGTCCCACATCAGCATTCAGATCAGGGAGAGGATCGATGAACATATTGGTGGTGGGTGCCAGTAAAGGCTTGGGCAGAGCGTTTATCGAAGGTTTGGGTAACGCGGGAGACACGCTGATGGGTGTGTCCCGCACGCGCCCCGAAGGTTTGGTGTCCGAGGCAGAGCGCCCAGTACGCTGGGTAGAAGCCGACCTGATGAACCCGGCCAAAGCCGCGCACGCCATCGAGCAGGCGGTTGTCGACGACGGGCTGGATACGCTGATCTACAACCTTGGCATTTGGGAAGAGTCGGCGTTCGATCCAGCCTATGACTTTCTCGACAGTCCGGACGACGAATTGCAAGCCATCGTCAGTTGCAACATCAGCGCAACGATCCTGTTGATCAAACGCCTGCTTCCCCTCCTGCTGAAAAGCGCCCATCCCAGAATCATCCTCACCGGATCAACCTCGGGCCTGCCAGACATGATCCTGAGTCTGTCCTCGGCCAGCTACGTCAAGGAGCTCACGCTCCCGGCGATACTCGACGAACGTTTTTGACCACTGCAGCCCCGATGGCGCTGGCCTTTGCGCGTGGGAATACGTATAACCACGCCGATTCGTCTACCCTCACGTAGCGCCCTGGTTCAGCTCTTCACACTTTTTGACGCTCACGAAACGGAGAATTCCATGCTCAAACGAACACTGGCACTGACCGCCGGCCTGGCCCTGTCCTTTTCTGCATTCATGGCTCAGGCCGCCGACGTTCTGCGCGTCAGCGCGATTCCCGATGAAGCGCCGACCGAACTGCTACGCAAGTTCGAACCGCTTGGCGCGTATCTGGAACAACAACTGGGCATGAAAGTGCAGTTCGTGCCGGTGGCCGACTACCCGGCAGTGGTTGAAGCCCTCGCGACCGATCGCCTCGACATGGCCTGGCTCGGCGGTTTTACCTTTGTGCAGGCGCGTTTGAAGACTGACGCAACGACGCCAGTCATTCCGCTGGTTCAGCGCGAGCAGGACGCGCAGTTCACCAGCAAATTCATCACCGCTGACCCGAACGTACACAGCCTCGCCGACCTGAAGGGCAAAACCTTCGCCTTCGGTTCGGTGTCGTCGACCTCCGGCAGCCTGATGCCGCGTTACTTCATGCTGAAAAACGATGGCATCAAGCCTGAGGGCTATTTCAGCCGTGTCGCCTACTCCGGCGCCCATGACGCCACCGTGGCCTGGGTGCAGGCCGGCAAGGTTGACGCCGGCGTGCTGAACGCCAGTGTCTGGCAGAAACTGGTGGATGCCGGCAAGGTCGACACCAACAAAGTGAAAGTCTTCGCCACCACCCCGACCTACTTCGATTACAACTGGACCGTGCGCGGCACCCTCGACCCAGCGCTGGCAGCGAAGATCAAAAAAGCTTTCCTTGATCTGGACCCGGCCAACCCTGAGCAGAAAAAGATTCTCGATCTGCAGGCCGCCAGCCGTTTCATCGACACCAAGCCCGAGAACTACAAGGGTATCGAGGAAGCCGCCCGCGCTGCCGAACTGCTGAAATGACCCTGAGCCTCAACCAGGGCAGCCTGCGCCACGCCAATGGAGTCGACGCCCTGCGCGGTGTCGACTTGCAGATTGGCGTCGGCGAACAGGTCGCCATCATTGGCCCGTCCGGGGCCGGTAAATCGAGTTTGCTTAACCTGCTGGCCACCGCACTGCGGCCCAGCAGCGGTGAGATTGAAGTGCTGGGTGAGCGTGCCTGGCATTTGTCGGCCCGTCAGCGCCAACGCCTGCGTGCGCGAATCGGCCTGGTGCATCAGGCACCGCCGTTGCCGCCGCGTCAGCGCGTGGTCACAGCGGTGCTGGCCGGCAAGCTCGGCCAATGGAGTCTGGGTAAAAGTCTTCTGAACCTGTTGCATCCACTGGATGTGGCGGGTGCACGCGCGGCGTTGGCGCGGCTGGATCTGGGCGACAAGTTGTTCGCGCATTGCCGGCAACTGTCTGGCGGCCAGTTGCAGCGTGTCGGCATCGCCCGCGTGTTGTATCAGGCGCCGGAGATTCTGCTGGCTGATGAACCGGTGTCGGCGATGGATCCGGTGATGGCCGGGCACACCCTGTCGATCCTGTCGCGCCACGCTCGCGAGCACAACGTCACGCTGGTGGCGAGCCTGCACGCGGTCGATCTGGCGCTGTCGCACTTCCCACGGATCATCGGTCTGCGCGACGGGCAGGTTCTGTTCGACAGTCCTTCCGGGCAAGTCAGCCACGAGATGCTCGACGCGTTGTACGCCAACGAAAAACTGCAATCGCCGACCGCTGTGGTGGCGCCTCTGACTGTGCAGATTCCCCGATGCTGAAGGCCGATTCACGCGATCCGGCGGCGTGGCCACGACTGCTGCTGACGCTGTTGGCGATTGCCTTGCTGTGGCCGGGCGTCCAGCTCAGCGAGCTGAATCTGGGTGTATTGCTGCCCGACAGCCAGAATGAAATGGGCCGTTTTGTCGCGCAATTCTGGCCACCGGCGCACGACGAAGCGTTTCTGCAGTTACTACTCAAAGCCACCCTGCAGACCTTGGCTATCGCCACCGCCGGCATGGCCTTGGCGTTGGTCTTGGCGATACCGGCGGGCCTGATTGCCAGCCGTGCGCTGTCGCTGTCTGCCGCTTCGCGCGGTGGCGTGCCCAGTCGACTGGGCCGCCTGCTGCGCTGGCCGGTGCGCGGTTTGTTGATCTTATTGCGCAGCGTGCCGGAAATCGTCTGGGCGCTGTTGTTCGTCCGCGCGGTCGGGCTGGGCCCGGCGGCCGGTGTGCTGGCCATCGCCATCACTTACAGCGGCATGCTCGGCAAGGTCTACGCGGAGATTTTCGAATCCACCGATCAGCGTCCGGCGCACGCGCTGTTGCAGGCTGGCAGTGGTCGTCTGGCGGCGTTTGCTTACGGCACGCTGCCCAATGTCGCGTCGGAATTGCTCTCGTACACGGTTTATCGCTGGGAATGCGCGATTCGCGCGTCAGTGGTGATGGGTTTCGTCGGTGCTGGCGGCTTGGGACAACAGATCGACCTGTCGATCCGCATGTTCGCCGGCGGTGAAGTCGCCAGTATTCTGCTGTGTTTCCTGATCCTGGTATTGGCCGCCGACCAACTCAGCCGCTTGCTGCGCTGGAGGCTGACATGAATCGCTTGATCAACCTGCTGCTGATCGCCGGCATCGCGTTGGCCGTGATTGCCTCGTTCACTTATCTGGGGCTCGACCTCGGTGAACTGGGCAGCGCCACCAGCCTCAAGCAGATGGGCGCTTACGTGCAGCGCTTTCTCAGCCCGGACCTGAGCGCCGATTACCTCAAGGCAATCTTCCACGGCTCACTGGAAACCTTGGCCATGTCGGCCCTCGGCACGCTACTCGCGGCGGTGTTCGGCATCGTCCTTGCGTTGCCTGCCGCCGGGCGTTTCGGCTGGCCGCTGCAAAGTGCCTCGCGCTTGCTGCTCAACGCCTTGCGGGCGATTCCGGAACTGGTCTGGGCGGCGCTGATGGTGCTCGCCGCCGGCCTCGGCCCGAACGCCGGCACCCTCGCCCTCGCCCTGCATACCACCGGCGTGCTCGGTCGATTGTTCGCCGAAGCCCTGGAAAACACCCCGCCACAACCGGCCGAAGCGATTCGTTTGCAGGGTGGCAATCCGATTCTCGCCTTTTGTTACGGCACCCTGCCGAACCTGGCGCCGCAACTGCTCGCCTACATTCTGTACCGCTGGGAAAACAACATCCGCATGGCCAGCGTTCTGGGTTTTGTCGGTGCCGGCGGGCTGGGTCAGATGCTCTATGTGAGCCTGAGCCTGTTTCAGGAAGCCCAGGCCAGTACGGTGATTCTGGCAATGCTGGTGCTGGTGTTTATGGTCGACTGGTTGAGTGCGTGGAGCCGGCAGCGCTGGGTCAAAGCCTAGTGCGCAGGCCGGCAAGTGGATATCTGGCCAAAGCTGATTATGCTCAAGGAAACCTTGCACACCTGCGAGGCGGTCAGACTGTGCAAGTTTCACGCGAGAGCAGTTGCGGCATTTGCCACAAGGCCAGAGTGCGATAAGCAGTAACGGGGGACTCCGGCCTACAACAATAAGCACGACGGAGAACACCCATGGCCACAATCGACACAGCATCCACCGGCAGTCCACCGCGCAGCGGCGGCATCACCAAGGAAGAGCGCAAGGTCATCTTCGCTTCGTCCCTTGGCACGGTTTTCGAGTGGTACGACTTTTATCTCTACGGTTCACTGGCGGCGATCATCGCCAAGCACTTCTTTGCCGGTGTCAACGAAACCACCGCGTTCATTTTTGCCCTGCTGGCCTTCGCGGCGGGGTTTGCGGTGCGGCCTTTCGGAGCGATTGTGTTTGGCCGGCTCGGTGACATGATCGGGCGCAAACACACCTTCCTGATCACCATCGTGATCATGGGTGTCTCGACCGCGATTGTCGGTCTGCTCCCCGGCTACGAGACCATCGGCGTCGCCGCACCGGTCATCCTGATCACCCTGCGTCTGCTGCAAGGTCTGGCGCTGGGGGGTGAGTACGGCGGCGCAGCGACTTATGTGGCCGAGCACGCGCCCCGCAACAGACGCGGGTTCTTCACCTCGTGGATTCAAACCACCGCGACCTTGGGGCTTTTCCTGTCGCTGCTGGTGATCCTCGCCTGCCGCACGGCGCTGGGCACTGAAGCCTTCGAAGCATGGGGCTGGCGGATTCCGTTTCTGCTGTCGATCCTGCTGCTGATCGTCTCGGTGTACATCCGCCTGCAACTGAGCGAGTCGCCGGTGTTCCAGAAAATGAAGGCCGAAGGCAAGGCGTCGAAAGCGCCGCTGACCGAATCCTTCGCGCGCTGGGACAACCTCAAAGTGGTGATCATGTCGTTGCTCGGCGGCACGGCCGGGCAAGCGGTGGTCTGGTACACCGGGCAGTTCTACGCGTTGTTCTTCCTGTTGCAGACGCTGAAGATCGACCCGCAGACCGCCAACCTGCTGATCGCCGGTTCGCTGCTGATCGGCACGCCGTTCTTCGTGATTTTCGGCAGCCTCTCCGACCGCATCGGACGCAAGCCGATCATCATGGTCGGCTGCATGCTGGCAGCGCTGACCTACTTCCCGATCTTCCACGCGCTGACCCAGTACGGTAACCCTGATGTGTTTATCGCCCAGGAGAAGAACCCGGTCAAAGTGATCGCCAACCCCGACCAGTGCTCGTTCCAGTTCGACCCGGTGGGCAAGGCCAAATTCACCAGTTCCTGCGACCTGGCGAAGACCCTGCTGGCAAAACGGGCGATCCCGTATGAGAACGTGATTGCCGAGCCGGGCACCGTCGCGCAGGTGCGCATCGGCGACAAAGTGGTCGAGAGTTTTGAAGGCAGCGCCCTGCCGGCCGCCGACTTCAAGACCCGCAACGACGCGTTCACCGCGACCCTCGGCACGGCACTCAAGGATGCCGGTTATCCGGAGAAAGCTGACCCTGCGAAAACCAACTATCCAATGGTGCTGCTCCTGCTCACCGTGCTGGTGATCTACGTGACCATGGTCTACGGCCCGATCGCCGCATGGCTGGTCGAACTGTTCCCGACCCGCATCCGCTACACCTCGATGTCGCTGCCCTATCACATCGGTAACGGTTGGTTTGGTGGTTTCCTGCCGACGGTGGCGTTTGCCATGGTCGCGGCCACGGGGGATATCTACTACGGCTTGTGGTACCCGATCGTGATTGCGGTGATGACGGCGATACTCGGCACGTTCTTCCTGCCGGAGACCAAGGATCGCGACATTCTCAAGGACTGAAAGCCGCCAGCGCGCCCTCTCCATCGCGGGAGGGCGCCATTTGGCACATCCCGGCAAAAATATCGAACGCCTGCCGCACTGCTTGCCTCCAATGTTTACACCACTGGAGGTCACCCACATGAACAGCGACGATAAAACCCCGAACGCCCCGCCAACCGACACGTCCGGCAAACCGGTGAATGTGGTCGAGCGCGATATTGAAGACAGGGACGATGACAGCAAAGCCGTGGATGAAGTCATCACGCCCTCCTCCACGAGAGTGAAGGAACAGGACGCCGAGACGCTGCAGCGCAAGATCGATGAGATAGAGCGCAAAGTGGCTGATGGTAATTAGTGTTTTTGCAGGCGATCGCGACAGTCTGCTGGATCTACCCCCTCACCCCAGCCCTCCCGAAACGTCGGACCGCCCCCAAGGGGGCGAGGGGGAAAGGGAGCCGATTTGTGGGCTTTTCAAATTTTGCGTTCAAACGCCGCGGTCAGTCCCCTCTCCCTCTGGGAGAGGGTTAGGGTGAGGGCTCCTCAGCGCACATTGCGATACAGCATCAGCCGCGCACTTTCATGCAGCCCCCGCGTCAGCTCCACCAGCCGCTGAAACTCCTCCGGGTGCTGCTCGGCGACGTTGTCTCGCGGTGTCGCCGAGCGCAAGTCGTGCAGGGTCGGCGCGCTGCCGTCGTGTTGCATTTGCAGCAGATGATGTTGGGTCACGCCGCCAATCAACGGGAACGTGCCTTCACGCAACACCAGCGGCACCACCCGTTCGCCCTCGGGTGTCGGCTGCTGAATGTCGCGGCCCATCGCGCCGTTGCTGAACGGAATGCCGGCCATACCCGCCACGGTCGGCAGCAGGTCCACCAACCCCACCGCCTCATCGATCACCTTGGGTTTGAGCAGCCCCGGCGCGTGAATCAGCATCGGCACATGGTTGCTTTCCAGCCCCAATTGTTCGAAGGCCGGCGGCATGTGCGGGATCTGGCTGATGCGGGTGTTGTGGTCGCCGAAGAACACAAAAATTGTGTTGTCGTAGTAGCCGCCGGCCTTGGCCAGCGCCATCAGCTTGCCGATGTTGAAATCCAGCAGGCGCACGGCGTTGTATTGCTCGACGCTGCGCGAGCCGGCGGCTTGCACTTGTTCCAGCGGCAGATGACTGACCTGGAAACCGTCGTTGTCCTTGGGAATGGTGAACGGCCGATGGTTGCCCGAGGTTTGCACGTAGGCGAAGAACGGTCGGTCCTTGGGCAGATCGCGCAGGATGCGATCGCTTTCCTTGAACAGGTCCAGGTCGGAAATCCCCCAGACATCCACCAGCGGCGAGCGCCAGTCACTCTCCTGATACAGCTGTACGCCGTCGATGCTTTGCTGGATCAGCGCATTGATGTTCGCCCAACCGGCATTGCCGCCGATCATGTAGAGCTTGTGATAATCGCTGAACGCGTTGATCAGCGTGTGCTGGCGGGTGATCAGCGGATGCCGGGTGGCGGTCTCCTGGCGGGTCACGTCCGGCACCCCGGTGATGCTCGCCCACACGGTTTTTGCGGTACCGGTGACCGGCACGTAGAAGTGGCGGAAAAACCAGCTCTCGGTCGCCAGTTGATCGAGATTGGGCGTCGGGTTCAGCGGGTTGCCATAGGCGCCCACCGCGCTGGTGCCCAACGATTCAAGCATGACAAACATCACGTTCGGTGTTCCGGCGACCCGGTACGGTTGCACCGCTTGCTGGCGCTCGAACGTCAGCGTTTGCCGGTCCGGTTGCGCCACGCCGAGATAACGCGCAATCAGCGGGTAATGCTCGCGCACCTGGGCCTCATCGAACTGCGCCTGGCCGGCCTTGAGCGTGTCGTAGAGGAACAGCACCGGGTTGAGGCCGACCGCGGCAATCTGCGCGTTGCCGGAGAAAAACGCATCGCTCCAGCGCAACGGCACCGGGTTTTCCAGATTCAGATTTTCCACACGACCGAGCAGCGCCAGCAACACGGCGACCAGCCCGAGCCCGCCGCCCAACGCCAGTGAAGTGCGGCGGATGGCCCGAGGTTCACGCGCCAGCGTCGCCCGCTCCAGGCGCACAAATCCGTAGAACCACAGCGACAGCACCGCCAGCCAGCCGAGGGCAATCCACAGCACCGGATAGGTTTCCCAGACCATTTGCTGCGAGATCTGCGCATCCTCCAGATAACGCAACACCGTGGCATTGATGCGCACGCCGAGGTAGGCGTAATGGCCGAAATCGATGATGTAGATGAGGCCGACCACGCCCAGCGTCAGCAACCAATAACCTCGCGCCACAACACGCAACAACGGCACACGGGTCAAGTTCCAGCGCGGCAGCCAGGCCAGAACGGCCAGCGGCAACATCAACAGCACAGCCAGACGCAGGTCGAAGCGCAGACCGATGCCGAGGGTTTCGCGCAGTTGCGGGTCGTCGGCAAATGCGCTGATGTCGAGACCGGAAAAACCCAGCACGAACACCAGCCGCAGCAGGGCCAACAGTAAAAACGCCAAACCTGCCGCGCCGACGCCGTAGCGCAGACGCCGCGATTGCAACCAAGCCATCGTTGACCTCTGTGGGGTGATTCAGATTGAGGATGTCGGCACAGCCGCGACCGGCCGTAGCAGACGCCAGACTTCGCGGATGCACAGCGCCGCGCCGGCCACCAGGCAATAGCCGACCAGCAGCGGATCGATCAGGTAATCCCAATAGTTTTCCGAGGCCTTGAGGCGCAGCGCGAAGGCCAGCGTGCCAAGCGCCAGCATCGCCACGCCCAGCCCATTGCGCAGCCACAACAGCGCCAACGTGGTCAGCCCGACCAGCACAATCATCGGTCGCGGGTTGAAGCCCCAGCGGTACGGGTCGACATAGGTCAGGCCCATGGTCGCCGGGTACAGAATCAGCGCCAACACCGCAAACAGCACCAGCACCTGAACGCGCTTGATCGTTGGCGGTGGCTGAACCACGCCCAACCGCAGCAGGCTGACCCAACCGAGCAATACCAGCGTGGTGATCGCCAGATCATCGGTAAAGCTGCGCACATAGGCCGCCAGCGGCAGGTCGTTGACCGGGATAAAACTGGCCAGTGCCAACAGCGGCAGCAGCCACGGCCGCCAGCGCCGGGTCAGGCCCAGCGTGCTGAGCAAAACAAAACCGAGCAGGACAAAACTCAAATGGGCTTGCCAGGGAAACATCATCACAGGCGCTCCGCCAGCCACGCATCGTTGAAGCTGACATGTTTGATAAAGGTGTTATTCCACGAATACACCAGGTGATAGAGACCGTCCGAACCCCGGCTGAAATACGGGTACTCGTACTCGAAATCACAGCCGCGCGGCTTGCACACGCGGTAGTCGAGATTGCTCAGGAAACGTTGCTCCAACGGCAAGCGGCGCGCGCCACTGGAGGCGCGAAAGCCTTCGCCGATGATCGCCTTATAGGCTTCGGGGGCGAACGGCTGGCCAAGCGGATCGGGCGATTGATCGAGATCGATGACGCTGCGCCAGTCATTGAGATTGGCATCGGTGCCGTACAGGCTGAGTTTGAAACGGCCGTCCTGCAGATCGTTGAGCGCCACCAGCAAGCCGTCGTCAGCCGTACCCACCGCCGCCAGCGACGAGTTGGGGTTGGCCGGTTCCAACGGATACGGTTCGCTCCAGGTCTGGCCGGCGTCGTTAGTGCGGCTGGCCAGCACGCGATGATGGGTGTCGCCGGCATAGCGCAACATCGCCACGGCGCGGTGTCCGTCCAGCGGCACGATGGTCGGCTGCAACGAGTGTTTGCCACGGCTGATGCGGAATTTGTCGATGACTGCACCGTCGGCGCTCAGGTACAGGTACTCGGCAAATTTGCCCATGAATTCGTGATACACCGGCAAGCCGATCGAGCCGTCGGCATGGAACACCGGCGCGGCGCGCACCAACGTGCTGATGTTGAAAAACGGCGAGGTGACTAACTGTCGAGGCGTCGACCAGTTGCGCCCGAAGTCATCGGAGACCATCGCATTGATCGCGCTGGTGGCCCAGCCGCCAACCGACACCGACACATAGAACATCCACAAACGCTGATCCGGCGCGAGGGCGATCACCGGGTTACCGAGTTTGCGGATGTAACGGCGCGTGCCGTCGCGAGTGGATTCGCGGGTCGCCAGCACATGCTCCGCGCCCCACTCCGCGGTCTTCGCATCGAACCGCGCCGTGCGGATCTGCACGTCGGCAGCGCCTTCGCGCGATCCGGCAAACCACACCGCCATCAGGTCGCCGCCGGGCAGCGCCGTGACCGACGACGAGTGCACAAAGTCGTCCAGTTGCGAGGAGACGAAGCGGCTGTTGTACATCGGTTCGGAGGCTTGTTGAGCGCCATCAACCGGCGCTGTCGAGAGCGCGAATGGCGCCAGCACATGGGACGGATGACTGCGCCACGCCGCCAGAAAAATCAGGCTCACGGCAAGGCTGCCGAGAATGAACGTCAAGCGAAAGGACAACGCACGCATAGTGGACTCGCGGCAAGGACAGGAGGGTTAACAATGGGCAGACGTCCTTGTCAGCGCGTCGAATCGTCCGGCAATCGGCGACGGCGCCCGGTGAGCATCGACAACGGCAAGTTGTCGCGAACCTGAAAGCTTTCAAACACGGCAGCAGCGATGTGAATGCACACCAGCACCAGCAGACTGTCGGCCGCCGTTTCGTGGACCGACAACGGCCAATCGGCACCCCACAAGGCGTCGACTTCTTCCATCGCCCAGCCACTGAGACCCACGGTGAACAACGCCAGCAACATCAGGATCATCACCAGCGCGCCGATCGGCGAGTGGCCGAGGCGATGCTCGGGCCGCCCGGCGAGCAGTGAGCGCGCATGGGCCAGCAGGCGCGTCGGGGTCGGCCAGAAGTCCGCCCAACGCGCACTGCGCGGCCCGATAAATCCCCACACCGTGCGCACCAGCAGCCAGCCCATGGCGTAATAGCCGAGCCAGACATGCCAGTCGTCACCCGCTTCATTGAAGAAGTAATTGGCGACGAAGACGCCCGCAATCGACAGATGAAACAGCCGCACCACGGGATCCCACAGGCGCAGGGACGCGCTCGGCATCAGCCCTTGATCTCGGTCTTGACCGCTTTACCGCTGACCGGGTCGTGGTAGATCTCGACCTTGCGCTTGTCCTTGTCGAAGCCGTAGATCTCGTAGCAGTTGCCATCGGTGACTTTGAATTTGCTGATCTCGTAGCCCTGGGCTTTCAGCTGTTCCTGAAAGGCCTTCTGGTCTTGCCATTGCGAGCGCTCGGCAGTGGTGCATTGCGGGCCGGCAATGGCCAGAGGGCTGGCGACGATCAAAGACAACAGCAGCAGTTTGCGCATGGAATCACTCTCGCTGGATGAGGAAGGCCTCACTGTGCAAAAGCAACCTTAGCGAAAGCTTAGTTGGCAACGAGTCGTTACATCTTTCCCGTCGGATGGCCTGCCACGACGGCTTGCACAGCGGCATGATGCCGGCCATCCAACCCCGTATTAGCAACCCCGTACTCCCAACAGAGAACCGCCCATGCGCCTGCTTCTGGTCGAAGATGATCGTGCCCTCGGACAAGGCATTCGCGTTGCCCTGAGCAGCGAGGGCTACACCCTTGACTGGTTGCAGGACGGCGTCAGTGCCTTGCATGCGCTGCGCAGTGAAAGCTTTGATTTGCTGCTGCTTGACCTTGGTCTGCCACGGCTCGATGGCCTGACCCTGCTGCAGCAATTGCGCAGCGAGCAGCAGGACTTGCCGGTGCTGATCCTCACCGCCCGCGATGGCACCGGCGAACGCATTGCCGGCCTCGACGCCGGCGCCGATGACTACCTGATCAAACCGTTCGATGTCGATGAGTTGAAGGCACGCATCCGCGCCTTGCTGCGGCGCAGCCAGGGCCGGGCGCAACCGGTGCTGGAACATGCCGGCGTGTGCCTCGATCCGGTCAGCCAGCAAGTCACCTGGCTGGGCAACGAGGTGGTGATGACGCCGATGGAATACCAGCTGCTGCATCAACTGATGGCGCGGCCCGGCAAAGTCGTCACCCGCGAGCGCCTGTCCGGCGCACTGTACGGCTGGCAGGAACGGGTCGAGAGCAACACCCTCGAAGTGCTGATCCACAACCTGCGCAAAAAACTCTCGACCGAGTTGATCCGCACCGTGCGCGGCGTCGGTTATGTGGTGGCGGTCAAACCATGATCTCGATACGTGCGCGAATTCTGGTGCCGGTATTGATCCTGGTATTGATGGGCGATCTGCTGATCAGTTGGCTGGTGCTGCGCGACAGCCATCACGAAATCGAAGAGGTCTACGACGCACAACTGGCGCAGAGCGCACGCCTACTGCAAGGCGTGCTGGCGCAACGCGCTCCGGGCGATAACAACTGGCAGCGGCTGCATCAGGCCTTCGATGAAGCCATGAGCCGGGTCGGCGATGGCGAGGCGGCGCACCCCTACGAAACCCGTTTGACGTTTCAGGTCTGGCGCAGCGACGGGCAGTTGCTGATGCGCTCGGCTGAAGCGCCGGAACTCAACGCGCCGCCGACCACCCTCGGGTCCCATGACTTGATGGAAAACGGCCGCGACTGGTGCGCGTTTCTGCTCAAGGACTCGCAGCAAGGGCTGTTGATCTGGGTCGGTGAGCGCGATGACATTCGGCAGGATCTGATCGAGCGCATTGTCGGCCACACGCTGTGGCCGAGTGTGATCGGCGTGCCAGTGCTGACGGTGCTGATCTGGCTGGCGATTGGCTGGGGCCTGCAACCGTTGCGAGCCATGGCGCAGACCATTCGCGGGCGCAACACCGACACCCTCAAACCGCTGAACCTCAAGCCCCTGCCCCACGACCTTGAACCGATGCAAACCGCGCTCAATCGCCTGTTGCAGCAGATCGATAATGTGTTGGCACGCGAGCGACGCTTTATCGCCGACGCCGCCCACGAGTTGCGCACGCCGCTGGCGATCCTGCGCATCCATGCGCAAAACGCGCAGCTTGCCGGTACCGCGCAACAACGCGATGAGGCGCTGGAGTTTCTGGTCAGCGCCGTGGACCGTGCCACCCGCATCGCCAGCCAGTTGCTGACCATGGCGCGCATTGAGCCGCGCCTGGCCATCCCGGAAAAGACCCCGGTGGAACTCACCGCGCTGGTGCGCGAAGAGCTCGCCGAACTGGCGCCGCTGGCGCTGGAGAAAGACGTCGACCTGATCCTCGACAGCGACCACCACTGCCCGGTCGACACCGACCCGGTTGCACTCGCCATCGCCTTGCAGAACCTGGTCACCAACGCCTTGAATTTCGCCCCGCCCGGCAGCGAAGTGCGCGTACAGGTCCAACCAAAGGCATCCGGCGCGGTGTACATCAGCGTCGAGGACGCCGGCCCCGGTATCAACGAAGCGGATTATGCGCGACTGTTCGAGCGTTTCTACAGTCACGGTCATGCCAACGGCGCCGGACTGGGGCTGGCCATTGTGCAGATGATCGTCAGCAAGATCGGCAGCACTTTGCAGTTATACAACCTGCCGCGTGGCGGTTTGTGCGCAGAGTTGCGGATCAACGAGAAGTCGGCATGACGTGCTACGCCTGATGTCCGATGCGGCGGTTTTGACGAAATTTTCATGTTTGCCCGCATAAGATCCGCAGCCTCGTTGGGGAGTAGCCTGTTTCCGAGCCTTTCGGAAGCGTTCGTATCAACATTCTCGGCAACATGCCGTGGTGCGAACACCTTTTGGTTGGTGAGACCGACGACACATCCATGCCTAAAGTCGGGCGTGTGGTTGTGTCGTTGACTCATAGCCCGACTGGAAGTGTGCCCCCGTGAATCCTGTTTCCCTCATATTCCTCGCTTTGGCCATGTCCACGGATGCGTTCGCCGCCGCCATCGGCAAAGGCTCCAGCCTGCACAAACCGCGTCTCACTGAAGCCCTGCGTACCGGTCTGATCTTCGGTGTGATCGAAGCCATCACCCCCATCATCGGCTGGCTGATCGGCCAGGCGGCGACCCGTTGGGTGGCCGAATGGGACCACTGGATCGCGTTCACCCTGCTGGTGATTCTTGGCCTGCACATGATCTACAACGGCCTGAAACACGAAGAAGAGCAAGAAGAAAAACCGGGCTCGCACTCCTTCCTGATTCTTGCGGTCACCGCGTTTGCCACCAGCATCGATGCCCTCGCGGTCGGCGTCGGCCTGGCGTTTGTCGATGTGAATATTTGGGTGGCTGCGGCGGCAATTGGTCTGGCGACCATGACCATGGTGACCCTTGGTGTGATGCTCGGCCGGGTGCTCGGCGCGGTGGTCGGCAAGCGTGCGGAAATCGTCGGTGGCGTGGTGCTGATGATTGTCGGTGCGACGATTCTGTATGAGCATTTGGCGGTCTGATTCAACCTGAAGTCAGCGCGGTCAGTGCCAAGGCGTTGCCCAGCGCTGCGCCGCTGGCGGTGTTGTCGAAAATACACCAGGTCGCGGCACCTGCCGCGGCCGCTGATTGCAGGGCTTGTGCAAGGTTTTGCAGATAAGCGGGCTCGTAGGCGCTGTGGTAAATGCGCGGTGAGCCGTGCAGTCGCCAGTATTTCGCTTCTGCCCAGCCGATTGGCGAAACATCACTGCTGATGCGCGAGGGATCGACTGCCGCCTGGGCAATCTGATGCGTCATCAGCATCGGCTCGGCGCTGATCCATGATTCGTGCCTTGGTTCGAGCACCACGACGCCGGAAAAGCGCTGACGCAATGTCGTAAAAAAGGCTTCGGCGACGGCTTCGTCGAACGCCAGTGACGGCGGCAACTGCACCAGCAAACAGCCCAGACGCTCACCCAGACCTGCGCACTCGGCGAGGAATTTATCCAGCGCTGGTTCACAACCCACCAAGCGCAATTCATGGCTGATGTGTTTGGGCATTTTCACCGAAAAGCGGAAGGCTTCCGGTACGCCATCCGCCCAGCGTTCATAGGTTTGCCGACGATGCGGACGGTAGAACGAACTGTTGATTTCCACGCCGTTGAGACGCGCAGCGTAGCGCCGCAAGTGCGTGCCTTCTGCCGGAAATGCCGGCCAGTGTTCGCGCCCCAGATTCCAGCCTGCACAGCCAATGAAAATCATCAGTGCACCTTCCGCTCATTGATGGGAATGCAGCCCGTGACGCTCCGCGTCACTGGACGCAGAGCGTCCCTAGAGGCATTCCCACGCAGAGCGTGGGAACGATCAAACCTTTGCGTTAACCGGTCATTTCTTCCCGGGCAATACCGAGCCGAGTACCTGCTTGGCGGTTTGCAGGATCACCCCGGCCTCATCCGGATCGCCCTTGAGCAACGTCGTGGCGAACTTCTTCGCCTGTTCAAGTTTGATGTGCGGCGGCAATGGCGGCACGTTCGGGTCGGTCTTGAACTCGATCAGCACCGGCACCTCCGAGGCCAGTGCCTTTTCCCAGGCAGCGGCGACGTCTTCTTCGCGATCAACGAAAATGCCTTTCAGGCCGATGGAGATGGCGAACAGGTGATAAGGCACATCGGGAATGCTTTGCGAAGCTTCGAACTTCGGATCGCCCTCCATCACCCGCTGCTCCCACGTGACCTGATTGAGGTCCTCGTTGTTGAACACCGCGCAGATCCATTTCGGGCTCGCCCACTGGCGCCAGTGCTTGGCGACGGTGATCAGCTCGGCCATGTTGTTCATCTGCATCGCCCCGTCGCCCACCAGCGCAATGACCGAACGCTCGGGATAAGCAAACTTGGCGGCAATCGCATAAGGCACAGCGGCGCCCATGGACGCGAGTCCACCGGACAATGAGCACTGCATGCCACGGCGGATTTTCAGGTCACGGGCAAACCAGTTGGCGCAAGAGCCGGAGTCGCTGGTGATGATTGCGTTATCGGGCAGGCGCGGCGACAACTCGTACACCACCCTTTGCGGGTTGACCGGATCGGCTTTGGCCATGGCGCGTTTTTCCAGGGTTTTCTCCCAGCTGCCGCGCCAGCCTTCGACTTTCTTGCGCCACTTGTTTGAGGTTTTCTGTTCGAGTAGCGGCAACAACGCGGCGAGGGTTTCCGCCGAATCACCGACCAGATTGACCTCCATCGGATAGCGCAGACTGAGCATGTCGGGTTGCAAATCGATCTGCACACCGCGCGCCTGGCCTTCCTTCGGCAAAAACTCCGCGTAGGGAAAGCCCGAACCGATCATCAGCAAGGTGTCGCATTCGTTCATCAGTTTGTAGCTGGGTTCGGTGCCGAGCAGGCCGATGCTGCCAGTGACCCAAGGCAAATCGTCCGGCAACACGGCTTTGCCCAACAGCGCTTTGGCGACGCCGGCGCCGAGTTTTTCCGCCACCGCGATGACCTGATCCGTCGCCTGCAAAGCACCCGCTCCGACCAGAATGGCAACCTTTTCGCCGGCATTCAAAACGTCGGCTGCCCGCTGCAGATCCACGTCATAAGGCAGCACTTTGGGTTTCGTGTAACCGACCCCGGAATGCGCGGTGCCATGTTCGCGAGCCGGCGCTTGGTATTTCAGGTCCTGCAAATCGTTGGGCAGGATCAGCGCGGTTACCCGACGTTCGCCCACAGCCGTGCGCACCGCTCGATCAAGCAGGTGCCGCACCTGCGACGGCGCCGAGGCCTGCTGCACAAATGCCCCGGCGACGTCCTTGAACATCGATACCAGATCAAGCTCTTGCTGATAGTGACTGCCGAGTGCCGTGCGCGCCTGCTGACCGACGATGGCCAACACCGGCATGTGATCCAGGCGCGCATCGTAGAGGCCGGTGATCAGATGCGAGGCGCCGGGGCCGGAAGTGGCGATGCACACCCCCAACTCACCGGTGAACTTGGCATGCGCCGAGGCCATGAACGCGGCCATTTCTTCATGCCGCGCCTGGACGAATTCGATCTTTCCCTTGGCCCGGCTGAGCGCGCCGAACACGCCGTTGATGCCGTCACCCGGGTAACCAAAAATCCGCGTAACGCCCCATTGGCTGAGCCGCTCAACCAGAAAATCTCCTACGGTCATCGTCATCTTGATCCTCGTCGTTTGCTGGTGCATGACGTATTCCCGACCGTGCCTGGGCCGGGAGCTGTAGAGGTCTGGACAATGACGGCGAAGGCGAAGTTTCGATTGTTTTCACCACCTGGACCATTTGCGGTGAAGTCCGCCCGGACGGCAAACTGCGCATTTCGGGCACGGGCAAGGACCACGAACATGGATTTACCAGACACATGGCGCAACCGCTTTGCAGACGCGGTTATCGAGCAACAGACCATTGGCGAATCACGCGCCGACGTATGGCGCATTACCCGCGCAGGCGCTGCGGCGCTGTTCGTGAAATCCGAGACGGTCATGGCGTTGGGCGAATTGCCCGGTGAGGTACAGCGCTTGCGTTGGCTGACGAGCCAGGACTTGCCGGCGCCGCGTGTGCTCGAGACCACCACCGAAGCGGATCGCAACTGGCTGCTGATGAGCGCCATTGCGGGGCGGGATCTGGCCAGCAGTGAGCACCTCTCGCCGCAACAGATCGTCACGCTTGCAGCCGAGTCTTTGCGCGCACTGCACGCGGTCGCTATCGAGAGCTGCCCGTTCGATCACTGCCTGGACAAAAAAATACGGCTGGCCGGCGAACACCTGCTGGCCGGATTGATCGATGAAGAGGACTTCGACGATTCGCGCCTTGGCTGGAGTGCTGAAGCGGTGTTCGAACAATTGCTCGCCACTCGCCCTGATCATGAAGAACTGGTGGTCGCGCATGGCGATGCGTGCCTGCCCAACCTGCTCGCCGACGAGGGCCGCTTCAGCGGGTTTGTCGACTGCGGGCGACTCGGCGTCGCTGACCGTTATCAGGATTTGGCGTTGGCCGCGCACAGCATCACGGACAACCTCGGCGCGCAGTGGCTACCGCTGTTTTTCGAGGTGTACGGCGTGGAACCGGATCTGCAGCGGATCGCTTTCTATCAGTTGCTTGACGAGTTTTTCTGATGCCTTTCACAAGACGTCACGGTCGGCGGTGAGGCCATTCGCGAGCAGGTTCGCTCCCACATTTGGAACGCCCCCCCCTGTGGGAGCGAGCCTGCTCGCGAAGACGTCAGAACAGTCACCACTGACGTGAAAGCTTTCAACGATGCGGATGCACCGTCCACGCCACCAGTTTGATCACAATCGGCCGCACGATGAGGATGCACAGGAACGCCGCAGGCATCGCCAGCTTGTAGGCGTGCAACGCATTATTCAGGTAATCGTTATCAATGCCGGAGTTGGCAGCGGTAATCACCAGCGACATCAAAAACGCCATGATCGTCGCCATGTACAACGCAAACACGTAGGGCGTGGCGCGCGGTGACAGCTTGCGGCGGCTGATGATCAAGGCTTCGGCGTTGGTTCTTTGATTCATATCGCTTTTCCATCCAGTGACAGGGAGACCGCACGTTAGCAAGGCCGCCCCCGCGCAACTAGACGCTCAATCGCAGGTACTTTATAAAGCACAACTTACGAATCAACCCTCAACGGGACATGGATGAATCTGTTAGCGGCGATTGCCAGTTTTATCAAAGTGGTCGAAGCCGGCTCGATTGTCGGCGCGGCCAGGATTCTCGGCGTCAGCGCAGCGGCCGTCAGCCAGACGATCAATCGACTGGAAGCGCACCTCGGCGTACGCCTGCTGCAACGCACCACGCGCAGCATGGCGCTGACCGAAAACGGCGCGGCGTACTACGAGAAAGTCCGGCGCATCGCTGCCGATCTGGAAGCCGCGCAAAGCTCGATCAGCCACGATGAAACCGAGCTGCAAGGCCGGCTGAGCATTGCCTCCACCTCAGCATTCGGCCGCCATGTGCTGGCCTCGCTGATCGCCGGTTTCGGTGCACTGCACCCGCGTCTGCTGATTGAGCTCTCGACCACCAACGGCAAGATCAACCATATCCAGGACGGCATCGATCTGAGCCTGCGGATCAAGCCACAACTGGAGGACGGCATCGTCGCGCGCAAGATCGTTTCGCTGCCCTTCATCATGTGCGCCGCGCCGGCCTATCTGCAGCGCGCCGGATGGCCGCAATCGCCTGATGATTTGCAGAACCACGCCTGCCTGGCGTTTCGTTATCCACTGGACGGGCGTTTTCTGCGCTGGAGTTTTGTCCGCGACGGTCAGCGTTTCGACGCCACTATCAATGCCACCGCGATCAGCGATGACATCGATGCGCTGGCGCAAATGGCGGTTCACGGCGCCGGGGTCACGCGACTGGCGGAGTTTGTTGCGGCGCCTTATCTGGCGAGCGGGCAATTGGTGCCGCTGTTTGAACGCAGCGACGCGTCCCACTCCGTCGTCCAGCCGATGGACATCTACGCCTGCGTGCAGGAACGCGCGGCGATGACGCCGAAGGTCAAAGCCTTTCTGGATTACCTGACCGCGCATCTGGCCGCGCGCTGGCCGCTGGAAAATGTTTAAGACGCAGGGCTCGCTGAAGCGCGCGAATTCGGGCAAAGTCCATCTCGCCCAAACGGCCCATCACGGAAGATAACAACAATGAAAAAGTCTCTCGGCGCTCTGCTACTGATCTGCTTGAGCAACCACGTATTCGCTGACGCTCAACCCGTTGGTTTCCAGTACGCCACACTGGCGGATCCGCGCAACGAGCGCCCGCTGGAAATGGTCGTCTGGTACCCGAGCTCGACCACCGCTGCGACGCCACAATTGTTCGGCGACAACCCGGTCTTCGTCGGTGCCCCTGCCGTGCTCGACGCCCCGGCCGCCAGCGGCGCGCATCCGTTGGTGGTGCTTTCCCACGGCTATGGCGGAAGCTGGATCAACCAGACCTGGCTGGCCAGTGCGCTGGCGCATCAGGGTTACATCGTCGCGGCAGTCAACCATCCCGGCACCACCAGTCGAGATCGCCGCCCACAAGCGGCGGCACAACTGTGGCAACGTCCGGTCGACCTCAGCCGGGCCATTGATGCTGTGACGGCGCAACCGGAAAAATTCGGCGCGGTGGCCAAGGATCGAATTGCTGTTGTGGGCCATTCTCTCGGCGGTTGGACCGTGCTCGAAACCGGCGGCGCGCGCTTCGACCCCGAACGTTTCGCCAAAGACTGCAAGGTCCACACGCAACTGGCCAGTTGCACCGCCTACCAACAAATGAACACTGCAAGCACCGCGCAAGCGAAAGCGCAATTGGCCGCCGACTGGCGTGACAAGCGTGTCACTGCCGTGGTGTCACTGGATCTGGGCCTGTCGCGCGGGATGACCAATGCCAGCCTTGCGACCTTTCCCGTGCCGATTCTGGTGATTGCCGCCGGCGTACCGTCGAAAGAACTGCCCGCGCAACTGGAATCGGTCGACCTCGCCAAACGCCTGCCGAAAACCTCGTCGCATTACGTCGAAATCAACGATGCCAGTCACTTCACGTTCATGGCGATCTGCAAACCTGGCGCCGTGGCCATGCTTGACGCGGATGTGCCGGGGGACAGCATCATCTGCACCGATGGCGTCGGCGGTCGTCCGCGCGCGGTGATTCAACAACAAGTGATTTCCCTGATCAGCGACTTTCTGAAGCAATCACCCGGCAACCTGAAACCAGCCATCGCCTACAAGGACTCCCAATAATAATGCTGACACCCTCCCCTCAGACCTTCCGGGGCAGTTGCCTGTGCGGCGTCGTGAAATACCAGATCCGCTCACGGCCCAAAGCGCTTTCGCACTGCCACTGCAGCCAATGCCGCAAAAGCCACGGCGCGGCATTCGCCAGCTACGGCAGCGTGCTGCGCCAGAACCTGGAATTGCTGGAGGGCGCCGACCAGGTCAAGTCGTATCAGTCGTCTGAATCGGTACAACGCCAGTTCTGCACGCACTGCGGTTCGTCGCTGTTCTGGGCACGCAATCAGGGTGAATACAGCGACTGGATTTCGGTAGCGCTGGGCACGCTGGACACGACGTTCACCACGGAAAAACAGCAACATGTCGAAGTCACGTCGAAAGCACCGTGGTTTGAAATCAAGGATCAATGGCCGCAGCGCTGAGGCTGAAACCGGAATCGTACGGCGGGTCAATCGCAGAGCAAATCGCCATCGAGCTGACGACTGCAAGCGCTCATCGCTTGCCGCTCAATCCATCGCCCTCTGGAATACACAGCAGGTTGTGTGGTGTCCTGTCTATTATCAGCGAGGTATTTTTTCCACTTGCCAAGATGAGGCCCCTTAGATGAGCAAAGCGCCGTACGTTCCGCCCCAGGTCTGGAAAAACCAAGCACCGTCCGGTGGTCAGTTCG
Source organism: Pseudomonas sp. AIG (assembly GCF_977020205.1). Lineage (NCBI taxonomy): Bacteria > Pseudomonadati > Pseudomonadota > Gammaproteobacteria > Pseudomonadales > Pseudomonadaceae > Pseudomonas > Pseudomonas sp. AIG. The sequence goes on along the minus strand of NZ_CDROCK010000001.1, from coordinate 5,769 downwards.
CCAGTATCAATCGGCCGATTGCCGGACCGACCCATGACAAGACCCTGCCAGTCGGCAAGCACCCGTTGCAGCTGTATTCGCTGGCCACGCCCAACGGCGTCAAAGTGACGATTCTGCTCGAAGAGCTGCTGGCGCTGGGGCACAGCGACGCCGAGTACGATGCCTGGCTGATCCGCATTGGCGAAGGTGATCAGTTCTCCAGCGGATTTGTCGAGATCAACCCGAACTCGAAAATCCCGGCGCTGCTGGATCGCAGCACCGAACCGCCGATTCGGGTGTTCGAGTCCGGTTCGATCCTGCTGTACCTGGCTGAGAAGTTCGGCGCCTTCCTGCCGAAAGACCCGGCTGGCCGTGCCGAAACCTTGAACTGGCTGTTCTGGCAGATGGGCTCGGCACCGTACCTTGGCGGCGGTTTCGGGCATTTCTATGCCTATGCGCCGGAGAAGCTGGAATACCCGATCAACCGCTTCACCATGGAAGCCAAGCGGCAACTGGATGTGCTCGATCGGCGTTTGGCCGAAAGTGCTTATCTGGCCGGCGACAGCTACACCATCGCCGACATCGCGGTCTGGCCGTGGTACGGGCAATTGGTGCGCAACAATGTTTATTCCGCGGCCGAGTTTCTCGCGGCTCATGAATACACGCATGTGCAGCGCTGGGCAGAGGAGATTTCCAAGCGGCCGGCGGTCATCCGTGGCCAACGCGTCAATCGCACGTGGGGCGATGAAGCGACGCAAGTGCCCGAGCGGCACGACGCTGCCGATTTGAACTGACCGCCCTTTTCGTCTCGTTTGTCTGCTTAGCCGGACTCACCCGCAGCACCGGTCACAGCCACTGTGATCGGTCCGCTGCCCCGTCATTTGCCCCGCAAAAGACCAACGAATCTGCGCCGACCCGCGACGTAGAGCGCCCGCTCAAATGTGAAAAATTCATTAACTAACTGAGCCGTACGGCTTTCTTCCCCCGGAATGATCTGACAGACTAATGCGAATAATTCCTACACGCACTCGCACTGGATTCGTTTTCGTATCATTTGGGGAAGCAGATTGATGTCGTTTCACACCATTCACCGTCGCTCACACCGTTCACCTAACCTGTTGGCACTCGCCATCTGCATGGCCAGCATCACACCGGTTCTGGCCGATGAAGCAACACCCGCCTCTCCTGAAAAAGCTGCGCCAGCCACGCTGGAACTGGACGCCACCGAAATCGGCGCCACCCAGATGAGCAGCACTACCGAAGACACCCAGTCCTACACCACCGGCCCGATGCGCACGGCAACCAAGCTGTCGCTGACCATGCGCGAAACGCCTCAGGCGGTGACGGTGATTACCCGTCAACGGATGGACGACCAGAACATGACCAGCATCAACGACGTGGTGAAAGGCACGCCGGGGTTGTTCCTCAGCCAGGCCAGCGGCCCGGGTCGGCAGACGTACAGCTCGCGCGGTTTCGACATCGACACGATCATGTACGACGGCCTGCCGAGTTCGTACTCGCCGTTCTCGATGGCAGTGCAACCCAACCTGGCGATGTTCGACCGCGTCGAAATCGTCCGTGGTGCGACCGGTCTGGTCACCGGTGCGGGCAATCCTTCGGCGGCGATCAACCTGGTGCGCAAACGCCCGACTGCCGATCAACGCGTGACCCTCACCGGCGCCGCCGGCAGTTGGGATGACTACCGTGGCGAGATCGACGCGTCCAGCCCGTTGAACGAAAGCGGCACCTTGCGCGGCCGCGTGGTCAGCTCTTATCAGGGCGCCGACAGCTTCCGCGACAAGGAAGAGAACGACCATGGCTTGTTCTACGCCATCGGTGAAGCCGACCTGAGCGACAGCACCACCGCGACCCTCGGTTTCTCGCGGCAGAATGAACAGACCAACTATTTCTGGGGCGGCTTGCCGATCGGCACCAACGGCCATCACCTCGACCTGCCCCGCTCCACCTACCCGGGCACCGATTGGGAAAACCGCAAGCTGCAAATCGACACCGCGTTCGGTGAAGTGGAACATCGTTTCGACAACGACTGGAAACTGCACGTCGCCGGCTCGACCTCGACCCTCGACGGCGAGTTCTCCGGGACTTACCTGTCGCGCTACGCCGGCCCGCTGGAAACCACGGCCTATCAATCCCATAACACCGACAAGCAGCGCTCGCTCGAAGTATTCGCCAGCGGCCCGTTCGAAGCGTTCGGCCGCAGCCACGAACTGGTCGTCGGCGCCAGCAACCGCGTGTATGACGCGACCACCAAGGAATACGACCCGTACACCACCGCCTGGCCGATTGGCGCGCCAAAACCCGACTTCGTGCGGGACGGCAAAACCCGCACCGTCACCACCCAGGATGCCGTTTACCTGACCACCCGCCTGAGTCTGGCCGATCCGCTGACACTGATCCTCGGCGGCCGTCTCGATTGGTACGACTACGATGACCGCTCCGGCGATGGCGACTATAAAGTCACCAAGAACCTCACCCGCTATGCCGGCCTGATCTACAAGCTCGACGACCACTACTCGGTGTATGCCAGCTACACCGACATCTTCACCCCGCAGACCCAGAAGGATCTCGGCGGCAAAGTGCTCGAGCCGATCGTCGGCGAAAACTACGAGGTGGGCATCAAGGGCGAGTACTTCAACGGCGCCCTCAACGCCAGTCTGGCGGTGTTCCAGATGGACCAGACCGGCCGCGCCACCCAGGCCGACACTCAGTTCGGCTGCCCGGTCCTGACCTGCTACGGCTCATCGGGTAAGGTGCGCAGCCAAGGCGTGGACATGGAACTGCAAGGCGCGCTGACCGACAACTGGCAAGTCGGCGCCGGTTACACCTACACCCGCGCGCACTACATCAAGGATGAAAACCCGGCCAACAACAATCAGCGTTTCGAAACAGACACGCCAGAGCATCTGTTCAAGGTCTCCACCGTGTATCGCTTCCAGGGTCCGCTGCAAAACCTGCGCGTGGGTGGCAACGTTTACTGGCAGAGCCGGATGTACAACGATGTCGCCCTGGCCAATAACGGCAGCTATCGCCTCGAACAGGGTGGCTACGCGGTGACCGACCTGATGGCCGGGTACGAAGTCAACAAACACCTGGATCTGCAGGTCAACGCGAACAATATCTTTGACCGCGTCTACTACTCCGCCATCGGCTCCAATGTCACTTGGGGGGCCAACGACAACTACGGCAACCCGCGCAGTGATATGCTGACGGCCAAGTACAAGTTCTGAGTCGCACCGGCAATAAAACACAAGGGCGCCCGGGAAATCCGTGGCGCCCTTGTTCTTTCTTGATTACCGCATTAGTCATGCCTGGCAATAACAGATAGTCTCTGAGCGAACTCTTCAAGAAGCATCGTCCATGACCAATCCGGCATTCACCCCAGACATCGACGCCATCCGCAGCATTGATGCAGTGCCGGTCATCCTGAGCATGGTCAAGCACCTCACCGGCATGCGTTTCGCTGCAGTTGCCCGCGTCACTGACCGAAACTGGGTAGCCTGCGCCGTCGATGATTCGATTGATTTCGGGCTCAAACCCGGTGGCGAACTGGTGCTTGAGTCGACCATTTGCCATGAGATCCGCCAGCATCAGCAGCCGGTGATTTTCGGTCACGCCAGCGCGCATCCGATCTTTTCCCTGCACCACACGCCGAAAACCTATGGACTGGAGAGTTACATCTCCATCCCCATCGTCAAAGCCAATGGCGACTTCTTCGGCACCCTCTGCGCCATCGACTCCGTGCCCGCCAATCTGGACGAACCGGCTATCGCCAAGACGCTCACCCTCTTCGCCCAACTGATTGCCATGAGCCTCGATACGCAAACTCATCTTGAGGCAACCAAGGTCGAACTGAGCAACGCCAATGAGCTGGGCCGCCTGCGCGAGCAGTTCATCGCCGTGCTCGGGCATGACCTGCGCACACCGCTGAGTGCGATTCGTATGAGCGCCGACCTGTTGGAAAGCAAAACCGAAGAAAAGCGCTCACTCAATCTGATTTCGGCGATCCGCAACAGCTCGGTGCGCATGGGCGTGCTGATCGAAAACATCCTCGACTTTGCCCGGGGGCGGCTGGGTGGCGGGATTCCCGTGCAGCGTACGCTGGTCGACGACTTGCAAAACACGCTGCAACTGACCCTTGCCGAGGTGCAAGCCTCCAATCCGCAGGCGACGTTCATCGCGGAGCTGGAGGTGCCGGCGGGCGTCTATTGCGATGCATTGCGCATCAGCCAATTGCTCTCCAACCTGCTGGGGAACGCCGTCACCCACGGTTCGAACGCCACGCCGATCATTTTCAAGGCTTACGCCGAGCGCGACGAAATTGTCCTCTCGCTGACCAATCAAGGCACGCCGATTCCCGCACAACTGATGCCATTGCTGTTCGAACCGTTCTCCCGCGCCGAAGCCGGGCAACGTTGCGAAGGCTTGGGTCTGGGGCTTTACATCGCCTCGCAGATCGCCACGGCACACAACGGCACCTTGAGCGTGTCCTCAAACAGCGAGTCGGGCACCTGCTTTGTGGCGAGATTCCCGGCCCGGTTCAAATGGGTTTAAACCGTCTGCCGACGCATCGTCAGAATCGCCGCGCCAAAACCGATGAACGTTGAACCGACCACACGACTGACCCAACGCGACAGGGCCGGCCGAGTCAGCACGCCCTTGGCGCGGGAAGCCAACGCGGCGTACACGCTCAGTGACGACACCGACAGCGCCATGAAAATCGAAGTCAGGATCAGAAATTGCGGCAGCAGCGCGGCGCCCTGATCGATGAACTGCGGAAACAACGCAGTAAAAAACATCGTCGCCTTGGGGTTGGTCACCGCCGTCAGAAACGCCGACTTGTACAGCTTGCCGCGAGTCGGCCGCACCTTGCTCGCCTCACCTTCGACACCCTCCGGCAGCATCGGCCCCTTTTTGAACAACTGCTTGACCCCGAGGTAGAACAGATACCCGGCGCCGATGATCTTCACCGCATTGAACAGAATTTCCGAACTGGCCAACAACGCCCCCAACCCCAACATCGCCGCTGCCGACAGACAGAACAAACCACTGGCATTCCCCAGCGACGACCAGATCGTACTGCGCTGCCCGTGCGCGAGACTGTTGTTGATCGCCATCAAAGTCGCCGGCCCCGGGCTGGCAATGGCAATTGCGGCGACCAGAGTGAAGGTCAATATCGAGTGAGAATCCATTTTCGCTGCTCGCAAGAGTGAAGATGCCGCATGTTACAGCAACCTGCCGGATAACCCAGATCAAAAGCCCCTCACCCTGGCCCTCGCCCGGAGGTAGAGGGAACTGACCGAGGTGATTGTGAGACGTGCGCCGACGTGAAATACCGAGTCGAATTCAATACTGCACCAGATCAAAAGCCCCTCACCCTAGCCCTCCCGAAACGTCGGACCGCCCGGAGGTAGAGGGAACTGACCGAGGTGATTGTGAGAGGTACGCCGACGTGAAATACCGAGTCGAATTCAATACTGCACCAGATCAAAAGCCCCTCACCCTAGCCCTCCCGAAACGTCGGACCGCCCAGAGGTAGAGGGAACTGACCGAGGTGATGGTGAGAGGTACAACGACGTGAAATACCGAGTCGAACTCAGACAATGAAAAGCCCACAAATCGGCTCCCTCTCCTTGGGGAGAGGGCTGGGGTGAGGGGTAAATCCAGCACAAACCCAAAGCCGACCGCACGCTCTTCCACCACTCAACAGGATGAGCGTTAGCTCGGCTGCAGCTGTTGATCTTGATTCACCGGCCGCGTCGGCAGGCTGAG